>DATDJF010000121.1:0-26649 GCA_036520715.1 Burkholderiaceae bacterium | reverse complement strand
TGTTGATGCCGTACAGCGTGACACCGCGCAGGATGAACGGCATCACCGTGGTCGGAAAGTCGCCGCCTTGCGCCAGGCCGCAGGCGGCCACCGCGCCGTAGAAGCGTGTCTGCGCGCAGGTATTGGCCAGCGTGTGGCTGCCGACGGTGTCGACCACGCCGGCCCACACTTCCTTCTGCAGCGGCTTGCCGGCCATCGCGAGCCCGGCGCGCTCGACGATGCGGCGCGCGCCCAGGCGATGCAGGTAGTCGCCCTCCTGCGGGCGTCCGGTGGACGCCACCACGGTGTAGCCCAGGCTGCCGAGCAGCGCCACCGCGACCGAGCCCACGCCGCCGGCCGCGCCGGTGACCAGCACCTCGCCGTCGCCGGGCGCGAGGCCATGGCGCTGCAATGCCATCACGCACAGCGCGGCCGTGAAGCCTGCGGTGGCGATGGTCATCGCGCTGCGCGTGGTGAAGGGCGCCGGGATCTTCAACAACCAGCCGGCATCGAGCCGCGCCCGCTGCGCCAGGCCACCCCAGTGGTTTTCGCCAAGGCCCCAGCCGGTGACGACCACCTTGTCGCCGGCCTTCCAGTCGGCGCTGCGGCTGGTGGTGACCGTGCCCGCGAGGTCGATGCCCGGCACCAGCGGCCAGTTGCGTACCACCGCGCCGCGGCCGGTGATGGCCAGCGCATCCTTGTAGTTGAGCGTCGAGTGTTCGACCGCCACCGTGACGTCGCGATCGGGCAGCCGCGACTCGTCGAGGTCGAGCAGTTCGGCACGGGTCTTCTTGTCTTCGGTCTGCGACAGCAGGATGGCTTTGAACATGCTCAGGACTCCTTCATTTCTCGGCCCAGCGTCGGATGATGGCATGCAGCGCGTCGAGGCCGTCGGTCAACGCGGCCGGCCCCGGCTGCAGGATCAGCGGCGATTTGACTTCGTGCAGTTCGCCGTCGCGTACCGCCGGCACATCGGCAAAGCCCTTGCGTGCGGCCACGTGCTCGGACCTGAACTTCTTGCCGCACCACGAGCCGATGATGAGGTCTGGCGCCGCGCGCACGATCTCGCCGCCGTCGGCCACGATGCGGTCGCGGGCCAGGCTCGCGGCGGCGCGCTGCGGGAACACGTCGTCGCCGCCGGCGATGCCGATCAGCTCGCTGACCCAGCGGATCGCGCTGATCGCCGGCTCGTCCCATTCCTCGAAATACACACGCGGCCGGCGTGGCAGCGTGGCCGCGCTGGCGCGCACGAAGTCAATGTGTGACTGCAGCGTGTCCACATACTGCCGTGCGCGATCGGCCGCACCGACCATCGCGCCCAGGCGTAGCACGTAGCCGAGGATCTGCTCCACCGAGCGGTGGTTGGCGATCCACACCTCGATGCCGGCCTTGATCAGCGCCTGCGCGATGTCGGCCTGGATGTCGGAAAAGCCGATCGCCAGGTCGGGCTTCAGCGCGAGGATGCGATCGACCTTGGCACTGGTGAATGCGCTGACCTTGGGTTTTTCCTGCCGCGCGCGCGGCGGGCGCACCGTGAAGCCGGAGATGCCGACGATGCGCTTCTCCTGCCCGAGCGCGTACAGCACCTCGGTGGGCTCTTCGGTCAGGCAGACGATGCGTTCGGGCAGCGCGGGCATCCAGTGAGCTTAGCGCCAGTGCGGTATGCGCCTTCGCGCTGCGCGCCTACACTGTCGCGCCATGCAACCGGCCTCGATCGATCAGAGGGCACCCGCGTCGTTGCCCGTTGAGCAGGTGCACCACCTGCGGCAGATCCTGTTGTGGCCGTTGCGGCTGGTGGCGCTGCGGCGCGGCGACGAGGTGCAGCGCCGGCCCTGGGAACTGCTCGGCACCGCCAGCGGCGCCGGGCCCTGGCGCCGCGCGATGGACGAGTACAGCGGCACGCCCGATCGCTTCCAGGAGCGGCATTACCACGAGTTCGTGACCTTCCTGCCCTACGTGCAGCAGTTCCTGTACGGCGAGGGGCGCGGCCGCCACGGCGACTCGTCGCCGTCGTCGATGCACGTGTTCCGACGCGACGACGTGCGCGCGGTGCGGCTGCTGCCGCGGGCGGGATCGCCGACCTTCACGCTCGAGGTGGTGCACGTCGACCTGTACTTCTTCGAAGACGTCGACGTGGTGCTGCTCAACGTCGAGGTGGCGGCCGACTCCTTGAGCCTGCGCGACGCGCAGGACATCCTCTACCGCTTCGGCCGCGGCTATCCGTCGGGGTGGGACGCCGCCGGGCAGCCGCTGCACGCGATGGCCGGTGTCGAATGGCTCGATGCGCAGGGCCGCGTGCTGGCGAGCTCTGACGCGCAATCGCGTGAGGCGTATCTGGCCTATGTCGCCGAGCACCGAGCGCCGCGCATCGCCGCGCACTGGGAGTTCATGCTCGAGCCGCTGGTGCCCGACCACTCCGAGCGCGAAGGCGCGCTGCGCTACCGGCAGATCGAGTACTACCGCATGCCGATGATGGCGTATCTCGCGGTCGACGAGCCGCGCGCGCTGACGCGCAGCGACTTCATCCGCTTGGGGCTCGTCACCGGCGCGGGCGACGACAACCTGCCGTTCGGCGAGCAGCACCTGGCCGACTTCGAGCAGCGCCATTGTTATGACCGCTTCTGGTCCGACAGCGGCGCGGCGCCGCGCACGCGCTACCTGTGCTGCGGCCATGCGCTGGTGGTGGTGGGCGATGCGCGCGCCGAGTTCTACCGCTGCAGCGAGCGCGGCGTGCTGGCGCAGTTTCGCCACCAGCACTTCATGCTGTTCCTGATCGCGCACGTGCAGAAGGCGGCGCTGCTGATGTTCTCCGACCGTCTGGTCGATGCGCTGAAGCGGCTGGACATCGCCGACCCCGAGAGCGTGAAGCAGTTCAAGCGCGCGATCCGCAGCGGCTATGCCACCTTCCTGCGTTTCACGCACCGCTATTGGTTCCACGAGGTGTCGGAGCAGGCGCAGGTGCGAGCGCTGTTCCAGATGTGCACCACGCAGCTTGGCCTGGACCCGCTGTATGCCGAGGTCAAGGAGCGCATGCACGACATGAACACCTACCTCGATGCCGACAGCCTGCGCCGTCAGGCCAATACGGTGGTGCGGCTGACGGTGGTGACGATCTTCGGCCTGGTGGGCACCGTCACCACGGGCTTTCTCGGCATGAACCTGCTGGCGATGGCCGAGCGGCCGCTGTTCGAGCGTGTGCTGGTGTTCGGCGTGGTGTTCGTCGCCATCGTGTGGCTGACGATGTACACGATCGGCAAGTCCAAGCGGCTGTCGGACTTTCTCGATGTGCTGTCCGAAGAGGGGCTGCCCTGGCGCACGCGGCTGGGCGCGCTGCTGCGTGTGTGGGTGCAGCCGCGGGCGAAGTGAAACGGTCGGTCAGACGCGACGTGCGTCCGACGGCAGCGCGATGCCGCGCGCGTCGAGCAGCTGGGCCACGCTGCCGCGGCTGACCGGCCCGATCAGGATCTCGTGGCAGCCGGCGAGGCCGGCGCGCACTCGATCGGTCGAGCTCAATTGTGGCGTGGCCAACACCAGCAGCGGCTTCTTCTGGCCGGGCAGGCGGCTCGCCTCGCGCACCTGGTTGCACAGGTCGAATGTGTCGGTGCCTTCGGCGTTGCGGACCGGCATCGTGACGAACACGGCAGCGAACGGCCACGGCGCCGGCATGTCGGGCGCCTGCGCCGTCACCTGCACGCCGAAGCCGAACGCGCGCAACTGGGCACAGAGTTCGGCGCACGACGACCCGTCTGCGCTGAGCACCAGCATCTCGGGCGCCTTCGGCGCATCGGCGGCTACATCGCGATGGCGATCGCGCCGCACCTGCGCGCGCCGCGCCGCGCGTTGCGCCTCACGATCGGCGTCGGGGTCGCCGAGCCAGGGCTCGGGCTGCAGTTCGGTGTCGGACAGCACCAGGCCGTCGTCGGCCGGCGCGCTCGCGCGCGCTGGCGGCAGCGGCGCCTCGACATCGCGCAGCGTCAGCACCAGCGGCGCGTCGGCCGCCAGACCCGCGATGCCCGGGTCTCCCTGGGTGGTGCCGCGCTGTGCAGAAGGCTTCTTGCCCATCGTGATCGACGCCGTGCTCAGCGCTGCGCGGCGTTCAAATACGTCTCGGCGACGCGCACCCAGTAGCTGGCGCCGGTGGGCAGCACACGATCGTTGAAGTCGTAGCCTGGGTTGTGCACCATGCAGCCGCCGGCGTCACCGACGCCGTTGCCGATGAAGACATAACAGCCCGGCACCTGCTCGAGGAAGAAGGAGAAATCTTCGCTTCCGGTCACCGGCTCGGCGTTTGCGACCAGGCCCACATCGCCCAGCCACTCGCGCACGACGCGCTCGCAGAACGCGCTTTGCTCCGGGTGGTTGTACAGCATCGGATAACGCCGCTGGTACTGCACGACGGCGCTGGCGCCGTACACCGCGGCCTGCGTCTGCGCGATATCGGTGATGCGCTGCTCGAGCAGGTCGCGCACCTTGGGCTTGTAGGCGCGCACGGTGAGCTTGAGCGTGGCTTCGCCGGGGATCACGTTGGGCGCGTCGCCGGCCTGGAAGGCACCCACAGTCACCACGCCCATCTCCAGCGGCGGCACGTTGCGCGACACGATGGTCTGCAGCGCCATCACGATGCTCGATGCGGCGACCACCGGGTCGACCGCGATGTGCGGCATCGCGCCGTGGCCACCCTTGCCGCGCACGGTGATGAAGCACGAGTCCGAACTGGCCATCGCGAAGCCCGGCACGATGCTGAACTGGCCCTCGGCCATGCCGGGCATGTTGTGCATGCCGAACATCGCCTCGCATGGGAACAGCTTCAGGAAGCCGTCGTCGAGCATGCGCTTGGCGCCGGCCAGGCCCTCTTCGGCCGGCTGGAACACCAGGTGCAGGTGGCCGTCGAAGCGGCGCGTCGCCGCCAGGTGGCGCGCCGCGGCCAGCAGCATCGCGGTGTGGCCGTCGTGGCCGCAGGCGTGCATCTTGCCGAACACCTTGCTCGCCCACGGCTTGCCGCTGGTCTCGCCGATCGGCAGCGCGTCCATGTCTGCGCGCAGCCCGATGTGGCGGCCCGACGTACCCACGCGCAGCGTGCCGACCACGCCGGTGCCACCGAGGCCGCGATGCACTTCGTAGCCCCAGCGCTGTAAGCGCTCGGCCACCAGGTCGGAGGTCGCGTGTTCCTCGTAGGCCAGTTCGGGGTTCGAGTGGATCTGGCGCCGGATGGCGACCATCTCGTCGTCGTGTTGGCGGATCTCGTCGAGCGCGGGCAGGGGCAGGGGTGCGTTCATGATGGGCTGTACGGGCTGACAACTCCAATGGGCAAAGTGTGGCACGCCGGGCGCCGTTCGCCGGCGGCCGCATTTCTCTTCGCCGGGACCGCATGCCCGGCGCCCCCTCAAGCCGGGGAGGCCGTCCGTCACGCCATCCGCGGCGCCGGTAGTCAGCGGCTGGCGGCGTCGATCGCGTCGATGGTGGCGACGTCGAGTTGCAGGCGCGCGGCGCCGGCCAGTTCGCGCCATTGCGTGAGCGACGTGGCGCTGGCAATCGGCGCGGTGAGTCCGGGGCGTGCCATCTGCCAGGCCAGCGCCACCTGCGCCGGCGTGGCCTTGTGCTGGGCGGCCGCGCTGTCGAGCGCATCGAGCACGCGGCGGCCGCGCTCGTTGAGGTATTTCTTGACGATGTTGCCGCCGCGCGGGCTCTTGCCGGCGTCGGCTTCGCTGCGGTACTTGCCGGTGAGAAAGCCGCTGGCCAGGCCGAAGTAGTTGATGACGCCCAGGCCCTCGCGCCGGCACAGCGCTTCGAGCTCTTCCTCGTAGGCGGCGCGCTCGACCAGGTTGTACAGCGGCTGCAGCGACTCGTAGCGCGGCAGCTTCGCGCTGGCGCTGGCCGCGAGTGCCTCCCCGAGCCGCGCTGCCGAGTAGTTGCTGGCGCCGATCGCGCGCACCTTGCCGGCGCGGACCAGGTCGGCGAAGGCGCCGAGCGTTTCTTCCAGCGGGGTCTTGGGGTCGTCCCGGTGCGCCTGGTAGAGGTCGATGTGGTCGGTCTGCAGGCGGCGCAGCGAATCGTCGACGGCCTGGCGGATGTACTTCGGCGCCAGCCCGATCTTGCCGTCGCCCATGTCCATGCCGACCTTGGTGGCCAGCACGATGCGGTTGCGCTTGCCGCTTTTCTTCAGCCAGCGGCCGATCACCGATTCGCTCTCGCCGCCCGTGTGTCCGGGCACCCATTGCGAGTAGACGTCGGCGGTGTCCAACAGGTTGAAGCCGTCGCCGACGAAGGCATCGAGCAGGCTGAACGACGCGGCCTCGTCGGCCGTCCAGCCGAGCACGTTGCCGCCGAAAGCCAGCGGCGCGACCATCAGGCCGCTGCCGCCGAGGGGGCGAAGTTGCATGCGAACTCCCTCGCGGCCGGAGGGGCCGCGAGGGAGCATGGTAGCGGCACCGCAGGGTGTCCCCGGCGGCCCGCTGTCAGTCCCCGAGGGGCGCGTTATCCCAGAACTGCAGTCACCTTCGTTGCGGTCACAAGGAGCGCAGGAAATTCAGCACGTCCTGCTCCTGTGAATCGGACAGCTCGAAGAAGCGCCGCGTCACCGTGTTGGCCTCGGAGCCATCGCTGTAGTGCTCCAAGATCGCTTGGCGCAAGTCGGACGTGCGGCCGTCGTGCAGGAAGAACAGGCGCTGGCCGAGCCCCCACAGCGGCGCGGTGCGAAACTCGCGGCCGCTGGCTTGCCCTTGCTGGATGCCATCGGCCAGGCCGCTGCCCATGTCGTGGATCAGCAGGTCCGAGAACAGATTGACGGTCTTGCCGGACATCTGCGCCATCGACGCTCTCGGATAGGTCTTCAGCGACGGCGCGTGGCACAGCGCGCAGCCGACGTCGCTGAACAGCTGGCGCCCGCGAGCGATCGACGCTGGGGTGGCGTTCTTCACTTGGAGCGACTGTTTCGGCGGCGCCAGGAAGCGCATGAAGATCGTGAACTTCTCGATCGAACTGAGCCCGTCCACCGCCGGGTAGTGCGAGGCAGGAGACCCGGGTTCGGGTTCGAAAGTGGCTTCGCTGTTGGGCGAGGGCGCGAGATCCCTGCAGCCCTCGCTCTCGTCGCGCTCGGTCGGGAATCCCAGGTTCGTGATCCCCATCTCGACGGTGTAGGCCTCGGCCGAGAAGATCAGCAGCGACTTGTTCTGTGCCTTGTGCCCAAAGCGCCCGATGGTGCCGTCGTTGCCATTGAGGTTGGGCCGGCCGGTGATCGAATTGCCGGTCAGCAGCACGTTGGGTCGACCACGAATGCCCGCAGCCTGCTTGGCAGATGCGGCACTGGCCTGGTTTCGTCGGATCTCGCTGTCGGGAATGGCCTCGATCAAGCCGGTGCCGAACAACGGGGTCGGAATCCGGAAGACCACGTTGTTGCGCTGCAGTTCTGCCGCAAAGTTGGGCTGGCTCAGATTGCAGCCCAGCGCGTCGTCGCGACCCTGCAGCGTGAACAGGCCGTGCACACCGCCGTCGGGCGAACCGTCGGCATTGCGCACGAAGCGGGCCTCGCGCACCGGACCGTTGGCGGTGATGAAAGACGGCAACTTGTTGGTCGAGTGGTGGTCCTTGACCATCTTGTTGAGCATGACGACCTGCGGATTGACCTTCGGGCTGGTGCCACCGATGGCCGGTTGCGAGTGGCAGCCACCGCAGCCGTCGAGGTTGAAGGTCGGCCCGAGGCCCTCGTCGGGCTCCTCGGCCTCCTCGAAGTCTTCCTTGCCCACCTGGAAGGCATAAGCCTGGGCGGAGTTCAGGCCCTCCAGCGGCGCGCCCGCGTCACCCACTGTGTCGCGCGGGCCTGGGTCGCGGGCGTTGGATCCTCTGAGCGTGAGCGTCGAACCGTCGCTGCGGCTACCGCCGCGCATGGCCTCGATGGTGTCGCGCACGGCGTTGGCGGTGACGGCTGCCGGGTTATCGCCGACCATCGCCTGCGCCGGCTCCGTCGTCGACACCGTGTCAGTGTCGGAGCCGCCGTTGCACGCCAGCAGTCCGGCGCCGGCAGCGAATACGAAGAAAATGGGTCGCATGTCATCCTCCTTCAAGTGCCCTCGTCTTGAGGGCGGCTGAACGTACGCTTCGCGACCCGTCTCCGAGCATCCAAATCTTTCAGTCAGTAAGTTTTGCTAGTAAATGTTGCGAATCCGCTAGCGATCCCTTACAAAGGGTCATTGAACTGACCCCCCACCCCTTGCAAGGGTCTGCCCCACTGGGAAGCACCAGGAGCCTTTCGTGCCAGCCAAGCCGCCGTTTCGCGCCGATCAGGTCGGCAGCCTGTTGCGACCCGAGTCGCTGGCGCAGTTGCGCGCGCGCTCCAAGCGCGGCGAGATCGACCGCGTCACGTTGCGCGCCGCCGAGGACCGTGCCGTGCGCGAGGCCGTGCAGCGGCAGCAAGACCTGGGCTTGCAGTCGGTGACCGACGGCGAGTTCCGCCGCGACTGGTGGCACCTGGACTTCCTGTCGCAGCTCGATGGCGTGACGCTCAAGCACAACGAGGGCGAGAAGTTCAAGATCGCCGGCCAGGGCGAGCAGCCACCGATTGCCACCGTCACCGGACGCGTGGGCTGCTCGCGGCCGATCATGGTGGAGGACTTCGAATTCCTGAAGTCGGTGACCACGCGGACCGCCAAGATGACGATCCCGTCGCCGTCGATGCTGCATTTGCGCGGCGGCCGCGCGGCGATCGACAAGAGCGCCTATCCCGACCTCGACACGTTCTGGGCCGACGTGGCAGCCGCGTACCGGCAGGCGATTGCGCACCTGACCGCGGCCGGCTGCCGCTATCTGCAGCTCGACGACGTCACCTTCGCCTACCTGTGCGACCCCAAGATCCAGGAGAACTGCCGCCGCAACGGCGACGACCCGGCCGCGCTGCCGCGCCGCTACGCCGAGGTGATCAACGCCGCGCTGGCCGGCAAGCCGGCCGACATGGCGGTGACGATCCACACCTGCCGCGGCAATTTCAAGAGCGCATGGGTCGCCGAGGGCGGCTACGCCCCGGTGGTCGAGGCGATGTTCTCGACCGACGTCGACGGCTACTTCATGGAGTTCGACAGCGCCCGCGCGGGCGGCTTCGAGCCGTTGCGCGCGCTGCCGCGCGGCAAGAAGGTGGTGCTGGGCCTGGTGACGACCAAGGTCGGCGCGCTCGAGGAGAAGGACGATCTGAAGCGCCGCATCGACGAGGCGTCGAAGTTCGTGCCGCTGGAAGACCTGTGCCTGTCACCGCAGTGCGGCTTCTCGAGCACCCACCACGGCAATGCGCTGTCGATCGACGACCAGTGGCGCAAGCTGAAGCGGGTGATCGAGGTCGCCCGCGAGGTGTGGTCCTGAGCGGCGGCGTCAGCCGGCCGCTGGCTGGCCCTATCGCCCGGAAACCCGCTTCAGCTCGATCTGCGCAAACGCGTGCTCGCGGTACGGCAGCGCGCCGATCTCGACCGTGCGCTGGAACATGCGGCGTGCACCTTCGGAGTCGCCGGTCAGCAGCAGCTGCTGCCCGACGTAGAACCAGGCTTCCGACAGGTTGAGCCGTTCCATCTGCTTGTCCTTGCGCGCCGAGCGCAGCAACTCGTCCTGCGACACTCGCCCGGCCAGGTAGTGCACCACCGCGCCGGGCCAGCGCTCGCCATCGGTCTGGTCGACGAACGGCGCGATCGCGGCGCGGCCCTTGCCGCCATTGCGCTGCGCTGACAGGAACAGCCAGATCAGCGCGAAGTCGCGTTCCTCGCCGCTGGACTCCTGCGCGGCCTCGCGGAACGACGCTTCGGCATCGGCATACTGGCCGCGGTAGTACTGCGCGTTGCCCAGGCCCTTGGTGAAGAAGCTGCGGCGGTCGGGCTCGTTGGCGCTGCGCATCGCGGCCACCGCTTCGTCGGTGCGGCCCAGCGACAACAGCGCCAGCCCGCGTGCGTAGAGCAACTCGCTCGCCTGCGCACTCAGCGGCAGTGCGCGGTCGACGTCGGCGAGGGTGGCGTCGAAGCGGTTGAGCATGTTGTTGGCCATCGCGCGCTTGGCCAGCACCACACCGGCCAGCGGCGAGCCTTCACCGGCGACCTTCAGCACCTCGGTGGCCAACGCCACCTCGAGCTCCTGGCGCACCACGAGCTCACGCAGGGCATCGCTGGTCGAGCCGTATTGGCGCTGCATGCGGCGTTCGATGTCGTTGAACACGCCGTGCAGGCGGTCGGCATCGAGCAGCGGCAGGCGCAGCGTGGTGCCGCCCAGGCGGCGCGCCGCTTGCACGCGCTCGCGGTAGCTCGCCAGGTCGCCCGGCAGCACCTCGTCGACCTTGCGCGTGTAGCCGAGCAGCAGCGTGAAGGTGTTGCCGCTGACCTCCATGCGCGAACTGAGGTTGAAGTGCTTGTCGGTCACCTCTTGCGGCGCCGGTGGGCGCGACTGGAAGCGGCGCGGTGCGATCACGCGCACGCGCTGGCGCATCAGGCGCGGCGGGTCGTACATCCACGGCATGTCGCGCCGTGCTTCGCGCGGACCCACCATCGCATCGAGCAGTTCCAGCGCAGGGGCCTCGATGGTGAGCGTGCCGCGCTCGTAGTTGCCGACGCCGGGCAGCTCGTAGTGCAACTCGAACTCGAAGGTGTTGGTCTCACGGTCGTCGCGCACTTGCGGCGCGGCCGTCGCTTTCAGCCCCGGCATCATGCGGGCCCAGGCGCCGGCCATGTTCTCCGCGATGCGGTCGCTGCCGCCGGCGGCCACCGCGTTGCGCCACGACTCGGCGGCCATGCCGCGCACCCGCACGATCGACGTGAGTTGCGCGGCGCGCGTGAGGTCCGACAGATCCCACGTCTGGTCGAACTCCATGCCCTCGGGCGCACCGGACGGCGACTCGACGCGCGCCAGTGCTTGCGTCTGCGGCGCCACCACCAGCACCATGCCGTAGCTCGGGTGGCCGCGCGTGTCGAGGCGGCGGCCCTGCTTTTGCAGCGTGGGGTCGAGCCAGTACACCTTGTCGTCGAGTTGCAAGCGTGTGATCACGTGATCGAACTGATCGTGGCCCGGCAGGTAGTCGGCGATGCCGCGGTTGCGCTGCATCGACACCAGGGCCGGCCGGGCGTCGAAGCCCAGCCGCTGCAGCACGGTGTTGAGCAGCGCGACCTTGTCCTTGCAGTCGCCCAGGCGCTCGGCATACGTGCGTGCCGCCGGCTTGGGACGATGCGAGCTTTCCCCCAGGCTGGCGCTGAAGTAGCGCACCTCGTCCTGCACCGCCTCCACCACTTCGGCGGCCAGCCGATCGCGCGGCAGGTCCTTGGCGCGCCAGGCATCGACGCGTGCGCTGAGCTCGGGCCCGAGGTCGGCACCGTCGGCAAACAGATCCTCGGCCCAGCGCGCGACCTCGCTCCACTCGCCGTATTCGCTGATGTGCACCGACGGCCAGACCTTGAACCAGGGAGGCACCTGGTCTTCGCTGCGCACCATCGGCACGTCGCGCCGCACGATGCGCAGGCTCTCGCGATCGCCGTCGCGCGAGATCTCGGGCGCCACCTCGGTGCGAATGCCCTTGACGCGCAAGCCACGGCTGGCGGGATGATCGACCCGCACGTGCACGACGTCGGCGATGGAGCTGAACGTCAGCTGATAGTTGTCGGCGAAGCGGCCTTTGAAGATCGGGTTGGCGCCGTGCAGCGTGTACGAGACGTCCACCGCGTCGCCGATGCGCACGTCGTTGAGCACCACCAGCAGCGTCTGCGTGCCGGTGAGCGTGCTCTGCTCGAGCCTTTCTTCGCGGCGCAACAGTTCGATGCGCGCGCTGCCCAGGCGGTCGTGCCGCACGCCGTCGCGCCACAGCGCGGCCTCGTGCAGCGTGAGCGTCTGGTAGGCGGGGTTGAATTGCAGCTCGGCCTTCGAAACCTCGGCCAATGCCGCGCTCTCGCTGGCCACCAGCCGCGAGCGCACGAATTGTTGTTGTTCGCCGGGCGCGTCCAGGCGCGTCTGCACATCCGACAGCAGCACGCGGTAGCCTGGGCCCTGCACAACGCTGGCCGGTGCCTTGATCGGTGCGTCGATCGCAAGCACCCACGATGGCGCGGGCGCGATGCGGTGGCCGTTGACGAAGGGAATCGGCGCCACCTGCGGTGCAGTGGCCGCCAGCGCAAGTGTCGCCGCAGACGCCGGCTTGGCCTTGGCGGGCTTGCCACCCTGCGCCGCTGCACCCACACCCAGCACCATCAGCGCGCTCACCGCCGCGGCGCGAGCGATGCGAAGGAGGAGAGTGATCGTTGCGGGCATGCGAACCGAGTGCGACTTGCGGCGCATTATCGGAGCGGGCGTGCGCTGGCGGTCCCCCGACGCCGGGGGGAAATTGGTAACGGTGCTGCCGCACTCGAGCGGCAGCACCGGCGAAGGCGGTTACGGGATGAAGTTCAGCGCTTCGGACAACGGCAGCACCACCGGCACCTCAAACAGGGGCCCTGCGCCATCGGGATCGATCACCGTCGCGCCCCTGCTGGAGAAGAAGGTCGCGATCTGCGTCTGCGCCGCGAACGCCAACTGCACGACTGCCAGCGGCAGCCGGCTGACGTCGATGTTGGTGAGGAACGTGTGCGCGTTCTTCGGCGCGCCGGGGATGCCCAGGACCACCAGATCGTTGCGGAACAGCGTGGTCCGGTCTTCCAGATCGCCGGCACGAATCAGTGCATTGCTCGTGGGGTTAGGCACCGTCTGGTCGCCCCGGGCGAACTGCACGATCACCGGCTTCGGACCATGGCCGGGCAGCGGCTGCTTGCGGATGTGTTGCGCGTAGCTCACCGGGTTGCCGGCCTGCTGCACCCACTGGAAGCGATCGAGCACCTGTTGAATCGCCATCGCGCCGGGCACCGTGTTGACCAGCGGCGGCAGGTCGCGCAGCGGGATGTTTTCGTTGAACTGCAGCGGGAATGCGGGGGGCGGTGCGAGTGGCAGGTTCAGCAGCCCTCGCGCCTGCAGCGACAGCGCGCTCAGCGGGCGGAACGCCGGACTCAGCCGCGCGATCTCGGTGATCGAGCCACCGGGCACGTTGACCACGCCGGCCTTGAGTCTTTGCTCCACGCCCAGGAAGATGGTGCCGTAGATGCCTCCGAACGACTGGCCGGCGTAGTACACGCGCGTGGCATCGAGGTCGACTGCGCCATCACCATCGACGTCGACGCCGGTTTCGATCTGGCGCACCAGTTGCATCAGGTCGACCACCGTCTGGCGCAGGCCGTCGCGGCTGCCGATGATGTTGCGCGCGCCGGCGGCGTTGACGCCTTCGGTCGAATCGATGGTGCCGTTGCCGTCCTGGTCGATGCCGCGCCCGCCTGCGGGGACGACCACCGGCGCAGCGCCACCGACCGGAGCCACGTTCAGCGTGCCGAGCGCGCCGCGCCCATGGCCCACGACGTTGATCGAGATCGTCGCTATGCCCTGCGAGGCATAGACCGAAGCCTGCGTCCAAGGCGCCCCATACATGCTGTCGGTGAAACCGTGGCCGAAGATCGCCACCGGCCAGCCGGCCGCCGGCTTGACGCCGGCCGGCAGGAACATCTGCACGACCACGTCGTTGCTGCCTTGGGCAGCAGGGTGGCCGGCCAGCGTGTCGGTGGCGGGGATGTACTTGCCCGCGGTCTGGTAGTCCGGGGAGGTGTACCTGCCGTAGGCCACGGTCCCGACGGTCGGGCCGACCGCACCGAGCGCTCCCAGTGGCAGGGCCGCGGGCACGAAAGACGGGGCTGTGCCGACCTGGCTGTTGAGGACGATGCTGCTCACGCCGGCGAGCGGGAACACCGCGCGCACCGCACCGCCGTTGCCGATGTTGAAGTTCAGCGGCGCCGGCCGCAAGTGCTTGATCTGGCGCGCGATCTTCTGCAGGTCGGCGGTGATGCTCTGCGTCGTGAACAGGCTCGCTGCCACCACGCGGTTGCGGTGGATGCCGCCGCGCATGCCGTCGCGCAGGTCGCGGTCGTACTCGTGCATGCCGCGCACGTTGTCGTCGTGGAAGCGCCCTGGCTCGATGCGCTTGCCGCTGGCGTCGCGCACGCCATTGGTGACGACCAACACGTAGCGCGAGTGCTGTTGCAGCAGGTCGTCGGGTTGCAACGCCAGCGTGCGGGTCGCCGGGTCCCACACCACCTGGTTGATGCCCACCCGCTGGCCGAAGCCGCGCAGACTCAACGTGTCACCCAGGTTGACGAGGTAGATGTTGTCGCTGGTGGCACTTGCCGGATCGATCGCTCCGCTGAACGGAATGGTGATGCGCGGCTGCGTCGAAAAGCCGTCGAGCTCGTTGACGACCACGATGTCGGCGCATTCGAGGGCCTTGGCGGGTGTGCTCGTGCAGTCGGCGGGCAGGGGTAGGCTGACACGTCGGAACGTGTTGTTGCCCCAGTCGCGCACCGTGAAGCGGTCGCTGGGAAATGGTGTGGCCGCGGGATCGCTGGCGCTGAACCGTACCGTCACACCGGCGCTGGCACCGGCTGCAGCGCCGGCGAATGCAGCGGCCAGCGCGAACCGCCTGAAGGCGAACGCAAGCGACATGTTTGTCTCCGAATCGTTGTAGGTGAGAGAGCGGCACTCTAGGTCTGCGTCGCCGCTTCAACAAGCCGGTGGTTTCGCCAACTCGCGCCAACCCCCGAAAGCACCGGCGTTCGGCGCTGTAACCGCTCGCGCGTTCAGGCCGACTGCAGGGTGTCGTGCGATCGCACTATCGGCGCACCCCGATGAGGGGGCGGCGCGTTCAGCAGCGCGAAGAGGTCCTTCGGGTCGTCCAGTGCCGGCACCAGTTGCGCCGGCGTGCCGAGGCCGAGTTCGAGCGCGCTGTCGCGCAGCCAGCGCAGCGCCGAGAAATCCTCGAGCGCGAAGCCGACCGAATCGAAGACGGTGATTTGGCCGGGGCTCTCGCGGCCCGCGGCGCCCAACAACACGCGCCACAACTCGGTGACGCCGAAGTCGGCGGGCAGTTGCTGGATGTCGCCTTCGATGCGGGTTTGCGGCTCGTACTCGACGAAGACGCTGGCCATGCGCAACACCTCGGGGTGCAGCTCGGTCTTGCCGGGGCAGTCGCCGCCCACCGCGTTGATGTGCATGCCGGCTTCGATCATGTCGGCGGTCAGGATCGCGGCGCGGGCCTTGTCGGCAGTCACCGTGGTGACAACGTCGGCGCCGCGCACTGCGTCGGCTGTGCTCTTGCAGGCGACCAGCTGCAGCCCGGGCACGCTGCGCAGGTTGCGTTGCAGTTTCAACGTCGCCGCGGCGTCGATGTCGAACAAGCGGATCTCGTGAATGCCCAGCAGGTGGTGGAAGGCGAGCGCCTGGAACTCCGACTGTGCGCCGTTGCCGATCAGCGCCATCGTGCGGCTGCCGGGCCTGGCCAGCCAGCGTGCCGCCAGCGCCGACGTGGCCGCGGTGCGCAACGCGGTGGTCAACGTCAGCTCGCTCAACAATTCGGGGTGGCCGGTGGCGACATCGGCCAGCCCGCCGAAGGCCATCACGGTGGGCAGCCCCAACTGCGTGTTGCCCGGATGGCCGTTGACGTACTTGAAGCTGTACGTCGTGCCGTCGCTGATCGGCATCAATTCGATCACGCCGTCGCGCGAGTGGCTGGCCGTTCGGGCGCTCTTGTCGAAGTCGCGCCAGCGCCGAAAGTCGGCCTCGATCGTGCGGGTCAGGCGCCGCAGCGCGCCGGCGATGCCCTGCGCTCGCACGATGTGCGCCACGTCGGCAGGGGTCAGCAGCAGCGTCATGAGGATGGCACGGGCATGGTTCAGTCGATTGTTCCGAGCCATGGCGACAATCAAAAGCATCGACAGTGCAGCAAACAGCATGATTTCTTGACAAAGTGGCAGCCAATACTGACACTTTGATCGATGGACGATCTGGATCAGCGGCTGATCGGCCTGTTGCGCGCCAATGCCCGCAGCACGGTGGCCACACTGGCTCACAAGCTCGGGGTCTCGCGCGGCACCGTCAAGAATCGAATCACCCGGCTGGAAGACGCCGGCGTGATCACCGGCTACACGGTGCGCTTGAAGCCCGATACCGAACCCAACGAGATCAAGGCGTGGACCAGCATCGCGGTGGAAGGCAACCAGATGCGCAAGGTGATCGCCGTCTTGCTGGGCGAGCCGGGCGTGGCGTCGGTGCACGACACCAACGGGCGCTGGGACCTGCTGGCCGAGATTCGATCATCGAACCTCACCGAGCTCGGCCAGGTGCTGGAGCGGCTGCGCCTGATCAAGGGCATCGGCGCCACCGAGACCAGCATCCACCTGATGACCTACAAGGTCAGCTGAGGCTGCGCGCGATCGGCCGACCGCAGGGGGTTGTCAGTGCGGCGTCTCGCTGCGTCCCAGCGCCAGCACGCGGCTGCGGCCGTGCTGCTTGGCGACCAGCAGTTGCTGGTCGGCTGCCTGCAGCAGCATCTGCGGCGACAGCGGCGCGCGGATCGAATCCGATATTCCTGCCGAGAAGCTCAAGCCGGTCAGCGAGTCGCCCTCGATCTCGAAGCGTTGCTGCTGCCACAGCGTCAGCAGGTGCGACACCTTGCGCTGCGCGGTGGCCGCGTCGCTGCGCGGCATCAGCAGGCAGAACTCCTCGCCGCCATAGCGGCAGGCGACGTCGCTCTTGCGGCAGCGCGCAGCCAGCAGGCGGCCGAATGCCGCCAGCAGGGTGTCGCCTGCGCCGTGGCCGTAGCGGTCGTTGACGGCCTTGAAATGGTCGAGGTCGATGATGGCCACCGCCAGCGCTTGGTGTTCGCGTTGCGCGAGCGCCAGCGCAGTTGGAAGTGTCTCGTTCAGATACCGGCGGTTGAACAGGCCCGTCAACGCGTCGCGCACGGCCTGCTCCTGCAGGGCCGACTGCAGGGCCTGCACCTCGTTGATCTTGCGCGACAGCTGCGCGTTGGCGGTCTCCAGCTCGGCGCGTGCTCGCTCGGTCGAGCGCCGTTGCGACGACTGCTCGTCGAGCTTGTGCTGCAGCCGCACGAGCTCGGTCTGCAAGGCGGCGGCCTGGTAGCGTGCGCGCGAGGCCAGGTGCGCACGCGCCACGTGCAGCTGCTGCCAGATGCGCATGTGTGCCAGCGACTGCGCTGTGTCGCCGAGCTGCTCGTGAATCTCCGAGCGCAGCTGGAAATACATGCAGCGCACGCGCAGGCTCAGGCCTTCTGCCGCGTCGGCATCGTCGGCGCCCACCAGGGGCAGCGCCCGGTCGAGTGCGCGCAGCGCCTCGGCCCAATGGCCTTGTTGCCCCTCGAGCAGCGCGCTGGCGATCGCGAGCTCGACGTACTCGTCTGGGATGTCGGCGCGTGGCGCGTTGCTCGCCAGCTCGACCAGTTCGCGGCCGACCTGCAATTCGCCGGCGCGCAAGGCGGCGATGGCCAGCGTTTCGAACGAGCTCTCCATCGTGCCGCGACCCATCGGGCCGGTGGGCAGGCTGCGCACCTGCAAGACGTCGAGCATGGCTTCCTGCGCGCGATCGAGCTCGGTCAGGCAGATGATGCGATTGACCAGCAGCACCGACAGCAGGCGCGGGTTGCTCAGCTCGCTGTAGCGGGAGATGCCCTGGTCGAGGTAGCGCAGCGCCTCGTGGTAGTCGCCGATCTGCAGCAGCTCGTGAGCGAGATTGCAATACAGCACGGCATCGAAGCCGCGCCCATGGGTGGGGCCTGAATCGCGCAACGCCTGGTACATGTACGCGAAGGCCTGCTCCGAGCGGCCCTGGGCGGAGTAGCAGCCGGCGATGGTGTTCAGCAGCACGCCGCGCTGCTCGTGCTGCAGCACCTGCAGGCCCTCTTCGCGCAGCGGCAGCACCAATTCGAGCGAAGCGGCGAAACGCCCCTCGCGCCACAGGCAGCGCGCCAGCCCGGTGACGGCCAGGATGTGACCGGCGCGCTCGCCCAGCGACTCGAACTGCTGCTGCGCGGCCGTGAGCTCGGGCGCAGCCTCCGCGGGGGTGCCGAAGTACAGCAGGTGGTAGCCGATGGCCAGCCGGGCCCAGGCCTGGCCGGGCACGTCGTCGTGCGACTGCGCCGCCTGCAACGCCTCGCGGGCCAGCTCGATCGATCGGGCGGAGGCCTGGTGCAACAACTGCCACGCCTTGCGGGCCAGGCGCAGCCCTTTCGACGAAGCCGACGTTGCCCCCAGACGCGACATGCGCGGATTATGAAATTTGCGTGCGTCGCGCGCCAGCGGCCGGTGTGTCGCTGCTAGGGGGTTTTGTGCCAGGCCGCTACATGCTGCGCCGGTACTGCCCGCCGACCTCGAACAGCGCCGAGGTGATCTGGCCAAGTGAGCAGCAACGCACCGCCGCCATCAGCACCTCGAAGACGTTGCGGTCGTCGATCACGGCCTGCTGCAGCCGCTTGAGCATGGCGGGCGCTTCATCTGCATGACGGATGTGGAAATCGCGCAGCCGTGCTAGCTGCGACTGCTTTTCGTCTTCGGTGGAGCGCGCCAGCTCGATGTGCTCGGGCACCGGGTCGCCGTGCGGGTTGCGGAAGGTGTTGACGCCGACAATGGGGTGCTCGCCGGTGTGCTTGAGCATCTCGTAGTGCATGCTCTCTTCCTGGATCTTGCCGCGCTGGTAGCCGGTTTCCATCGCGCCGAGCACGCCGCCGCGCTCGGTGATGCGCTCGAATTCGCCGAGCACCGCCTCTTCCACCAGCTCGGTCAGCTCGTCGATCACGAATGCGCCCTGGTTCGGGTTCTCGTTCTTGGCCAGGCCCCACTCGCGGTTGATGATCAGCTGGATCGCCATCGCGCGGCGCACGCTCTCCTCGGTGGGCGTGGTGATCGCCTCGTCGTAGGCGTTGGTGTGCAGCGAGTTGCAGTTGTCGTAGATCGCGATCAGCGCCTGCAGCGTGGTGCGGATGTCGTTGAAGGCGATCTCCTGCGCGTGCAGCGAGCGCCCCGACGTCTGGACGTGGTACTTGAGCTTCTGGCTGCGCTCGTTGGCCCCGTATTTTTCCTTCATCGCCACCGCCCAGATGCGGCGCGCCACCCGGCCGAGCACGGTGTACTCCGGGTCCATGCCGTTGGAAAAGAAAAAGCTCAGGTTGGGCGCGAAGTCGTCGATGTGCATGCCGCGCGCGAGATAGGCTTCGACGAACGTGAAGCCGTTGCTCAGCGTGAAGGCGAGCTGGCTGATCGGGTTGGCGCCGGCCTCGGCGATGTGGTAGCCGCTGATGCTCACCGAATAGAAGTTGCGCACGTCGTGGTGCACGAAGTACTCGGCGATGTCGCCCATCACCTTGAGCGAGAACTCGGTGGAGAAGATGCAGGTGTTCTGGCCCTGGTCCTCCTTCAGGATGTCGGCCTGCACCGTGCCGCGCACGTTGGCCAGCGCCCATTCGCGGATCTTTCCGGCCTCGGTGTCGGTGGGCTGGCGGCCGTTGTCGGCCTGGAACTTGTCGAGCTGCTGGTCGATGGCCGCGTTCATGAACATCGCCAGGATCGTCGGCGCCGGGCCGTTGATCGTCATGCTGACACTGGTGTTGGGTGCGCACAGGTCGAAGCCCGAGTACAGCACCTTCAGGTCGTCGAGCGTGGCGATGCTGACGCCGGAGTTGCCGACCTTGCCGTAGATGTCGGGCCGCGGGTCAGGGTCGGCGCCGTACAGCGTGACCGAGTCGAACGCGGTCGACAGCCGCTTGGCGGGCAGCCCCTCGCTGACCAGCTTGAAGCGGCGGTTGGTGCGGAAGGCGTCGCCCTCGCCGGCGAACATGCGGGTCGGATCCTCGTTCTCACGCTTGAACGCGAACACGCCGGCGGTGTAGGGGAAGCTGCCCGGCACGTTGTCGAGCATCAGCCACTTCAGCAACTCGCCGTGGTCCTCGTAGGTAGGCAGCACGACCTTGCGGATCTTGGTGCCCGACAGCGTGGTGTAGGTCAGCCCGGTGCGGATCTCCTTGTCGCGGATCTTCACCACGTACTCGTCGCCGTCATAGGCCTTGCGCATCTCGGGCCACATCGCCAGCAGCTTCTTGGCGTCGGGCGCCAGGCGCGCCTCGCGCGTCACCGCCAGCGCCTCGAGCGCCTCGCGCGCGCGATGCTTCTCTTGGTTCTCTTCGCGCAGCATGCGCTGGCTTTCGCGCAACTGCTGAATCTCGCGCGCCAGCGCTGCCTGCCCGCGCGCCCGCCGCTTGTAGCCGCGCACGGTGTCGGTGATCTCGGCCAGGTAGCGCGTGCGCGCCGCCGGCACCACCGGGTGCTGGTGCGTACTGTGGCGCGTCGCCACCGCCGGCAGGCAGCCCTCCTGCACCGGCAGCCCGAGCGCGGCCAGGCGCGGGCGCAGCGCCTGGTACAGCGCCGTCACGCCGTCGTCGTTAAAGCGGCTGGCCATGGTGCCGAAGACCGGCATCTGGTCGGGCATCACCTTGAACGCCTGGCGATTGCGCTGCACCTGCTTGGCGACGTCGCGCAGCGCGTCGGCCGCGCCCTTGCGGTCGAACTTGTTGATCGCCACGAACTCGGCGAAGTCGAGCATGTCGATCTTCTCGAGCTGGCTGGCCGCACCGTACTCCGGCGTCATCACGTACACCGGCACGTCGACCAGTGGCACGATCGCAGCGTCGCCCTGGCCGATGCCCGAGGTCTCGACGATCACCAGGTCGAAGCCGGCGCACTTGCAGGCGGCGATCACGTCGGGCAGCGCGGCACTGATCTCGCTTCCGGTGTCGCGCGTGGCCAGGCTCCTCATGTAGACGCGGGCGCCGTCGTTCCACGGCCCGATCGCATTCATGCGGATGCGGTCGCCGAGCAGCGCGCCGCCGCTCTTGCGGCGCGACGGGTCGATGCTGATCACCGCCACACGCAGCCGGTCGCCTTGGTCGAGCCGCAGCCGCCGGATCAGTTCGTCGGTCAGCGACGACTTGCCCGCACCGCCGGTGCCGGTGACGCCGAGCACGGGCGTCTTCGCAGCTTTGGCCTGCGCTCGCAGCGACTTCAGCGATGCCGCCTCGACGGCGCCGTTTTCGAGCGCGGTGACGAGCTGCGCCAGGGCGCGCCACGCCGCCTCGCCGTGCCCTTGCAACGCGGCCAGGTCGCCGGGCGCGTGCACCGACAGGTCGGTGTCGCAGCGCATCACCATCTCGCCGATCATGCCGGCCAGGCCCATGCGCTGGCCGTCTTCGGGGCTGTAGATGCGCGCCACACCGTAGTCCTGCAGCTCGCGGATCTCGGCCGGCACGATGACGCCGCCGCCGCCGCCGAACACCTGGATGTGCGCGCCGCCGCGCTGGCGCAGCAGGTCGACCATGTAGCGGAAGTACTCGACGTGGCCACCCTGGTAGCTCGACACCGCGATGCCCTGCACGTCTTCCTGCAGCGCGGCGGTCACGATCTCGTCGACCGAGCGGTTGTGGCCGAGGTGGACAACCTCGGTGCCCATGCCCTGCAGGATGCGCCGCATGATGTTGATCGCCGCGTCGTGGCCGTCGAACAGGCTGGCGGCGGTGACAAAGCGCACCTTGTGCGTGGGCCGGTAGTCGGCCAGGGCCTTGAACTCGGCGGACAGGTCGGTCATGGTCAGCCTCCGTAGAGCCGCCTCAAGGAGGCTGAAGCCCCCTCGGGGGGGTGAGCCTGCGCCGAGCGAGCGCCTGTGCGCTCGCGAGTGGCTGGCGAACGCCTTGCGGCATGCAGGCCGCAAGGCAGCGAACGAAGTGAGCGTGGGGGCATATGTTCGTCTCCTGCGGCGCCTGGCGGCTCTGACAGGGCGCAATGGTGCCGGTTGGCAGTCTAGGGCCGGCAGGCGGCGGCTGCGATGGCCGAATCGCTCGCCCCGCTGAGCGCATTTGCCAGAATGCGGCGCCATGCCCGCCGACCGCAGCCAGCCCGCACACACGGTGGCGGGTGCGTTCGTGGCCGGCGCGCTGATGCAACTGGGCCCGGCGGCGCGGGCGCGGGTGCTGGCGTCGTGCGGATTGACGCCGCAAGCGGTGGCAGGCCCCGCGGCGCGTGTCGATGCCGATGCCTTCGGCCGGCTGTGGCTGGCGGTGGCTCGTGAGCTCGACGACGAGTTCTTCGGGCTCGATTCGCGGCGCATGAAAGTGGGCAGCTTCGCGCTGCTGTGCCGTGCGTTGCTGAGCCACCGTACCGTGGGTGGCGCGCTGCACGAGGCGCAACGCGGGTTCGGGGCATTCCTCGACGACGTGCGCGTCGAGCTGGCCCAGGAGGGCGGCAGCGCGCGGCTCGAGCTGCACAACCGCATCGCGACGCCGGCGCGGCGCCGCTTTGCCGACGAGGCGCTGCTGGTGATGCTGCACGGCCTGTTGTGCTGGCTCGCAGGGCGCCGCGTCACGATCCGGGCCGTGCGCCTGGCGTGGCCGCGGCCGCCGCACGCCGCCGAATACCGCCGCATGTTCGGCCCGTCCGTGCGCTTCGACGAGCCGCGGACCAGCCTCGAATTCGACGCCGCGCTGTTGCGCGCGCGCCATGCGGCCAGCGTGGTCACGCTGCGCGAGTTCCTGCGCGAGGCGCCGCAGTCGGTGTTCCTCAAGCGGGTCGGCAGCTCCCAATGGGCACACCGCGTGCGCACACGGCTGCGCCGCGGCGGTGACTGGCCGGTGGTGCATGCGGTGGCCGCCGAGTGGGGTGTCTCGGTGGCCACGCTGCGGCGCCGGCTGGCCGCCGAGGGCACCGGCTGGCAGCAGGTGGTCGACGAATTGCGCCACGATCTCGCCGTGCGCCTGCTGGCCGATGGGCGGCGCAGCGTCGAGCAAGTCGCGGTCAGCCTCGGTTATGTCGACGCCCGCTCGCTGCACCGCGCTTTTCGCAAATGGACCGGCGAGGCGACGGGGGCCTACCGCGGCAATTGATCGGGCGGGCGCCGCGGCGCCCGGTCCGCTGGGTTGGGGTCCGCCCGCTCCCCTAACCCCGGGGTGGTCGGCGCGCCGAGCGTCGCTAGGATCGTGACATCGATCACACCCCAGACGACGACAAGCGCCGCGCCCGGCCATCACCGGCGCCACCGCCCCCGAGGCCACCGCGTGCGACAAGCCATCGAAATCCTGCCCTGGGCGCTGCTGTCGCTGGCCGCCCTGGTGCTCTCCGGCACTGCGGCCGATGCGCTGCGCAAAGGCGCGGCGCGGCCTGACCTGGTGGCCTTCGAGGCCGCTGTCGGCAGCGATGACTGCCGCCCCACCCACTCCGCGGCCTGTGCGTCGAAGGTGCCCCGGCGCTATCAGCTTGCCGCCGATGCGTTTGCGCTCGACAGCGCGGAATTGCCGTCCGAACTGACGGGGCCGCTCGACACCGTGGCGCAGGGCCTGCGGGAGCATGGCGCTTCTGCCGTTCGCATCGAGGTGCACACCGACGCGTCGGGTCCGGCCGAGGCACGGCGCACGCTGACGCAGCGGCGTGCCGAAGCGATCAAGGCCTACCTGGTCGAGCGTGGCATCGATGCCACCCTGTTGCATGCAGTGGGCATGGGTTCGTCGCTGCCGCGCCAGGCGGTCGACCCGTACGCGGCAGCCAACCGCCGCATCGAGATCGTGCGCTTGTAGCGTTGGCGGCGTCGTGGCTACCATGCCGACCGGCATGAACAAAGCCTTCACCCGCGAGACCGACGGCAACGACGATGACGACGACGGCGACGCCGCTGCGCCGCCGCTGCCGGCCGGCTCGAAGAACTACATCACCGTGCACGGCTATCGGCGCCTGCGCGCGGAGCTGCTGCAGCTCATCGACGAGGAGCGCCCCAAGGTGGTGGAGGTGGTGCACTGGGCGGCCTCCAATGGCGACCGCTCGGAGAATGGCGACTACATCTACGGCAAGAAGCGGCTGCGCGAGATCGATCGGCGCATCCGCTTCCTGACCAAGCGGTTGGACATCGCCGAAGTCACCGACCCGTCGGCGCACCACGGCAGCGACCAGGTGTTCTTCGGCGCGACGGTGACCTACGCCAACGCACGCGGCGACCAGCGCACGGTCACCATCAAGGGCATCGACGAGGCCGACAGCCTGGCCGGCGAGGTGAGCTGGATCTCGCCGGTCGCGCGCGCGCTGCTCAAGGCGCGCGAGGGCGACGAGGTCAAGCTGGCTGCGCCCGGCGGCGTCGAGACCCTCGAGGTGGTGGCGGTTCGTTATCCCGAGCCGTCCAAGGCTTGAGGCGCGCCGCGTCCGCGGCGCTCGCCTCACATCAGCCCTGCGCTTGCATCACCTTGGCCGGCGTGCGATCGTGCCGACCCCGCTTTTCGAGGCGACAGGAGCGCGTATGACGCAATGGCGCAGCAAGACAGCCGACGAGGTGTACACCACCGAGGAAGTCGAGGCCCGGCTCAAGGAAGAGTTGCCCCAGTGGTACCTCGAAGACGGATGGATCCGCCGCAAGTACAAGACCAGCGGATGGAAGAGCACGCTGATGGTGGTCAACACCGTCGGCCACCTGGCCGAGGCCGCCTGGCACCACCCGGACCTGACGGTGTCGTATGCCTTCGTCACGGTGAAGCTGATGAACCATGCCGCCAAGGGCATCACCGCGAAGGACTTCGCGCTCGCGCACAAGATCGAGCAGGTGCTGATGTGGCAGCCGGGCAAGGAGCCGGGCTCGGTGCTCGAGGGCACGCCCGACGATCCGCGGTTCAAGTACCTCAAGTACGACTGAAGGCCGCCGGCCGGCGTTGGGCTGACAGAATGTTCCTGGAACGGGACAGCGGCCCCGCAGGGCGGGGCTTGCGGTCGTGCCTGCGGCCGCAAAGGCTGCGGAACGCCCCTTGCTTGAGAGCACCGCATGCTCGACTCCACCGCGGTACGAATCACAGCCCATGATTGAATCCTCGACGGCCCCCACGATCGCCGCTGCGCGGGGCGCGATCCGTGTCTGCGCTCCGGGGCGGCTGCACCTGGGGTTCCTCGATCCGTCGGGCACGCTCGGGCGCCGCTTCGGCAGCGTCGGCCTGGCCATCGACGGTTTCGAAACCGAGGTCGTGGTCGGCGGCGCGAGCGAGGATGCCGTGATCGCCGATACACCGGCCGCCCGCGCCGAGCTCGAACGCGTCGTGGCTTGCGTGCAGCGAATGCGCGAGCGCAGCGGACGCCGCGACCGCTTCACGTTGCGTCTGCAGCGCGCGTTGCCCGCGCATGCCGGGTTCGGCTCGGGCACGCAACTCGCGCTGGCGGTGGGCCGCGCCTTCGCGCTCTGGCATGGTCTGAACATCCCCACCGCCACGCTGGCGTCATGGCTGGGCCGCGGCCAGCGCTCGGGGGTCGGCATCGCCGCGTTCGACCATGGTGGCCTGCTGGTCGATGGCGGGCCGGGCGCCGACAGTGCGCTCGCACCGCTGCTGGCGCACGTCGCGCTGCCGTCGGCCTGGCGCATCGTCGTCGTGATGGACGAGCACGCGCGCGGGCTGTCGGGGCCGGCCGAGCGCGCGGCGATTGGCAGCTTGCCGCCACTGCCGCAGGCGCAGGCCGCCGACATCTGCCACCAGGTGCTGATGCGCGTGTTGCCGGCCGCTGCCGAGGCGCAATTCGATGCCTTCGCGGCCGGCCTCAACCGCGTGCAACGTGTGCTGGGCGATCACTTTGCGCCGGCCCAGGCCGGCAGCCGCTGGACCAGTCCCACAGTCGCGCGGCTGATGCAGTGGTGGCAGGCTTCGGCCGGCGACGGCGCGGCGATCGGCCAGAGCTCCTGGGGCCCCACCGGCTTCGCGATCGTGCCGTCTGCCGCCGCGGCGCAGGGGCTCGTCGAGCGCGCGCAAGCGGCCGGTGTGGTGGACGCTGCACTGGCGCTGCGCGTGGTCGCCGCCCGCAACCATGGTGCGGTGGTCGACCTGCACCCGCAACGCTGAACGCCCGCTCACGAGGCCACTGACAACATGGAACGCCCCTACGTCCTGCACATGTTCACTCCGGGCCGGCAGATGAGCCCGTTCGACGTCAACATGGCGGCCGACGCGGGCTACCAGATCATCGTGCCGTACAACGACGTCGGGCTCGACGCCATTGCCGCGCTGACGCAGGACACGATCTTCTCGCGCGGCCCCAAGGGGGCGCAACGCACAGGCATCTTCATCGGCGGGCGTGATGCACTGCTGGCAGCCGACATGCTCGAGCGTGCGAAGGCCGCGATGATGAAGCCGTTCGTCGTCTCGCTGATGGCCGATCCGAGCGGCGCCTACACCACCGCCGCGGCGATGGTGGCGCGGGTCGAGTCGGCCTTGCGGCGCACGCAGCCGCAAGGCCTGGCGCAACAGCGTGTGCTCGTGCTCGGCGGCACCGGGCCGGTCGGTCGCATCGCCGGCGTGCTGGCGGCGCGCTGCGGCGCCGAGGTGTGGCTGTCGAGCCGCAGCGGACGCGATGCGGCCGAGTCGGCCGCGCAGGCCACCGGTCAGCGCTTCGGCGTCACGTTGCATGGGGCGGCGGGCGGCGAGCGCGATGCGCTGCGCAGCGCACTCGCGGCGGCCGACGTGGTGCTGGCCTGTGCAGCCGCCGGCGTGCAGGTGGCGTCGGCCGAGGATCTGGCCACGGCCAAGCGCCTGAAGGTGGCGGCCGATCTGAACGCGGTGCCGCCCGCGGGCATTGCCGGCCTCGGCGTGATGGACGACGGCAAGCCGCTGCCCGGCACGCAGGCGGTGGGCATCGGCGCGCTGGCGATCGGCAACGTGAAGTACCAGACCCAGCAGCGCTTGCTGGTGCAGATGCGCGAGGCCGAGAAGGCGGTGACGCTGGGCTTCGCCGAGGCCTTTGCCACCGC
>DATDJF010000120.1:0-8896 GCA_036520715.1 Burkholderiaceae bacterium | reverse complement strand
CGCGGGTGTCGCGCGGGTCGATGACGCCGTCGTCGAGCAGGTGCGCGCTGGTGACGAACACGCTCATCTGGCGATCGAAGCGCTCGATGATGCTGCGTTGCATCGCCTCGATCTGGGCACGATCGACGGTGCCGCCCTTGCGTGCGATCGCCGCCTCGCTGACGATCGCCATCGTGCGCGCCGCCTGCTCGCCGCCCATCACCGCGGTCTTGGCGTTGGGCCACGAGAAGCAAAAGCGCGGGTGGAAGCCGCGGCCGCACATGCCGTAGTTGCCGGCGCCGAAAGAGGCGCCGCAGTGGATCGTGATCTGCGGCACCGTGGCGTTGGTCACCGCCTGGATCATCTTCGATCCGTGCTTGATCATGCCCGCCTCCTCGTGGGCGCGGCCCACCATGTAGCCGGTGGTGTTCTGCAAGTAGACGATCGGCGTGCGCGACTGGCAGCAACTCTGGATGAAGTGCGTCGCCTTGTTGGCGCCCGGCACGTCGATCGGCCCGTTGTTGGTGATGATGCCCAGCGGCCAGCCTTCGAGCGTGATGTGGCCGCACACGGTGGCAGGGCCGTAGTTCTCGCCGAATTCGAGGAAATCGGAATCGTCGGCGAAACGCGCGATCACCTGCTTCATGTCGACCGGCCGCTTGTGGTCGAGCGGCATGAGGCCGAGCAGCTCTTCGGGGTCCAGGCGCGGCGGCTTGAAGGCGCGCGGCGCTGCCGTCTCGCCAGGCCAATCGATCTTCGCCAGGATCTCGCGCGCCAACCGGATCGCATCGCGGTCGTCCTCGGCCAGGTAGTCGCCCAGGCCCGAGATGGTGGTGTGCATCTCGGCGCCGCCGAGCTCCTCCTCGCTGGCCACTTCGCCGGTGGCCGCCATCAGCAGCGGCGGGCCGGCGAGAAACGCGCGCGAGCGGCCGCGCACCATCACGATGTAGTCCGACAGTCCCGTCTGGTACGCGCCACCCGCGGTGGACGAGCCGTGGGTGATGGTCACCACCGGCAAGCCGGCGGCCGACAGCCGCGCCAGGTTGCGGAACAGGTTGCCGCCGCGCACGAAGTGCTCGACGCGGTAGAGCATCAGGTTGGCGCCTGCGCTCTCGACGAGCTGAACGAACGGCAACTTGTTCTCGAGCGCCAGTTCCTGGATGCGCAACGACTTCTCCAGTCCCATCGCCTGCATCGCGCCGGCATCGATGCCCGAGTCCGACGCGGTGATCATGCAGCGCACGCCCGAGACGTAGCCGATGCCGCCGATCACGCCGCCTCCGGGCACACTCTTGTCGAGGTCGGAATTGTCCAAGCCGAGGCCGGCCAGCGGTGCGATCTCGAGGAACGGCGTGCCGGCGTCGAGCAGCAGCGCCAGCCGCTCGCGCGGCAGCAGCTGGCCGCGCTTCTCGAAGCGCTCGCGCGACGCGGCCGAACGCTCGACCGCGCGCCGCTGGTAGAGCCGCACACGCTCGATCAGCGCCAGCGCGCCGTCGCGGTTGTCGAGGTAGTCCTCGCTGTGCGGCGAGACGGTGGATTCGATGTGAGCCATGCGTCGCGGTGAAATCGGCTGCGGAGTTCGTCGTGTGGCAGGTGCTGCGGGGCCACGCAGGCTCAACCGCCGCGCAGGATCGCGGGCAGCTCGGCCAAGTGAAAGCCGTTGAACGCCTCGTTGGGCTTGCCGCCCACGCGCGGCCACATGCGCCGCGCGTTGGGCCCGGCGCCGTCGACTTGCAGGCAGGCGCCCGAGATGAACGCCGCCGCCGGCGACAGCAGGAACACCACGGCCGCCGAGACCTCGCTCTCGGTGCCGAGCCGACGCAGCGGGATCGTGTTGGCTGCGGCCAGGATGATCGGCTTGTGCTCGGGCGGATAACGGTCCATGCCGCTGGAGGCGATGATGCCCGGCGCCACTGCGTTGACGCGCAGCGGCGCCCACTCCAGCGAGGCCGTCTCGGTGAGGTTGAGCATGCCGGCGCGCGCCGCGCCCGAATGCGCCATGCCCGGCATGCCGTGCCACATGTCGGCGATGATGTTGACGATGCCGCACGACGCCTGCGCCACGTGCTTGGCCATCCACTGCGTGTAGCACTCGCGCGAGAACAGGAAGCCACCCGACAGGTTGTTGCGCACCACCGCGTCCCAGCCCTTGCCGGAAATCGCCTCCAGCGGCGCCGGGAATTGCCCGCCCGCGTTGTTGACCAGGCCGTCGATGTGGCCGTGCTCGCCGAGGATCGCCGCCACCGTGTCGCGCACGGTAGGCTCCTCGCGGATGTCGCAGGCGTGCACGCTGACGCGGCCGCCCTGCTCGCGCAACTCACCGGCCGTCCGCTCGAGCTTGTCGATCGAGCGCCCGACGATCGCCACCGCGGCGCCCAGATGGACCAGCTCGTGCGCGATGCAGCGGCCGATGCCCGAGCCGCCACCGGTGACGACGACGACGCGGTCGTCGAACAACGCAGGGCGAAAGATCGATCGGTAGCTCATGGCCGGAGTCTCCGCGCGGGCGGCGTGTGGTCCCGCGGCACATTGGACACCAGCCGCGGCAGCCCGGCGCTGCCGGGTCTGCCCTGAGGCCGCCGGGCCAGCCGGCTCGTGTCGCGGTGGTAGAATCTGCGGCTCCAGACGCGGGGTGGAGCAGCCTGGTAGCTCGTTGGGCTCATAACCCAAAGGTCGCAAGTTCAAATCTTGCCCCCGCAACCAATTCCACAGGCGCAGAGCCGGCGACGAGCAATCGTTCTGCCGGCTCTTCCACTTCGGCGGCTGCAGGAACCGCTGCCACCCGCTGTGGTGATCATGCAAGCCAACCACATCCACCAAGACGTACCTGGCGGCGTGCCCATCAAGATGTGGACACGCGGCGTACCGGTCGAAGACGAGGCCAAGCGCCAGCTCACCAACGCCGCGCGCCTGCCGATCGTCTTCAAGCACATCGCGGCAATGCCCGACGTGCACTTCGGCATCGGCGCCACGGTGGGCTCGGTGATCCCCACGCTCAAGGCCATCATCCCGGCGGCCGTGGGCGTGGACATCGGCTGCGGCATGATGGCCGCGAAAACCTCGCTGACCGCCGAGGACCTGCCCGACAACCTGGCGCCGCTGCGCTCGGCGATCGAACGTGCGGTGCCGCACGGCCGCGCACCGAAAGGGCGCGACCCGGGTGCGTGGAGCAAGGTGCCGGGTGCGGTGGACGCCGCGTGGGCGCAACTGGAGCCCGACTTCACCGAGCTCACCCGCGACCATCCGAGGCTGGAGAAGACGAACAACCGCATCCACCTGGGCACGCTGGGCACCGGCAACCACTTCATCGAGGTCTGCCTCGACGAGCAGGGCCACGTGTGGTTCATGCTGCACTCGGGCTCGCGTGGCGTGGGCAATGCGATCGGCACCCTGTTCATCGAGCTGGCCAAGCAGGACGCGCTGCGCAACAACGCCAACCTGCCCGACCGTGATCTGGCGTATTTCGAAGAGGGCAGCCGCTACTTCGGCGACTACGTGCGCGCCGTGGGCTGGGCGCAGAGGTTCGCGGCGCTGAACCGCGAGGTGATGATGCGCCGCGTGATCGAGGCCGCCAAGACGGTGATCCGCAAGAACTTCCAGAGCCACATCGAGGCGGTGAACTGCCACCACAACTACGTGCAGCTGGAAACGCACTTCGGCGTCGACGTCTACGTCACCCGCAAGGGTGCGGTGAGCGCGAAGGCCGGGCAGCTCGGCATCATCCCGGGCAGCATGGGCGCGCGCAGCTACATCGTGCGCGGCTTGGGGCAGCCAGACAGTTTCGAAAGCTGCTCACACGGCGCCGGCCGCGTGATGAGCCGCGGCGAAGCCAGGCGCCGCTTCACGCTGGCCGACCACCGCGCAGCGACTGAAGGCGTCGAATGCCGCAAGGACAAGGACGTGATCGACGAAACGCCCGCTGCCTACAAGGACATCGAGGCCGTGATGGCTGCGCAATCCGACCTGGTGGAGGTGGTGCACACGCTCAAGCAGGTGGTGTGCGTGAAGGGGTAGGCGCCTCGCGCCGACAGCCCTACGCGCAGTTGACTTCGACCAGCTTCAGGCGGCCGGTCGCGGCGTCTTCCATGCCGACCAGGTTGCGCTTCTGCCACTCGGCTCCGGACTTGCCTTCATCGATCGCGGCGTCCCAGGCCGCGAGGTCGCGGCTGTGCTTGCGGCCAGGCCGGTCGGCCGAGTGCTTCTGGCTGGCCAGCGCGTTCAGTGCTGTCGACCGCTCGCAGGCCGCCACCACCTCGCTCGGGTTGAGCAGGGAGGCGAAGAAGTTGGCTTCGGCGGATGCGTGTGCGGACATGACAGGGTTTCCTACGGCGAAACCGCGAACTCTAGAGTGCAACCCGGCGCGGCGCCAGAAGGGCCGACTCTAGAAGAGGCTCTTGACGGGCCAATATTTCACGCGGTGCCGTTTTTGCTTGGGAGCGCTATTTCAGTGCAATAGCATTGCGGGGATTTCACCTGGGCCGCTCCGTCGGGCGACCCGCCAGGAGACACCACCATGAGACTGCAGGGCAAGGTCGCCATCGTCACCGGCGCGGCCAGCGGCTTCGGCGCCGAGATCGCACGTCAGTATGTCAACGAAGGCGCCAAGGTGACACTGGCCGACATCAACGAGGCCGGCGCCAGAGAGGTCGCCGAGCCGCTGGGCGCGGGCGCGCTGGCCGTGAAATGCGACGTCACCCGGCGTGCCGACATCGATGCACTGGTCGCCGCCACGCTCAAGGCCTTCGGCGGCAAGCTGGATGTCGTCGTCAACAACGCCGGCTGGTCGCACAAGAACGGCCCGCTGCTCGACGTCGACGAGGCCACTTTCGACAAGCTCTACGCGATCAACGTGAAGAGCATCTTCCACATGACGCACGCGGTGGTGCCGATCCTGCGCAAGCAACGCAGCGGCGTCATCCTCAACGTCGGCTCCACCGCCGGCATCCGGCCGCGGCCCGGGCTCACCTGGTACAACAGCAGCAAGGGCGCGGTCAACCTGATGAGCAAGTCGCTGGCGGTCGAGCTCGGCGGCGACAACATCCGCGTCAACGCGATCTGCCCGGTGATGGGCGCCACCGGCCTGCTCGAGCAGTTCATGGGCATGCCCGACACGCCGGACAACCGCAAGAAGTTCGTCGCCACCATCCCGCTGGGGCGGCTGTCGACGCCGCTGGACATCGCCCGCGCGGCGGTCTACTTGGCCAGCGACGACGCCGAGTTCATCACCGGCGTGGAGTTTCCGGTCGACGGCGGGCGCACGGTGTGAAGCCGCGATGCTCGCAAAGACAAACGGGCCGCCCGGGCCCGCTTGTCGTTTGCGCGTGACGCTCGCTCAGTACACGAAGATCGGGTTGATGATCGCCTGCACCGCGCCGGTGATGCGCGACGGCCCCAATGTGAACAAGCCCTCGTAGACCTTGTCGTTCACGGCTTCCTCGGCGTTGACGTTCTCGAGGATGTAGATGCCGTTCATCGGCAGCAGGATCTGGTGGACGTGGAAGATCTTCTTCGGATCTTCGAACGGAATCACTTCCAGCCCCCAGGTGTCTGCGCCCACCATCGACACGTTGAGCGATGCGAGGTAGTTGGCGCCCTCGATCCCGAGCCCTGGCTCCACCGACCCGTAGCGCTTGTCGTCCTTGCCGATCAGCTTGGTCCAACCGGTGTAGAAAATCACCACGTCGCCCTTGTTGATCTTCATGTTGCCCTGGCGAGCCAGAGCAGCGTCGATCTCCTTCTTGTTGAAGGCGGTGCCTTCCGGTACCGGGTCTTTGCCGGTGAGGCCGACCATGTCGAGGATGACGCCGCGTGTGGCGATGGCAGGCACGTTCTCGATGCCGAGCTTCTTCAGGCCACCTGCGCTGACGACGTCTTTGCCGGCCAGGCAGTTGTAGTAGGTGCTGTCGATGCCGATGTGGCCCAGGCCATCGAGCTGCGAGCCGATGCCCACCCAGCCCATGATGATGTCGTCGTGGTAGTTGGTCTTGGTGTCGCCCAACGTGCCGCCATATTCCTGGCCCGGCGTGAGCACGGTGATCGAGAACGTGCGCGGCGGAAACGCCGGTGTCTTGCTGTTGGTCTCGATGCCCATGCGGATCGACTTGCCGCGCTTGATCAGCCTGGCGGCCTCCGTCACGTTGGCGGTGGTGATGTTGTTGAGCGCGCCGATCTGGTCGTTCGGGCCCCACTTGGACTTGTGGCACGACTGGATGGCCTGCGTCTGTGCACACGCCGACAGCGACACCGCCAATCCAACCGCCAAGACACTCATTGAAGTTTTCATGAAGGACTCCTCTTGGTTGCTCCGGGTCGAGCGCGGCAGTCTAGTGCGCGAGCCCGGCGTCGCCTAGAGGATTCACGGCCGGCCTTGCTGGCGTGCGGGTCGGCGCGGATGCAAGTCGCCGTTGTGTCACCCGCGTGACGCGTCAGCACCAAGGCAACGGTTGTCCCACATCACCGGCATGCCTTGCTGCCAGCGATGGTTTCGGCGCCGTGCGCGCTGGCCTGCTACGCTGCACGACTGTCACGCGGAACTGCGGAGACCCACCCGGTGAGCGCGCAAAAATCCAGCACCGCGATCGGCGCCGTGGCAACCCCGCCCGAGGCCTGGCTGGCCACACAAGCCGCCGAAGCCATCATCGATCCCTCACGGCCGATCGTCGACCCGCACCACCACCTGTGGGACCGGCGGGGCCACCGTTACCTGCTGCCCGAATTGCTGGCCGACACCGGCAGCGGCCACACGGTCACCGCCACCGTGTTCATCGACTGCATGGCGTTCTACCGCGAGGGCGGCGCGCCTGAGCTGCGGCCGCTGGGTGAGACCGAATTCGCCAACGGCGTGGCGGCGATGTCGGCCAGCGGCATGTATGGCCTGACGCGCGCCTGCGCCGGTATCGTCGGCTATGCCGACCTCACCCGCGGCGCGGCGGCGCGCGAGGTGCTGGAGGCCCATCTACGCGCGGCCGGCAACCGGTTCAAGGGCATCCGCCACGCCGGCGGCTGGGACGCCAGCCCCGACATCCGCAACAGCCACACCAACCCGCCGCCGGGGTTGTACGCCGAGCGCGGGTTTCGCGAAGGCTTTGCGCAGATCGCGCCGCTCGGCTTGTCGTTCGAGGCCTGGCAGTTCCACCCGCAGTTGCCCGATGTGATCGCGCTGGCGCGCGCGTTCGCCGGCACCTCGATCGTGCTCAACCACGTCGGCGGTCCGCTGGGCATCGGGCCATACGCCGGCAAGGCGGACGAAACTTTCGCGCGCTGGCGGCGCGACATCGTCGAGCTCGCGCGCTGCCCCAACGTCAGCGTCAAACTCGGCGGCCTGGGCATGCAGATCGGCGTCTTCGAACATCACCGCGCGCCGCAGCCGCCGGGCTCGCCGGCCTTTGCCGACGCCTGGCGGCCGTGGATCCACACCTGCATCGAGGCTTTCGGTGCCGGGCGCTGCATGTTCGAAAGCAACTTTCCGGTCGACAAGATCAGCACCGGGTATGCGGTGCTGTGGAATGCCTTCAAGCGCCTGGCTGCCGATGCGTCGGAAGACGAGCAGACGGCACTCTTCAGCGGCACCGCCAGCCGCGTCTACCGGCTCGGGTGATGGCCTGCGCCTCGTCGTCACCAGGCATCGATGCGGCGCAATTGGCGCACTGGCGCGGCTGGGTCGGCCGCACCGAGCAGCGCACCGACCTGGTGTGCGCCACGCCGTTGAACGCCTGGAGCGCGACCCTCGATCGCGAGGATCCCGAAGCCGGCACCGGCAGCGAGATGCCGCCGCTTGCGCACTGGATGCTGTTCGCGCCCGCGGCGCGCCAGTCGCTGTTGGGCCCGGACGGCCATCCGGCGCGCGGTGGCTTCATGCCGCCGATTCCGCTGCCCAGGCGCATGTGGGCCGGCAGCCGGCTGCAGTTTCGCGAGGCGCTGCGGGTCGGGGACGTAGTCACCCGCACGTCGCGCATCGCCAGCGTCGACGCGAAAGGCGGGCGCAGCGGCGCGCTCGCCTTCGTGACCGTGCAGCACGAGGTCGCCTGCCCGCGCGGCGTGGCGATCAGCGAGGAGCACGACATCGTCTACCGCGCGGCGCCGCAGCCGGGCGCCCCAGCGACGCCGCCGCAACCCGCACCGGTCGATGCGGCGTTCTCGCGCGACATCGTGCCCGACCCGGTGCTGCTGTTTCGTTACTCCGCGCTCACCTTCAACGGCCACCGCATCCACTACGACCGCAGCTACGTCACCGAAGTCGAAGGCTATCCGGGGTTGATCGTGCACGGACCGCTGATCGCCACGCTGCTGATCGACCTGCTGCGCCGCCAGCAGCCGGACGCCGTGCTGCGGCGCTTCCAGTTCACCGCCGTGCGGCCGCTGTTCGACATCCACCCATTGCGCGTCTGCGGCAGGCACGATGACGGCGCGGACCCCGAGCGCCACACGCGGCTGTGGGCGTGCGACCACGAAGGGTTCCTCGCGATGCGCGCCAGCGCGTCGTGGGCATGAGCAGGACCGCGCTGCCGCACGCTGCACAATCTGCGCTGCCATGACCCACTCCGTGCAGGCCCACCAGGAGATCCGGGATGCGGTGCGTGCGTTGTGCGCGCAGTTTCCCGATGAGTACCACCGCCAGGTCGATGCGCAACGCGCCTACCCCGAGGCGTTCGTCGACGCGCTCACCAAGGCCGGCTGGATGGCCGCGCTGATCCCGCATGAATTCGGCGGTTCGGGGCTGGGCCTCACCGAAGCGTCGGTGATCATGGAGGAGATCAATCGCTCGGGCGGCAACTCTGGCGCCTGCCACGGCCAGATGTACAACATGGGCACGCTGCTGCGCCACGGCTCGAGCGAGCAGAAGCAGCGCTACCTGCCCAAGATCGCCAGCGGCGAGCTGCGGCTGCAGTCGATGGGCGTGACCGAGCCGTCGACCGGC
>DATDJF010000119.1:0-14228 GCA_036520715.1 Burkholderiaceae bacterium | reverse complement strand
CACCCGGCCACGTCGACGTCGCCGAAGCGAAGCTGCGCGGCCCAGCGTGCAGGCTCGACGCGACCGTCCAGGCGCGTCGAGCCGTTGAGCCGGCCGCCCGCGACCTGCGCCTGCAGCTTCTGCAGTTCGAGCACGCCGTCGTCGAGCAGGATGCGGGTGCGCAGGTTGCGCAGCGGGTTCACCGCGTTGGTGGAGAGCACCAGTTGGTCGATCGCCAGTTCGACGTCGGCGTCCATCGCACGCAGCGACGGCAGGTCGAAACGCTGCTGCGGCAGCACGCGTCGGCCCGGGGCCGACGCCGCGGCTGACTGTCGGCTTGGCGCCGGCGCTGTTTGTCGACCTGGGGCCGGCTTTGCGGCTGCCTGTCGGACTGGCGCCGACGCTGCCGCTGTCGGTCGGCCCGGTGCCGATGCCGCGGCTGGTGCCGCCGTGGTGCTGCGGCCCGCCGGCGCGCCGATCGAGGGCCCGAGGTCGGCCAGCAAGAGTTGCGTTCCAGTGGCACGCCCGCTCAGCCGCGGCGGCTTGGCGCGCGTGTCGTAGCGGAACTCGCCGGCCAGGTCGCTGCGGCCGATCGTCAATCGCTCGCTGTGCAGCGTCCACACACCGCTGTGGTGGTTGATGCGGCCCTGCAGATGGAAGGGCGGCGTTTGCGGCAGCGTCAGCCCCAGCGGCTCACCCACGCTCGCCAGCGAGGGCCCGCTGAAGCGCAACGCGCCGTCGAGATGCCGCGCGCTCAGCAGCGCGGCGGCGTGGCCGTCGAAGGCGATGCGCGACTCGCCCACTGCACCCTCGACGCGCAGCGCGGTCTTGGTGTCCGGACCGTCGTCGTCATCGTCGCGCAGCAGTGGCAATGCACCGTCGCTGCGCACCGTGAGGTTGAGCGGCAACTCGCGCAAGCGCCCGTTGACCGTTGCCCTGTAGCCGTGGCTTGCATTGGCTTGCGCCGAGCCTTCGCCGCCGCGCAGCTCGAACTGCAGGTGCGTGTCGCGCAGGGCATCGTCGATCACGATGCGGCCGTCGGCAAGCTCCAGCCATCCAGCCGTGGGCAGCGGCTGCCGGGTCGCTGGTGGCTGCGCTTGCTGCGCACGCCCGATTTGCCAGCTCGCGCGGCCGTCGCGCTGGCGTACCAGCTGCACGTCGAGCGCGTCGGCCCGCAGCGAGCGCAGCTTGAGCGCGCCGCCCTGGCGCCAGCGCCACAGATCGCCCCAGCGCCAGGTGAGCTCGATTCGGCGTCCGTCGATCAGGTGAGGCGCCGGCACCGCCGGCGAACTGGCGATGTTCAGATGGTCAATCTGCAGGCGTGGCCGCCACAACAGGTGCAGGCGAAAGCGCCCCTCGAATTGCACCGGCACGCCGGCGGCACGCTGCATGGCGTCACGCAGCGGGTTTTTCAGGAACGGCCAGCCGCTCGCCTCGCCGGCGACGATGGCCGCTGCCAGCGCGCCGGCCACCGCGGCCGCTGCCCAGTGCGTGCGTCGGCGCGGCATCATCGCCGCACCCCAGGCGCCCGCGGCGGCTGCGGCATGGGGGCGGTCGTGCGGTCGTTGGTTTCCATGTCGGCACCTGCGCGCGAGCGCGCACCGAGATCCAGGCAATGCGGGGGCCCGCCCGCCACGCGACCTTCAGGCTGGTCGTGAATCGATCAGCCGGTCGACGGCGAAGCCGCGTTCTGCAGCCAGGCGCACCAGATGGTCGAAGCGGGCCGCGTCGATGCGCCGGCTGCGCGACAGCAGCCACAGATGGCGGCGAGCCGGATCGCCGACGAGCGCGACCTGGTATGCCTCATCGACATGAAGCACCCAGTAGTCCGCCCAGGCCAGCGGCAACCATTGCAGCCACGCCGGCCAGAAACTCACCTTCAGCTTCGCGTTGCCGCTGTTGGGCAACACACGCGCGACGCCCCGCACGAGGCGCCGCACGCCGCCGCTGTGGCACTCGTTGAGCACCAGCAGGCCGTCACCGTACGCGGCGTAGTGCGCACACGGCTGATCGTCGCAGCGGGCTTCGTACCGCGTGGGCAGGCGCGCGAGTTCGTGCCAGGTGCCGGCGTAGCGCACCAGGTCGAGCGCGTCCATCGTAGGCAGCGGCGGGTGCGGGCTGCCGGCCAGCAGCCGCTGGGCCAGCGGAATGCCCACGCTCATCACTGCCGCCGCCGTGGCCGGGCTCACGCGCGTGCGCCATCTCGCCGGCAGCAGCGGCCAAGCGAGCGCAAGCAGCGGCGTCCAGGCCATGTCGCTCGCGGCGCGCTCGCTGGCGTGGTGCGCTGTGGCAGCCGCACGGCCTTGTGCGGGCAGACGCCCGCGCAGCAGCCACCACAGCGCGGCCAGCGCAACGCTGATGCCCGCCGCGGCAGGCAGCCAGCGCTGCGGCCGCGTGGCCACACGCAGCCGCTCGCCGATGGCGCCGATGCGCAGCGCGATGGCCTGTTCGCGCGCAGCCAGGCGTTGCTCGACCAGGCGGATGCGATCGCCGATCGCTTCCATGCGCTGCCCTTCACGAGGCCGGGATGGCGCCGGGAGTGACGACAGGTTCTTCATGGGGCGATGCCGGCTCGCGCAAGCCGAGCAGCAGATGACGACGGGTGGCCGGCAGCCCGAGCAACCTGGCCATCGACCGGGCGCGCACGAGCGCCCAGCCGGCAGCCGCGGCGTTGATCAGCAGTGCCACCGCATGCGCGAGGGCCCAGTGCGCGCCGAGCGCCATCAGCAGCCCGACCACCACGCCCCACAGTGCCAGCCACGCGGTCAACGCAAAGATCGCCGCGGCGGCGGCCAGCGCCACCAGCCGCGCCAGCGCGGCACCGGCTTGCTGCAACTCGAGCGACAGCAATTCGACGCGTTCGCCCACCAGGGCCGGCAACTCGCGCAGGATCGAGCGCGCGAGATCGAGCAGCGAGTCCGGCGCTGCGCCCTGCGGCGGCGCGCCGGGTGAGCGGCCGGAGTCTGCCACGGTGCTAGCGGGACACGCGTGCGATCAGCAGGCCCACTGCCAACGCCACGCCGAGCGACGCCAGCGGATGCTCGCGCACCGTGCAGCGCAGGCTCTCGGTCCACTCGTCGCCGACATCGCGTGCGCGATCGGCACGCATGCGCAGCGAGTCGCCGGCTCCGGCCACGCTCTCTTGCAGCCGGTTGACGTGCGGCGCCGCGCCTTCCGCCAGGCGATCGATCGCCTGGTGCGCGCCTTGCGCGAAGCGGCCGACCAGATCGTCGGTGCGCGCTGCGTCGGCTCCGCGTGCCTCGAGTTCGGCTGGGGTGAAGCCACCGTTGCCTGGCGTCACGGGCTGCGAGCTCGAGGAGGGATTCGAAGGCGTCGTCGAGGAGGTCGGGAAAGGAGTGGATTGCGCGGGCATGGTGTTCTCCGGTGAGTCAGCGAACCTGATGGGCAAGGGGCATGCCTCAGCGCGACCGCCGGGTCACGTGCAGCTTCTCGCGGCGCTGCGGCCGCGCGCGTGCGGCCTCGTTGCCCGACGGCGTCTGGGCGTCGAGGCCGCGGTCGGGCGATTCGGCGACCTGCCTGACCCCCGGCGTGATGAGCTCTTCGATGATGAAGTTGCCGTAGCGCTGCGCACGCTCGGCACCGTGGTTGCGCGCGAGCTGCGCCACACGGCCGGCCTGGCGGTCGTCGGGCGCGTGCACGATCAGCCAGTGATAGCCCTGCTCTGCAAGCGCCCGATGCGCCTTGATGAGGTTGACCTCCTGACCCACCGACGCCAGCGGGCTCGCCCGCTGCAGATCCTCGTCGATCTGACGCAGCATCTCGCGGTCGGTCAGCCGGCGCACGGTGTGCGGGCCGCGCAGGCCGATCGCCGCCAGCGCCTGGGCCGCCGCGTCGGCCTGCTCGGCCGAGGCGAACGAGATCACCACATGATCAACCGGCTTGAAGACACCGAAGCTGTGCTGAATCGTGGCCACCATGACGTTCCCTTTCTCGACGATGGCACCTGTTGCGCCACCGCCTTGGTTGCTGGGTTGAAGAGCGTGTCCAGCGGCCGCGTCTCGGGCAGCAGGTACACCACCGGGCGCTGGCCGCCGACCAACGGCAGCAGCGTCCCGTCGTAGAACGCGATCGGCACGTTGATGCAACCGTACGAGATGCGGTTGTCGGCGGCACTGCGGCTGGCCAGCCGCTGCGTGCGGCGCTCGCCGCGGTTGACCGCATGCACCCGGTGGATCGATACGGCTGCGTCGTAGTCGACCCAGAACACGTCGTCGCCGCGCGCGTTGCGCCCGGGCTCGGCGACGAAGCGGCCGGCCGGCGTGGTGCGCTCGTCGTCGCGGATGTGCGCCAGCGGCTTGTCGCCCACGCCCGGCGCGGTGTCGTCGCCGCGTGCCAGGCCCAGCAGGACTGGCGAATTGCCGCGCGATCCCCCTCGCGCGTCGAACAGCCACATGTGCGCGTTGCGCTTGTCGATGATCACGAACGGGGCGGACCGGTTGTCGCGCGTCAGCAGCACGTGGATCAACGCCGCGAAGACCAGGTCGGACATCATCGGCTCGGCCTGCGCCGGCCGCGTCTTGCGTGTCGGCCGTGTCACCCGCTTCGGTTCGGCAGGCCCCGCAACCGTGGCAGGCGCGGGCCTATCGTCAGCGGCCGCTGCGGGCGCGGGTTTGCTGAACGTCGGCACGTCGTCCGGCATCAACTCACCCGGCGGCAGCGCGGCACGGGTGGCCCACACCGGAGCCGCTGCGGCGGCCGCGATGCACACCCCAGCCGACATGCGGCGGGCGATCGCAACGCACATGGATGTGCGTAGAGCGCGGCTGGTGTGCAACATCGACGGCAACCTCAGAAGTCCGGCTGTGGGCCGGTATTCAACGGGCAAACGGCGCGCCCGCCGCGCCACGGCCTGCTGCTACAGAAAGCGCTCGGCAAAGCGACCGATCTGCTCCATCACCCGCACGCTCAAGTCGCGTCGGCGCCAGGCGTCGAGCGTGATCGGGCGCGAGTTCGCCAGGTCGCGCTCGAACACGGCTTCCAGCTCGCGACCGAAGTCGCGGCCGAGCACGATGGCGTTGATCTCGTTGTTGGCGACGAAACTGCGCCAGTCCATGTTGCTCGAGCCGACGGTGGACACCACGCCGTCGATGACTGCGGTCTTGGCGTGCATGACCGCGTCGTCCATCTCGTAGATGCGCACGCCGGCGGCCAGCAGGTCGTCGTAGTACGAACGGCCGGCGTGCAGCACCAGCGTGAAATCGCTGCGCCCCGGCAGCACCAGTGCGACGTCGACGCCACGGCGCGCGGCGTCGCTGAGCGCCTGGATCATGTCGTCGCCGGGGGCGAAGTAGGCGATCGTCAGCCAGACGCTGCGTTGTGCCGCCTCGACGGCAGCCAGCAGCGAGGTGTAGATGCGGTTGTCCTTGTCGCGCGGATCGCTTTCGAGCACCTGCACCACGCGCTGTCCGGGGGCCGCCACGGCCACCGGCGTTGCCTTGCCTGTCTGCGCTGCCAGTGCTGCCGTGGGTGCCGGCGCACCGCTGCAGCCCTGCGCAGCCCAGGTGCGCTCGAAGCTGCGCGCGAACGCCTCGACCACCGGGCCGCGCAGCTCGATGTGGGTGTCGCGCCAGCCGTCCTTCAAGGCATCACCGCCGCCGCTGCCGGCGCCGCTGCCGCCACGGCCGGCCGACCCCGACGAATAGACGCGGCTGATGTTGATGCCGCCGGTGAACGCGACGTCGCCGTCGACCACCAGCACCTTGCGGTGGTCGCGGTGGTTGATTCCCCAATACCCTGGCCGCTCCAGCGGGTTGACCGGATTGAACTTGCACACCGCGACGCCGGCTTTGGCCAGGCGCTCGAAGTACGAGGGATCGGTGCCCATCGAGCCGACCCCGTCGTACACCAGCGCAACCTGCACACCCTGCGCGACCTTGCCGCTCAGCAGCAGCGCCAGTTCTTCGGCCAGTACACCCTCGTCGACGATGTAGCTCTCCAGCAGCACGCGGCTGCGCGCGCGCGCGATCGCCGCCTTCATGGCGGCAAACGTCGCCGGTCCGTCGAGCAGCAGCCGCGTCGAATTGCCGCGATAGAAGTCGGCCGGGCCCAGCGCAGCCAGCGCCTTCAGGTGATGCTCGGTGAGATCGGGCGCGCCTTCGGCCTTGACCGCCGCCAGCACCTTGCGCTCGGTGGCTTGCGACACGGCGCCGCGGCGATCGTGCACGACGAGTTGCTGCTCCGGCGTCGCGGCGGGTGCCGTCGGCGAGGCGGGCATCCGCTCGGGCAGGCTCGCACAGGCGCTGATGAACAGGGCGCCAGCGCAACACGCGACGCGTGCGCCGCACACGCGAGCCGCGGCGACGCGCAGCAGGAATTTCCGCAAACGCTGCGGCAAGCCGCCGCTGGATTCGCAGTCGCCTGCGTGCGCCTGCACGAAGCGCATTTGCGTCATCACGCGCCGGCACACCGTTCGCTGCGTGGCATCGAAACCCCCCACCAGGAGGTCACGATGACGAGCAAGACCAGTACGAAGGCGTCCCGCAAGGTGGGCAAGGTGATGCATGAGTACAAGCACGGCACTTTGAAGAGCAGTTCAGGCAAGAAGGTGACCAGCCGCAAGCAGGCGGTGGCCATCGGTTTGTCCGAAGCACGCAAGTCGGGTGCCAAGGTGCCGCGCAAGCGCAGTTCGGCGTGATCCAGGCCCTTGCGGGCGGCGCTACTTCCAGAAGGCTTGCGCTTGCGACGCGGCAGCCAGCGCCTTGTGCGCGTCCCGCGCGGTGACCGCCAGATGCGCCTGCAGATAGCCGGCGGCGAACCAGGACGCCGGCTCGGCTGCGGCGTCGCCGCGAAACAGATCTGCCGCGACAGCCACGTCGTTGTGGTGGCCGAGCGCGTCCTGCGCAGCGCCGAGCTCCTTCAGGAAGGAGCGCACCGCCTCGCGTGGCCACTGCTCGGCCACCAGCTCGGCCAGGTAACGCAAGCGCTTCAGGCGCTTGCGCAAGCGGTGTTGCCGTGCCAGCTCGAGCTTCTCGAAGCGGCGGCCGTCGCGGAACACGCGCGTGTGCAAGTCGTCGAGGCGCGACACCACCCAGTTGCGCGCGCCGGAGGCCGACAACGGCGCGAAGCGCTCGTCACCGGCGTGGGCCAGCGCGAGCAGCTCGATCAGCGTGCGCTGAAAGCCCGGGTCGCGCACCACCTGCACCGGATCGGCCAGCGTGCGCCGCGTCCAAACCAGGCGCGGCGCCGCGGCCGCCTGCAGCAGCGGCCGCACCGCGGCGGCGACCGCGTCCTCGTCGCGCCGCTCGCCGAGGCGGCCGAAGGCGGCCGACAGCACGCCGTCCCATTGCGCGGGGATCGACGGCGACAGCGCCGCGAGCTCGCGCAGCACGGTGCGCAGGCGGCGCAGTCCGACACGCGCCTGATGAATCGTCTCGGCAGCGGTGACGCCCTCGGCGATGTCGCTAACGTTGGCCAGCACCTGCTCGAGCACCGACTGCAGCGACGCACGCATCAACGAGGGCCCGTCGACCTCGCCTGCCAGTTGCGGCGGCTTGGCGCGGGTGGCGGCGGGCACGGCGGGCGCGCGCAACAGCCGTTCGCCGCGCTCGGCCTTGCTGATGGTGCACAGCCACAGGCCGCCGTGCTCGACCCACGCCGCGGCGAGGTCGAACAGGCCTTGCACCGGCCCGGCCTTGTGCTCGAGCTCGAGCTCCAGCAGCGGCAACGAGCGCCCCGACGCGCTGACGTGCCCGGTGTCCAGCGCCACCTCCACTTCGCTGCCCACGGCATCGTGCACCATGCAGCGCAGCCGCACGACATCGGTGGCATGGCGCTCGATCAGCGCGGCGCCCGGCGTGGCATGCAGCGCCGCGTCGAGTGCGCGGCCGGCATCGCTGCCGTCGTGGCGATGCGGATCGATCGCCGGCATGCGCCCGGCGCGGGTGGGCACCCTCACCTCGTGCTCCAGGCGGTGCACGGCGCCGTCGCCGGCCGCCTTGACGGCCTGCAGCCACAGGCGCCCTTCCTTGCGCAGCCGCAGCGCGACGCGCTGGCGTGCGAGCTGGCCGTCGGCGGTATCGAAGTAGCGGGCCTGCAGCCGCTGCGAAGTCGCGCCGTGCGCGCGCAGCGCGTCGTGCAGCGACGCCAGCGCACCATCGGGACCTCGAAACTTGAGCTCCAGTTCAGCCATCACGGTGTTGGCCATCCAAGCTCGCGCGCGCCGCGGCGTGGGGTCGCCTGCTGTGCGAAGTGGTTGGTAGGCGCGAGAGGACTCGAACCTCCGACCCCCACCATGTCAAGGTGGTGCTCTAACCAGCTGAGCTACGCGCCTGCGAGGGCGGCATTCTAGCAGCGCCGGTTGCGGCTCAATGCCGCCGCGCGCCGCGCACGCCCGGAATGCGGGTGATCTGCGCCAGCACCGCAGGCAGCCGCGCCGCGTTGTCGACTTCGACCGTCAACTCCATGTGCACGAGCGAGCCCGAGGCATGTGGCGCCGGCTGGGTGTGCACCGCCGTCACGTTCATGCGCTCCTTGGCGAACAGCTCGGAAATGTCGCGCAGCAGGCCCGGGCGCTCGCCGGCCTCGAGCCACACCTTCACCGGGTAGACGGCGTCGCGCCCTGCCGGCTTGGTGCCCCACGCCACCGCAATCGCCCGCTCGGGGTTGGCGCGCAGCATCTGGCGCAGGTTGCTGCAGCTGCTGCGGTGAATCGCCACGCCCTTGCCGCGCGTGACGTAGCCGCCGATCGCATCGGGCGGCGCCGGGCGGCAGCACCGCGCCAGCGAGGTCATCAACGACTCCACGCCGACCACCAGCACGCCGCCGTCGCTGGCCTTGGCCCGGCGCAGCGCGATCGCCTCGGCCGGCGCCGGCGCCGCCTGCTGCGGCTTGAGCAGTGTCTCGATGTGGCGCAGCGAAAACTCGTCCTTGCCCACCACCTCGAACAACGCGTCGGCACCCTTGAAGCCCAGGCGTGCCGCCAGCTCGTCGAGCTTGAGCGCCGTGCGGCCCTCACGCTGCAGCAGCTTTTCCACCAGCTCGCGGCCGCGCGCGATGGTTTCGTGCTGCGCGCGGGCGTTGAACCAGGCGCGCACCTTGGCGCGCGCGCGCGGGCTCTTCAGATAGCCGAGCTCGACGTTGAGCCAGTCCATCGACGGGCCGCCCTCCTTGACGGTGGTGACCTCCACCGTCTGGCCGTTGGCCAACGGCGTGTTCAGCGGCACCATCGCGCCATCGACCCGCGCACCGCGGCAGCGATGGCCGAGATCGCTGTGCACCGCGTAGGCGAAGTCCACCGGCGTCGCGCCGGCCGGCAGCTCGATCACCGTGGCCTGCGGCGTGAACACGAAGATGCGGTCGTCGAAGCCCGGCGCACCCTCGTGCGACACCTGCGCCGCATGGTCGCGCTCCCAGGCGAGCAACTGGCGCAGCACCGCCTTGCGCGCGAGCGACACACGCTCTTCGAAGCCGCCCGCCGCACTGACGCCGCCATAGCCGCGGGCGCCGGCTTCCTTGTAGGCCCAGTGCGCGGCCACGCCGAACTCGGCATGCTCGTGCATCTCGCGGGTGCGGATCTGCACCTCCAGCGGCTGGCCGTCGTCGTCGTGGACCACGGTGTGCAGCGACTGGTAGCCGTTGGACTTGGGCCTGGCGATGTAGTCGTCGAACTGCTCGGGCAGCGGACGCCAGCGCGCGTGCACGCACGACAGCGCGGCATAACAGTCGCGCACGTCGCGCACCACCACGCGCAGCGCGCGCAGGTCGTAGATCGACGCCAGGTCGACGCCCTTGCCCTGCATCTTCTTCCAGATGCTGTACAGGTGCTTGGGTCGGCCCTGCACCTGGGCCTCGATGCCGGCGGCGGCGAGCTCGTCGCGCACACGCTCGCTCGCGGTCAGCACCGCCGCCTCGCGGCGCACGCGGGTCTGGTCGAGCTGGCGGGCGATCTGCGCGTAGGGCGCGGGGTGCAGGAAGCGGAACGCGAGGTCCTCGAGCTCCCACTTGATCTGCCAGATGCCCAGCCGGTTGGCCAGCGGCGCGAACACCTGCTGCGACTCCAGCGCCAGCGCCGGCGCGCACGGCTGCTTGGTGGCGGCATGCCAGCGCAGCGTCTGCAGGCGCGAGGCCAGCCGCAGCAGCACGACGCGCAGGTCGCGCGAGAACGCGAGCAGCATCTTGCGCACGCGCTCGGTCTGCTGCTCGCGCCGCTCGTCTTCGACGGCCGCTGCCCGCGCCGCGCGCTGCACCTGCACCAGCTTGCGCGTGTACTCCACCAGGCTGGCGTACGACTCGCCGAAGGCGTTGCGCACCACTTCCTCGGGGCGCTGCAGGAAGTCGGCCGCATACACCAGGTAGGCTGCGGCGCGCAGCGTCGGCGCGGCGCCGATGCCGGCGAGGATCCAGGCCACGCCATCGGCGTGAGCCAGCGCCGGCTCGCCGGTGTCGAGCTGGTGGCCGCTCAACAGCGGCTCGGCAAATGCGCGCGCGCGCTGCAGCGCGCCGGCCTCCTGCACCGCGTTGACGTCGACCGGCGCCGGCACGTCGGCCAGCAGCACGATCGGCGCGGCGGCCTCGGTGCTGGGCGGCAACAGGTCGGTCTTCATGACGCCATCAGGGCGCGAGCAGGAACTCGCGCACTGCACGCACCTGTTCGGGCTGCACCAGCATCGGCGCGTGGCCGACGCCGTCGAACTCGACCAGGCGCGCACGCGGGCCGCGCTGGCCCATTTCGCGTGCGGTGTCGCGCGACAGCAGATCGGACTCGGCGCCACGAATCAGCAGCGTCGGGCAGCGCACCGCGTCGAAGCCTTTCCACAGCGCCGCCTCGCCGGCTGCCGCCAGCTCGGGCGTGATGGCCTTGAAGGGCACCGCGATGTCGGGGTCGCTGCGCGGCACCAGCGCGTCGCCGTCGGCCTTGAGCTGGGGCTCGGTCAGCGTCAGCCACTGCTGACGCGTATGCGGTCCGAAGCCGGTGGAGATGGCCCAGATCGCATCGGCCGCCTCGTCGAGCGTTTGCCAGCGGCGTGTCTGTCCGACGTAGCCGCCGATGCGGGCGAGGCCGGCCGGATCGAGGCGCGGCCCGACGTCGTTGAGCACCAGCTTGCTCACCGGCGAGCCGCCCAACGCGGCCACGCCCAGGCCGATCAGCCCGCCCATCGAGGTGCCGACCCAGTGCACCGTGGCAGCATTCAGGCGAGCGAGCAGCGCCACCATGTCGGACACGTACAGCGGCAGGCCGTAGCCCATCGGATCGCGCAGCCAATCGGAGCGGCCGCGGCCCACCACATCGGGGCACACCACGCGATAACGGTCGACCATGGTGCGCGCCAGCGTGTCGAAGTCCCGCCCCTGGCGCGTCAGGCCGTGCAGGCACACCAGCACGGAGTCGTTGGCCGGGTCGCCCCACTCCGAATACGCCATGCGATGCAGGCTGCTGCCGTGGAGGCAGTGCACGTCGAGCAGTCGGGGTTCGGACACGGGCGAGCTCCTTTGTCGATAATCATCCTAACAACTCATCGGCAAGGAACCGCCATGTTGAAGGGAAAGACCGCCCTGGTCACGGGCTCCACCAGCGGCATCGGCCTGGGCGTCGCGCTGGCGCTGGCGCGTGATGGCGCCAACATCATGCTCAACGGCTTCGGCGAGTACGAATCGGCCCAGCGGGCGGTGGCCGAGTGCGGCGTCAAGGTGTCGTACCACGGCGCCGACATGAGCAAGCCGGCCGAGATCGAGGCCATGGTGCGCGCCTGCGAGCAGGAGTTCGGCGCTGTCGACGTGCTGGTCAACAACGCCGGCATCCAGCACGTCGCGAAGGTCGAGGACTTTCCACCCGAGCGCTGGGACGCCATCATCGCGATCAACCTGACCTCGGCGTTTCACACGACGAGGCTGGCGCTGCCCGGCATGAAGCGGCGCAACTGGGGCCGCATCCTCAACGTCGCGTCGACGCACGGGCTGGTGGCATCGGCCGAAAAATCTGCCTACGTGGCGAGCAAGCACGGCATCGTGGGCTTCACCAAGAGCATCGCTCTCGAAACCGCGACCACCGGAATTACGGTGAACGCCATCTGCCCGGGCTGGGTGCTGACGCCGCTGGTGCAAAAGCAGGTCGATGCGCGAGCCGCGTTAGCCGGTGTCAACGACGCCGAGGCCAAGAAGCAGCTGCTCGCCGAGAAGCAGCCGTCGCTGCAGTTCACGACGCCCGAGCAGCTCGGTGCGCTCGCCGTGTTCCTGTGTTCGCCGGCCGGCGACAACGTGCGCGGCGTGGCCTGGAACGTCGACGGCGGCTGGGTCGCGCAATGACGGCCGCGCTGCGCGCTTGATCAGCGCGTCATCTGCACGCTGCCGTTGACCTGCACGGTCACCGTGGCCTTGCCCGCTTCGACCGGGATCGATTCATCCGCAGCGGCAGCCGCCATCATGCGGGCGCGTGGCATCGGCGGCGAGATGGGTGGCTCCGAGGTGCCGACGTGCACCTCACGCACCGTGTAGCCGGCGTAGCCAAACTGCTTGGCATAGTCGGCGGCGCGCGCACGGAACTTGGCGATCGCCTGCGCCGCGGCATCGGATTCGACGCGTTCCCGCGTCTCGCGCGCCAGCGCATAGCCCACGCGCGCAACGGTCAGGGTGTTGAGGCGGCCGGCGAGCTGCGCGATCGCGCTCATGTCGCGGCCCTCGAGCACCAGCTCGGCCTGCCCGACCCAGCCGGTGATGTTCGGGCTCTTCGGGCCATAACGAGGCGACAGGCTGAAGGCGCCGGTGCGCACCTCGATCTGCCCGGGCCGCTGCGCCTTGCGCGCTTCGACCAGCGCGCTGTCGATGGCCTGCCTGAGCTGGTTTTGCACCGCCGCGGCATCGCTGCCTTCGCGGGTGGTCGATAGCGTCATCGCCATGATGTCGTAGGGCACCTCGAGCGCTGCCGAGGTGGCCAGCGTCAACGCATCGTGGGGCCACGGCGGTGGCGCCGCGGGTTGCGCCTGTACCATCGAAACGGCAGTCAGGGCCACGCAGGCGAGCAGGCGCCCGAAGTGCATGCAGGTCATGGATCGGTCCTCGGCGGGTCTTGTGCGACGCACCGGCAGTGTGCCGCGACCTTGTCAAGCGGTTCGTGCGCCAGTCTGGCCGTGTCCCACGTCACGGAACCGAATGCAAAGCCCGAAATAGATGTAACAGCCGGTCGGTTTGCCGGGTTGGCATGGGTTTTCCCCCGGCAAAATGCCGCTGTTACAAATACGGAGTTGCGAATGAATACGCCCGCCAACACTCGGCCCGACCGCATCGTCGTGGTCGACGACGACGCGCGCATCCGGGACCTTCTGCGCCGCTATCTGACGCAGGAAGGGTTCGAGGTTCTGCTGGCCGAAGACGCCAAGGCGCTGAACCGGATCCTCACCCGCGAGACGATCGACCTGATCGTGCTCGACCTGATGCTTCCCGGCGAGGACGGGCTGTCGATCTGCCGCCGGCTGCGCGCCGCCAACGACGTGACGCCGATCATCATGCTGACGGCCAAGGTCGAAGACGTCGACCGCATCGTCGGCCTCGAGGTCGGCGCCGACGACTACCTGCCCAAGCCGTTCAACCCGCGCGAGCTGCTGGCCCGCGTGCACGCGGTGCTGCGCCGCCGCCCGGCGATGGAAGCGCCTGGCGCGCCGTCCAAGGAGCAGCAGACCGTGGCTTTCGGGCCGTTCGAGTTCGACCTGAGCCTGCGCCGGCTGATGAAGAACGGCGAGCAGATCGCGCTCACCACCGGCGAGTTTTCGATGCTCAAGGCGCTGGTGCGCCACCCGCGGCAGCCGCTGTCGCGCGACAAGCTGGCCCAGCTCGCTCGTGGCCGCGAGTTCGAGCCGTTCGATCGCAGCCTCGACGTGCAGATCTCCCGCCTGCGCAAGATGATCGAGTCCGATCCCTCGCAGCCGCGCTACATCCAGACCGTCTGGGGCGTCGGCTACGTGTTCGTGCCGGACGGCGCGAACTGATTTAGCCCCATTGCTCGCTGCGCTCGCTTCGCCCCGAGGGGGAGCGGCCAGCTTGGGGCGGCCCGGCGCTGGCCCACCGCGCCTACACCGCTCACGCTCCGCCACCATTCATAACGAACGGCCGCGTGCCGCTCGTGTATCGTGCCGGCCGTTGTGCATGCCGGCACCTGACGTCAACCGCTAGAACATGTCCCGCTCGCAAGGTGTCGCCCTCAGCCTGTTCTGGCGCACCTTCGTGCTGCTGGCGATCCTGCTGGGCAGCGGCATCATGGCCTGGGTGTGGACGCTGCGCTCGCTGGAGTTCGAGCCGCG
>DATDJF010000118.1:0-7267 GCA_036520715.1 Burkholderiaceae bacterium | reverse complement strand
TGTGTGTCGATCTGTACGACCACGAGGCCGCAGCGCCGGTGCTCGACGATGAAGGCTTCTACGCCGACTGCCGCGCGCTGCTGGCCGAGGACGGCGTGATGACCGTCAATCTGTTCGGCCGCCAGGCCAGCTTCGAGCGCTCGATGGCCCGCATCGCCGCTGTCTTCGGCAGCGACCGCCTGTGGCACCTGAAACCCACGCGCGAAGGCAACACGATAGCGGTAGCAACACACGCGGCCGTTGTGCCAGATCGTCACATCTGGCAGGCGCGGGCGGATAACATCGAGTCCCGCTACGGGTTGCCGGCGCGCAAGTGGTTGCGTCTGGTGCGACCGTGGCTTCCAGAGGCCGCCCAGACTTCATGAGCCCCACCGCGACCAAGCCGCGCAGCGCTGCGCGCGCCGCCCCCGTGCGCGGTCGGCTCGAGTGGCGCGCCATGCTCGGCTGGCTGCGCGAAGACGGCTGGATCACAGCAGAAGACGTCGATGCGGTGATCAAGCGCTTCGGCAGCGCCGATTCGAGCCAGCATCCGCTGGTGCGCCTGGGCAGCGCCGGCCTCAAGCGCGCCGGCACGCACGCTCTGCTCGATACCGAAGTGCTCACGCAGTGGCTGGCGCAGCGCTTCAACCTGACCTATCTGCGCATCGACCCCCTGAAGGTCGACGTCGGCAGAGTGGCTGACGTGATGAGCGTGCACTACGCCGAGGTGCGGCGCGTGCTGCCGGTGAAGTTGAGCGCCACCGAACTGGTGATCGCCACCTCGGAGCCGTTCGACAACGCCTGGGTGGCCGAGATCGAGGGCCACACCCGCAAGACCATCCGCCTGGTGGTGGCCAACCCGCTGGACGTCGCGCGCTACACCACCGAGTTCTTCACGCTCGCCAAGTCGGTGCGCGCGGCGCAGAAGACCGGCGAGAACTCGGCCGCCGCCAACTTCGAGCAACTGGTCGAACTCGGCAAGACCAACAAGCAGCTCGACGCCAACGACGCCGGCGTGGTGCAGGTGGTCGACTGGCTGTGGCAGTACGCGTTCGACCAGCGTGCCAGCGACATCCACCTCGAGCCGCGGCGCGACATGGGGCTGATCCGCTTTCGCATCGACGGCGTGCTGCACACCGTGTACCAGGTGCCGATGAACGTGATGAGCGGGATGACCGCGCGCATCAAGCTGCTCGGCCGCATGGACGTGATCGAGAAGCGCCGTCCGCTCGACGGCCGCATCAAGACCAAGCGGCCCGACGGCGTGGTCGGCGCCGGCGCCGAGGTCGAGATGCGCTTGTCGACCATCCCCACCGCGTTCGGCGAGAAGATGGTGATGCGCATCTTCGATCCCGACACCACGGTCAAGTCGGTCGAGGCGCTGGGCTTCTCCTCGCACGACGGCGAGCGCTGGAACCAGCTGATCAGCCAGAGCCACGGCATCATCCTGGTCACCGGCCCCACCGGCAGCGGCAAGACCACGACGCTGTATTCGACGCTGAAGAAGCTGGCCACCGACGAGGTGAACGTCTGCACGATCGAAGACCCGATCGAGATGATCGAGCCGGCGTTCAACCAGACCCAGGTGCACAGCGCCATCGACATGGGCTTCGCCGAGGGCCTGCGCGCGCTGATGCGCCAGGACCCCGACATCATCATGGTCGGCGAGATCCGCGACCTGGCCACCGCCGAGATGGCGATCCAGGCGGCGCTCACCGGCCACCTGGTGTTCAGCACGCTGCACACCAACGATGCCGCGTCGGCGATCACGCGGCTGGCCGACCTCGGCGTGCCGCCGTACCTGATCAGCGCCACCGTGATCGGCGTGCTGGCGCAGCGGCTGGCGCGCACGCTGTGCCCGTCGTGCAAGCAGCCCGACAGCGAGACTTCGCGCGATCTGCTGATCGAGACCGCCAAGCCGTGGCGGCTGTCGGGTGAGGTGCGCATGTACAAGCCGGTGGGCTGCCTGGAGTGCCGCCACACCGGCTACCGCAAGCGAGTCGGCCTGTACGAGCTGATGCAGATCACGCCGGCGGCACGCGAACACATCCATCCGGACTACGATGTCACCGCGCTGCGCCAGCAGGCGCTGCGCGACGGCATGCGCCCGCTGCGCCTGGCCGGCACGATGAAGATCGCCGAGGGTGTGACCACCGTCGACGAAGTGCTGCGCGCGACGCCGGGCTGGTCGGAAAAGTAGTCGGCGCCCGCGCGGTCGGAGCGCCGTTTTCCAGGGCGTTGCGCTGCGGAAGCCACAGGTGGAAACCACAGGCTGCGCGCCTAAGGGTCCTCCCTAGAATGCCTCGAAGAAGGCCGGACACGGCCGCGAGGAGCCCGCACGTGAAGATCAAGAGCCAGAAGGACTTCTGGTCCGGCCTGATGTTCGTCGCCACCGGGCTGGGCTTCGCGTGGGGCGCGCAGTTCTACAGCTTCGGCACGTCGGCGCGCCCGGGGCCCGGCTACTTTCCGCTCGGCCTGGGCCTGCTGCTGGCCGGCCTGGGCGCCCTCACGCTGTTCGAGGCGCTGACCATCGAGACCGACGACGGCGAGCCGATCGGCGCTTTCGCTTGGAAGCCGCTGGGCACCATCCTGATGGCGGTGATCCTGTTCGGCATCCTGCTGCCGCGCCTGGGCATGGCACTGACCATTCCGGTGCTGATCATGATCTCCAGCTTGGCGGGTGACGAGTTCCACTGGCGCGAGGCCATCATCAACAGCGTCGTGCTGGCGTTGGGCTCGTGGGCCATTTTCATCCTCGGGCTCAAGCTGGTCATTCCGCTGTGGCCGACCTTTCTGCCTTTCGCCAGATAAGGGGCGCACATGGATCTCATCCAGAACCTCGGCCTCGGCTTCCAGACCGCGCTGTCGCTGCAGAACCTGCTGTACGCCTTCATGGGCGCGGTCCTGGGCACGTTGATTGGCGTGCTGCCCGGCCTCGGGCCGGTGGCGACCATCGCGATGCTGTTGCCGTCGATCTACGCGCTCGACGCCACGCCGGCGCTGATCATGCTGGCCGGCATCTACTACGGCGCGCAATACGGCGGCTCGACCACCGCGATCCTGATCAACGTGCCCGGCGAGTCGGCCTCGGTGGTGACGGCGATCGACGGCTACCAGATGGCGCGCCAGGGCCGCGCCGGTGCCGCGCTCGCTGCGGCGGGCCTGGGCTCGTTCTTCGCCGGCTCGGTGGCCACGCTGGTGGTGGCGGCGTTCGCGCCGCCGCTCACCGAGCTGGCCTTCAAGTTCGGGCCGGCGGAGTACTTCTCGCTGATGGTGCTGGGCCTGATCGGCGCCGTCGTCCTGGCCTCGGGCTCGCTGATCAAGGCGATCTCGATGATCCTGCTCGGGCTGCTGCTCGGGCAGATCAACACCGACGTCATCTCGGGCGTGCCGCGCTACAGCTTCGACATCCCGGAGCTCACCGACGGCATCGGCTTTGTCGCCATCGCGATGGGCGTGTTCGGCTTCGGCGAGATCATCGCCAACCTCGGGCGGCCGCCAGAGCATCGCGAGGTGTTCACCAAGGACGTGAAGGGCCTGTGGCCGACCAAGGCCGATTTCAAGGCGGCCTGGCCCTCGGTGCTGCGTGGCACCGCGCTCGGCTCGATCCTCGGTGTGCTGCCGGGCGGCGGGGCGCTGCTGTCGAGCTTCGCCACCTACACGATGGAAAAGAAGCTCGCAGGCGCCAGTGGCCGTTTCGGCAAGGGCGACATCCGCGGCGTCGCCGGGCCGGAGAGCGCCAACAATGCCGGCGCGCAGACCTCGTTCATCCCGATGCTGACCTTGGGCATTCCGCCCAATCCGGTGATGGCGCTGATGGTCGGCGCGATGACGATCAAGGGCATCCAGCCGGGCCCGCAGGTGATGACCAGCAACCCGTCGCTGTTCTGGGGCCTGATCGCCAGCATGTGGGTCGGCAACCTGATGCTGATCATTCTCAACCTGCCGCTGATCGGCATGTGGATCAAGCTGCTGACGGTGCCCTACCGCTTTTTGTTCCCGGCCATCCTCACCTTCTGCTGCATCGGCCTGTACACGCTGAACAACTCGAGCTTCGACGTCTACGTCGCCGCGATGTTCGGCTTCATCGGCTACACGTTCTACAAGCTCGGTTGCGAGCCGGCGCCGCTGCTGCTGGGCTTCATCCTCGGGCCGATGATGGAGGAGAACTTGCGACGAGCCTTGCTGCTCAGTCGAGGGGACTGGACGACCTTCATGACGCGGCCGTTGTCGGCCGGTCTGCTGATCGCCTCGGCACTGATGATCGTGATTGTCGCGCTGCCGTCGATCAAGGCCAAGCGCCGAGAGGCCTTCGAGGCCGAGGCGGTCGACTAGGACTCTCGCTTCATCCGCGCAGCACGCTCGAAGCCCCGGCCCGCCGGGGCTTCGGCATTTGGCGCCGATGGTCTGCACTATGCTTGGCGACAACATGAGTGCGACGCCGCAGGACACGGACCTCGGTGCCCTGGCACCGCTGCGCAACGCGACGTTCCGCATGCTGTGGCTCGCCTGGCTGGCGGCCAACATCTCGCTGTGGATGCACGACGTGGCGGCCGCCTGGCTGATGACCACGCTGACCACCGACCCGGCGCTGGTGGCGCTGGTGCAGACGGCGTCGACGCTGCCGATGTTCCTGCTCGGGCTGCCCAGCGGCGCGCTGGCCGACATCGTCGACCGCCGTCGCTACTTCGCCGGCACCCAGCTGTGGGCCGCCACCATCGCGCTGCTGCTGATGGCGCTGGCGCTGGCCGACAAGCTGTCGGCGCCGATGCTGCTGCTGCTGACGTTCCTCAACGGCATCACGATGGCGATGCGCTGGCCGGTGTTCGCCGCCATCGTGCCGAGCCTGGTGCCGCGCGCGCAGCTCTCGGCGGCGCTCGGCCTCAACGGCGCGGCGATGAACGTGTCGCGCATCGTCGGCCCGGCGATTGCCGGCGCGATCCTGGCGAGCCTGGGCAGCGCGCTGGTGTTTGCGCTCAACGCGGTGGTGTCGGTGGCGGCGTTCTTCACCATCCTGCGCTGGAAATCCGAGCGCAAGGAAAGCGCGCTGCCCGGCGAGCGTTTCGTCGGCGCGATGCGGGTGGGCCTGCAGTATGTGCGGCAGGCGCCGCGCCTGCAGATCACGCTGCTGCGCATCGGCCTGTTCATGCTGCAGGTGTCGGGCCTGATGTCGCTGCTGCCGCTGCTGGCCAAGGAGCTGCCCGAGGGTGGCGCCGGCGCCTTCAGCGCGCTGCTCGGCGCCACCGGCCTCGGCGCGGTGGCGATGGTCGCGTACATGGGTCGCGTGCGCGAGCGTCTCGGGCGCGACCGCGCGGTGAGCCTGGGTGCGCTGCTGCACGCGCTGGCCGCCACCGGCGCGGCGTTCGCCCCCAACCTGTGGCTGATGCTGCCGTGCCTGTTCGTGGCCGGTGGCGCGGTGATCCTCACCGCCAACTCGATCACCGTGGCCGCGCAGTTGATGCTGCCGGACTGGGTGCGTGCGCGCGGCATGGCGCTGTACCAGATGGCGCTGATGGGTGGTGCCGCGGCGGGCGCGGCGCTGTGGGGCCATGTCGCAGTCGGGCTCGACGTGCGCGGCACGGTGCTGGCCTCGGCGGCGCTGGGTGTGCTCACCGTGCTGGTGACGCACCGTTTGTCGATCGATCGCCACAACCCCGACGACCAGCAGCCGGCGCCGGTGGCGGCGCTGCCCGAGCCTGCGATCGCCATCGACGGCAACGACGGCCCGGTGATCGTGACCATCGAGTACCAGATCGACCCGGCGCGGGCCCTCGACTTCGCGCAGGTGATGCAGCTCACGCGGCGCGCACGGCTGCGCCAGGGCGCGCTGTCGTGGGGCCTGTTCCGCGATGCCGCGGTGCCGGGGCGCTACGTCGAGTACTTCGTCGACGAGACCTGGTGGGAGCACCAGCGCCGCCTCGAGCGCTTCACCGCCGGCGATGCCGGCCTGCGCGAACGCCGGCTGGGCTTTCACGTCGGTGAGCAGCCGCCCGCGGTGCGGCGCCTGGTCGGCGAGACCTTGATCGATTGATAGCATTGCCGTCTTCGACTTAGCCGGATGCTGGAGTGACCCGATGAGCTTGCCTTTCGATTTCGGCTCCAGCTACGCCACGCCGCGCCGGCCGGTGTTCGCGCGCAACGTGGTGTCGTGCTCGCACCCGCTGGCGTCGCAGGCCGGCCTGCGCATGATCGCCGCCGGCGGAAACGCGGTCGATGCCGCGGTGGCCGCCGCCGCGGTGATGACGCTGGTCGAGCCGTGCAGCAACGGCCTGGGCTCCGATGCGTTCTGCATCCTGTGGGATGGCCAGCGCCTGCACGGGCTCAACGCATCGGGTCCGGCGCCAGCGTCGTGGACGCCGAAATACTTTGCCGATCAGCACGGCGGCGGCGCCACGCCGCCGGCGCGCGGCTGGGGCTCGGTGACGGTGCCGGGCGCCGTGGCGTCGTGGGTGAGCATGAGCCAGCGCTTCGGCAAGCTGCCGTTCGCCGACCTGCTGGCGCCGGCGATCGACATCGCCGAGCGCGGCTACGCGGTGCCGGTGGTCATTCAATTGAAGTGGCAGCTCGCGTTCGCGGTCAAGGAGCTGATCTCGCAGCCCGGCTTCGCCGACGTGTTCCTGCCGCGCGGCCGTGTGCCCGAGGTCGGCGAGTTGATGCGCATGCCCGGTGCCGCCAGGGCGCTGCGCGCGATCGCCTCGACGCGCGGCGAGGCGTTCTACCGCGGCGAGATCGCGCAGGCGATCGAGCGCCAGGCCAAGACGCAAGGCGGCGCGCTGCGCGCAGCCGACCTCGCGGGCTTCGAGCCGCAGTGGGTCGAGCCGATCGGGGTCGACTACCACGGCTACCGGCTGCACGAGATCCCGCCCAACGGGCAGGGCATCGCGGCGCTGATCGCGCTCGGCATCGCCGAGCACTTCGGCCTTCGCGACATGCCGATCGACAGTGCAGCCACGCAGCACCTGCTGATCGAAGCGATGAAGCTCGGCTTTGCCGACACCTACCGCTACGTCGCCGAGCCGTCGGCGATGACGGTGACGCCGGCGCAGATGCTCGACCGCGCCTACCTAGCCGAGCGCGCGCGGCTGATCGACCCCAAGCGCGCGCAGGACTTCGACGCCGGCACGCCGCCCAAGGGCGGCACGATCTACCTCAGCGCTGCCGACGAGCGCGGCATGATGGTCAGCTTCATCCAGAGCAACTACATGGGCTTCGGCTCCGGCGTGGTGGTACCCGAGTGGGGCGTCAGCCTGCAGAACCGCGGCCACGGTTTCTCGCTCGATCCGGCCAG
>DATDJF010000117.1:0-2262 GCA_036520715.1 Burkholderiaceae bacterium | reverse complement strand
CGGCATGATGGTCTGCGGATTCAGCCGCGAGGCGTCGACCAGACGCAGCCGCAGTTGCGCCTCGCTCCAGCGCGAGCCGGTGCCGGCCAGATTGGTGGCCAGGTCGCCCTGGAAACGGGCCTCGGGAAACGGCCCGCTGTGGCACAGCACGCACAGCCCCGATTGACGGTCGGTGACGATGCGCCGGCCGTTCTCGACATCGGGTTTGTCATCGGTGAGCGCCTGGGGGATGCCATCGCCGACCACGGTGTAGGTGGCGCGCAGGTCGGGCCCGCCTTGCGCATGCGCCGGCTGCGGCACGGGCAGCGCCACGGCCAACGCACACGCCATCCACGGAGACCACCTGTGCAGCAATCGCTTCAGGCCCTCTTCAAGCTCTGGTCCTTGAGCGGCAACTGGCGCACCCGCTTGCCGGTGGCCGCGAAGATCGCATTGAGCACGGCCGGCGCGGCCACCGCGATGGTCGGCTCGCCGACGCCGCCCCAGAAGCCGCCCGAGGGTTTGACGTGCGTCTCGACCTTGGGCATGTGCTTCATCTGCAGCACCGGGTAGGTGTCGAAGTTGGTCTGCTCGATGCGGCCGTTCTTCAGCGTGCACTCCTGGAACAACGCCGCCGACAGGCCGTAGACGAACGAACCCTCGACCTGGGCCTCGATCTGCTGCGGATTCACCGCATGGCCGCAGTCGGTGGCGGCGACGATGCGGTGGATCTTCAACTCGCCGGCATCGCTCACCGACACCTCGGCGCAGGCCGCCACGTAGCTGCCGAAGCCCATGGTCTGCGCCAGGCCGCGGTAGACGCCGCGCGGCGCCGGCTGGTCCCAGCCCACCTTGTCGGCCACCTCGTTGAGCACGGCCAGATGCTTGGGATGGTTACTCATCAGCTTGCGGCGCAGCGCCAGCGGATCCTGCTGGGTGGCGGCGGCGATCTCGTCGAGAAAGCACTCGAGGTAGATCGTGTTCTGGTTCAGGTTGACGCCGCGCCAGAAGCCCGGCGGCACCGGCGGGTTGCGCATCGCATGATCGATCAGCAGGTTAGGGAACGTGTAGCCGATCGATGCCTCGGGCCCCGGCGGATTGAGCCCCTGGAACACCACCGGGTCGAGGCCGTTGCGCACGTTCTGTGGGAACACGCTGGCGAGGATCGATTGGCCCGAGATGCGCATGTGCAGCGCAGTGACGTTGTTGTCCTTGTCCAGGCCCGCGACCAGCCGGCACTGAGTGATCGGGTGGTAGCGCCCGTGCAGCATGTCTTCCTCGCGCGACCAGACCAGCTTGACCGGCGTGCCCGGGATCTCCTTGGCGATCGCCACCGCCTGGCGCACGTAATCGGTCATGCCACGGCGGCCGAAGCCGCCGCCGAGGTGGATCTTGTGCACGTCGCATTGCGCGCTCGTCAGGCCCGACGCCTCGACGGTGGCCGCGAAGGCGGCCTCGCCGTTTTGTGTGGGACACCACACCTCGCAGCGTTGCGGTGTCCAGCGCGCGGTGGCGTTCATCACCTCCATGCAGGCGTGATTCTGGTGCGGGTACGAGTACACCGCCTCGATCGTGCGCGCCGCGCCGGCGAGCGCGGCCTTGACGTCGCCCACCTTGTTGGCGGCCACCGCCTCGTCGGCGGTGAGGCCGGCCTTGAGCATCTGCGCGACGTCGCTGCTCGAGGTGTTGGCGTTGGCGCCTTCGTCCCACTGGATGGGCAGCGCGTCGAGCGCGGTCTTGGCGTGCCACCAGGTGTCGGCCACCACCGCCACCGCGCTGTCGCCGACCGCGACCACCTTCTTGACGCCGGGGCGCCTGGCCACGGCGGCGGCGTCGAACGACTTGACCTTGCCGCCGAACACCGGGCAATCCTTGATCGCCGCGTTGAGCATGCCGGGCAACTGCAGATCCATGCCATAGACCTGCGAGCCGTCGACCTTGGGCGCCGTGTCCAGGCGCTTGACCGGCTTGCCGGCGATCTTCCAGGTCTTGGGATCCTTCAGCGCGATCTCGGTGGGCGGCGTCAGCTTCGCCGCCGCGCCTGCGAGTTCGCCGTAGCGCGCGCTGCGGCCGCTGGCGCCATGCAGCACGCGGCCGTTGGCGGCAGTGCATTCGTGCACCGGCACGCCCCAGCTGTCGGCTGCGGCCTTGACCAGCATCATGCGTGCCGCCGCGCCACCCTTGCGCACGTAGTCGTTCGATTCGCGGATGCCGCGGCTGCCGCCGGTGGAGAAGTTCTGCCACACGCGGTTGCGCGCGACGTTCTGCCCCGGCGTGGGGTAC
>DATDJF010000116.1:0-2078 GCA_036520715.1 Burkholderiaceae bacterium | reverse complement strand
TCGGGGTTGGCCGACACCGCAGCCACGCCACCCTGCGCCACCAGCGTGCCGCCGCGACGCCCGGCCCCCGGGCCGATGTCGATGATGTGGTCGGCACGGCGAATCGTGTCTTCGTCGTGCTCGACCACCACCAGCGTGTTGCCTTTGTCGCCCAGCCGCGCCAGCGCGTCGAGCAGGATGCGGTTGTCGCGCGGGTGCAGGCCGATCGTCGGCTCGTCGAGCACGTAACACACACCCTGCAGGTTGCTGCCCAGTTGCGCCGCCAGGCGGATGCGCTGCGCCTCGCCGCCCGACAGCGTGGGCGCGGCGCGGTCGAGCGTCAGGTAACCGAGCCCCACCTCTTCGAGAAACTGCAGCCGGCTGCGGATCTCGACCACCACGTCGCGCGCGATGTCGGCGTCGCGGCCGGTCAACGTGAGCGCATCGATCCAGCGGCGCACGTCGCTCACCGACCAGCGCGCGACCTCGGTGATCGGCCGCGCGTCGAAGGTGATCGCGCGCGACACCGGGTTGAGCCGCGTGCCGCCGCAATCGCTGCAGTCGCGCTCGCCGACACCCTCGACCTCGGGCTCCTCGGACGGAAAGTTCTGCTCGCGGCCACGATCGTCGTCGGCACGCACCGAGTCGTCGTAAGCCTTGCGTTGCTCGCGCGTCAGCGCCAGGCCGGTGCCCACGCAGGTGGTGCACCAGCCGTGCTTGCTGTTGTACGAGAACATGCGCGGGTCGGGCTCGGGGTAGCTGGTGCCGCACACCGGGCACGCGCGCTTGGTCGAGAACACCTTCACCGCGCCGATGCCCGAGCCGTTGGCACCGTCGTCGATCGCATCGGCCAGCCCGTCGAGCGGCGCCAGCAGGTGGAGCACGCCTTTGCCGGCCTCGAGCGCACGCGCCAGCATTGATCGCAGCTCGTCTTCATGCTCGGGCGCCACCACCAGGTCACCGACCGGCAGCTCCAGCGTGTGCTCCTTGAAACGATCCAGTCGCGGCCACGGATCGACCTTGACGAACGCGCCGTCGACGCGCAGGTGGCTGTGGCCGCGCGCCTTGGCCCACTTGGCAAGATCGGTGTAGACACCCTTGCGCGCCACCACCAGCGGCGCCAGCAGGCCGACGTGCTGGCCGCGGTGATTGCGCAGCAACTGCGCGGCGATGCTGTCCACGCTCTGCGGCCGCACCTCGGCGCCGTCGTGCACGCAGCGCTGCAGGCCGAGCTTCACCCACAGCAGGCGCAGGAAGTGCCACACCTCGGTGGTGGTGGCCACCGTGCTCTTGCGGCCGCCGCGGCTCAGCCGCTGCTCGATCGCCACCGTCGGCGGGATGCCGAACACCGCATCGACCTCGGGGCGGCCCGCGGGCTGCACGATGCTGCGCGCATAGGCATTCAGCGACTCGAGGTACCGCCGCTGGCCCTCGTTGAACAGGATGTCGAACGCCAGCGTGCTCTTGCCCGACCCCGAGACGCCGGTGACGACGTTGAACTTGCCGCGCGGCACGTCGACGGTCATCGATTTCAGGTTGTGCTCGCGCGCGTTGACGATGCGGATCACGTCGTCGGCCGCTCGCGCGGCCTCGCGCTGCGCACGCACCAGCACCTGCAACGGCACGCCCTCGCGGGCGATGTGTTCGCCCAACCCCAGCGTCTGCTCGTACTCGCGCAACGCGCGCCCGGTGTGCGAGCTGCCGTGTGCCCTCAGGTCTTCCGGCGTGCCGGTGGCGACCAGTTCACCGCCGGCATCGCCGCCTTCCGGACCGAGGTCGATCACCCAATCGGCGTTGCGGATCACGTCGAGGTTGTGCTCGATCACGATCAGCGAATGGCCGCCTTCGAGCAGCTTGCGCAGCGCCCGCATCAGCTTGGCGATGTCGTCGAAGTGCAATCCGGTGGTCGGCTCGTCGAACAGGAACAGCGTGCCCTTCTTCGCGGCCGGCTGCCGCGGCGCGCTCGCCGCCTCGGCGAGAAACCCGGCAAGCTTCAGGCGCTGCGCCTCGCCGCCCGACAGCGTGGGCACCGGCTGGCCGAGCCGCACGTAGTCGAGGCCGACGTCGACGATCGGCTGCAGCCGCGCGATCACCTCGCG
>DATDJF010000115.1:0-3484 GCA_036520715.1 Burkholderiaceae bacterium | reverse complement strand
GCGCACACGCCCACCGGGTGGTACAGCGTGTAGTTCAAGTGCGTCGGCGTCGGATAGGTGTGGCCGTCGACCCGCGTGCACATCTCGGCGAAGTAGGTGAAGTTGTCGGCCGCGCGCGGCACCAGCTGCTTGCCGGTCTGCACGATCACCTGACCGGTATCCATCGTCTCGGTGCGCGCCAGCTCGGGCACGTGCTTGGCGATCAGATCGCCGACCTTGCGCATCAGCGCGGCGCGTTCGGCGGCCGGGCGTGCGGCCCACGCAGGGAACGCGTCCTTGGCGGCGGCGACGGCAGCGTTGACCTCGTCGGCGCCGCCGTCGGCCACTTCGGCCAGCACCTCCTGCGTGGCCGGGTTGATCGTTTCGAAAGTCGCGCGGCTGTCCACCGGCTTGCCGTCGATCAGGTGCTGGATGCGCATGCTGGATCTTCCCTCGACGCTCAGCGGCCGAACGCCGCGTCGTCGACGATGGTGTTGACCAGGCGGCCGATGCCTTCGATCTCGGTGATCACCTCGTCGCCGGCCTTGACGTCGACCACGCCTTCGGGCGTGCCGGTGAGGATCACGTCGCCGGGCGCCAACGTCATGAAGCCGCTCAGGTATTCGACCAGCGACGGGATGTCGTGCACCAGATCACGCGTGTTGCCCTGCTGGGTGACCTTGCCGTTGACGAGCGTGCGCAGGTTCAGTTGCACCGGTGTGGCGATGTCGGCCGCGTCGACGAACCACGGCCCGAGCACGGTGCCGCCATCGCGGTTCTTCACCCGTGCGTTGGGCCGGTACCAGTTCTCCAGGTAGTCGCGGATCGCATAGTCGTTGGCCACCGTGTAGCCGGCCACGTGCTGCATCGCGTCGGCCTTGCGGATGTGCCTGCCCGGCGCGCCGATCACGACGGCGAGCTCGCACTCGTAGTGCATGAAGGTCGCATCCTTCGGCCGGCGGGTGACGCCGCGATGTCCCACCACCGAACCCGGCCCTTTGAGAAACACCAGCGGCTCCTCCTGCTTGCCGAACGACAGCTCCTTCGCGTGATCGGCGTAGTTCAGGCCGAGCGCGATGATGGTGCCGACCTCGAACGGCGCCAGCCATACCACCGCGTCCTCGGCGACGATGCGGCCATCGGCCAGGCGAAGGCTCCGTTCGTGAGGCGTGGCCTCGTGGATCGCACCGCAGTACGCCACACGCGCCTTCTTCATGCGTGGGGCTCCATCGGATGGTCGTGCGCAACGGCGGCGAGAGCGTGTTCGACGCGGCCCAGGCCATCGATCTCGACGGCGATGCGTTGTCCCGCCCTCGCTGTCGGCGCCGTTGCCGCGGTGCCGAGCAGCACGATGTCGCCCGGCGACAGCGTCATGAAGTCGGTGATGTCGGCCAGCAGTCGCGCCACCGGGCGGATGCGCTCGCCGGTGTCGGCGCGCTGCGCCAACTCACCGTCGACGAACACACGCACGGCGAGCGCGTCGGGATCGGCCACCGCAACTCGCGCCACCGGTGTGCCGATGACGCAACTGCCGTCGAGGGCCTTGAACCGCACCGACGGGCGGTAGTAGCTTTCGTGCGGCACGCTCAGATCGTCGACGATCACGTAGCCGGCAACGAACGACAGCGCGTCGCGCTCGGCCACGCGGCATGCGGGACGCCCGATCACGATGCCCAGGTTGGCGCCGATCTGCAGGGCCTCGACGCCTGCTGGCACCACGGTCGAGCTGCCAGCAGCAGCCAACGTGTTGCGTGGCTTGACGTACAGCACCGGTGCCTTGGGCGGCGCCTTGTACGGCGCCTCGTTCACCTGCCCACCCAATGCCGCCAGCGCCGGCGCGTGATTGAGCAGCACGCCGTACACCGTGCCGCTCAGGCGGTACGGCGCGAAGCGAAAAGTGCTTGGGCTGGAGTGCATCCGAGGCGGCCGGTCGCTGCGGCCGCTCGGATGTTAGCGCCGCGCGCTCAGGACGGCAGGAAGTCCACCGGCCAGGACACGACCATGATGTCGACGTCCTTGGAGCCGAAGTCGAACCCCTTGATGCGCGCGAGCAGCTTGCTTTCGAGTTCGGAGGCCTTCAGTTCGCTGGACAGCACCCTGACGTCGACCACCTGGCCCGACGGCGCGATCTTGAGCTCCACCACTACCTTGCCCTGCAGCGACGGGTCTTCGCGCAGCGCACGGTTGTAGATCGCGTAGATCGCGCCCTTGTTACGCTCGAAGACGAGCTTGATCTCCTCGATCGAGCGCGATGCCTTGCCGCTGCCGCCCTTGCTCAGCGTGCCGCCGCGGCCGGCGCCGCTGCCGTCGCCCTTGACACCGCCGCCACCTGCGCCGCCGCCACCGCCGCCGCCGGCCACGCCTTCGACCAGCGTGGTGGCGCGGCCAGCGAGGCCGCCGCCGCCGGTGTTGCGGCTATAGGCCGCGGTGTTGATGCCACCCGAGCCGCCGGTGGCATTGCTGGTGATCATCGAGCGCACCGGGATGCCGAGCTCGTTGCCCGCGCCGACGCCGGCACCGGTGCCCGAGCCCACGCCCTTGCCTTGCTTGATTTCCTGGTTCAGTTGCACCGCCACCGGCGCACCGCGGATCTCCGCGATCTCGTCCTTCATCGCCAGCAGGCCAACGCCGGCGGCCTTGCGGCGCGCACCGTCGACTTCGCCCGGCGGCTTGTTGGGCACCGGTTGCCGCGCCTCGGGCACCGGCTGCTTCACCGTCTCGGGCTTGGGGTCGTCGGGCTTCTTCGGGTGCGCGGCGGCGGGCTGCTCTTCCTTCTTTTCCACCTTCACCGGCGCCGGCGGGGGCGGCGGCGGTGCCGGCGTCTCGCGCTCGAGCACGATCTTGGCCAGCTGCGGCGGCAATTCGGCCACCTGCGTGCGGTCTTGCTTCGGCTTGGGCAGGAACAGGAACAGCAGACACAGCAGCGCGCAGATGATCAGCACGCGGTTGCGAATGCGCTTGAAGCGTGCCTCGTCGGCGAGCGCCGTCGCCCACGGCAGCACCGACGCGCGAAACGAGATCGCGAAAGTCGCCGAAGCCGAGCTCATACGTCAAACCTCTGCCGCACCGCGAACGACACGTCGGTGAAGTTGGCGCGTGCGCTGGTGACCATCACCTTGCGCAGCAGGCGATACGGGATGTCCTTGTCGCCCATGATGGTGACGGCGGTCTTGCTGGCCTGGTTCTTCTCGCGGATGACCTGGCGCTTGCCCAACAGCTCGAGCTCGGCCTTCAACGGCGCGATCACGTCGTCGGAGCCCTTCATCACGTCGGCCACGTCGGCCACCTTGCGGCCGTCGACCACGATTTCGGTGCCGCTGACCACCACCACGATGGTCTCCTTGGGCTGCGTGTCGGCGGTCGATTCCGGCAGTTTGACGGCGCGGAAGCTCGGCAGCGTCTCGACCTCGGTGGCCGACGACAGCAGGAAGAAGATCAGGATGGTGAAAATGTCGATCAACGCCACCAGGTTCATGTCGAGCGCGTGGCTGTTGCGCGCCCGGCG
>DATDJF010000114.1:0-17304 GCA_036520715.1 Burkholderiaceae bacterium | reverse complement strand
TGGCCTGCAACACCGGCTTGCCGTCTTCCGACACGCTGCTGTAAGCGGTGTCGCGCTTGAGCCGCGACAGCGGCACATGGCGCCAACCCGTGGCGTCGAAGCGCGGCAACTCCTGCGCTGCACAGTCGGCAGCTCGTGCCGGCGAGGCGGCCGCCCACACCACAGCCGCGAGCCCGGCCGCACAACAGGCTCGGGCGGACGATTCGCGCGTTGCGCTTGGCATGGATGCGGCTGGCCTTGGGCCGGCGATCCTAGCACCGGCAGCGCGGCCGGCACGACGGGGGGCACTATGATCGCCAGCGTCGGTTTTCCGCAGTCGGGATCCATCGAAGCGCGACGCAACAGGCAGATGGCAGGCACGACCCACATGGCGCAGGAGTGCACGGCATGACCGGTGTCGACCCCGACGCCGCCTTCAGCCAGGACGTGACCTTGCGCAATGGCACGCCGGTGGTCATCCGGGTCGTGCGGCCGGACGATCGCGACCGCATCGTCGCGGCCTTCAACAAGCTCGAGCCCGGCACGATCTACACGCGCTACTTTTCGTACCGCAAGGAGATACCGGCCTCGACACTCGATCGCATCGCCGACATCGACTTCGTGCAGCTCGCAGGGCTGGTGGCCACCATCGGCACGGGCGCCGAGGAAACCATCATCGGCAACGCCATCTACGCCGGCATCCCCGCGCCGGACGGCGCCAAGGTCGCCGAGGTGGCCTTCATGATCGAAGAGGACTACCAGGGACAAGGCCTGGCGAGCCGGATGCTGGCGGCGCTGACGGTGCTGGCGCGCCGCCACGGCATCGTGCGCTTCGAGGCCGAGGTGCTGGCCGGCAACTCGCCGATGCTGGGCGTGTTCCAGCGCTGCGGCCTGCCGCTGCGCAGACGCAGCGAAGACGGCGTGGTGCACGTCGAGATGGATCTCGCGGCACCCGGCAACTGACGATCCGGGCGGAGGCAACCATGCAGGAATCACAACCCGGCGCAACGACCGACGCTGCGCTGCCGGCGCTCGACGACGGCCACATCCTCGATCCGATCGATCGCGTCTCGGAGATCCTGTTCGGCTTGTTCATGGTGCTCACCTTCACCGGCACCCTCAGCGCCGCCACGGCCGGGCGCGAAGACGTTCGCACCATGCTGATTGCCGCCATCGGCTGCAACACCGCGTGGGGCTTCGTCGACGCCGTGATGTACGTGCTGCGCAACCTGGTCGACCGCGGGCGCCGCGCCACGCTGCTGGGTGCCGTGCGGGCCGCCGCGCGGCCGCAGGACGCGCAGCGTGCGATCGCCCGCCACATCGGCGGCCTCGCCGATGGCTTGGACGCGACCACCCTGGAGCGCCTGCGCATCTGGCTGCTCGGCCTGCCGGCCGATGCCGCGCCCAGGGCGACCGTGACCGCTCGCGACCTCAAGGGGGCCTTCTGGGTCTTCGTGCTGGTGTTCGCGTCGACGTTTCCGGTCGTGCTGCCGTTCTTCTTCATCGCCGACCTGCGGCTGGCGATGCGCGTCTCGGCCGCCATTGCGATCGTCATGATGTTCTACTGCGGCTTCGTCTGGGGACGCTACGCCGGCACGCGGCCGTGGGGTGCCGGGCTCGCGCTGGTGGTGGTGGGCGTCATCGTCGAGCTGATCGTCATCGCGCTCGGCGGCTGAGCCGGCGCGCGCGAGTCGCAGGGACCGCCGTGACCTGGCACGCCCGGCTGAACCTGCTGGCGCGCCGCGACGGCGAGCGTTGCATCGTGCAGCCCACGCACGAAGGGCCGTTGCGCGTGCTGAAGACCTTGTACCCCGAGGCCCACGGCATCGCGCACCAGGTGCTGGTGCATCCGCCGGGCGGCATCGTCGGCGGCGACCGGCTCGACCTCACGCTCGACCTGCAACCGCTCGCCCACATCGTGCTCACCACGCCCGGCGCCACGCGCTTTTATCGCAGTGCCGGGGGCACCGGTGCGCAACACGTGCACGCCACGCTGGGCAGCGGCGCGCGCCTGGAGTGGCTGCCGCTGGAGTCGATCGCGCACAGCGGCTGCATCGCGCAGAACCACGCGTTGTTCGAGCTCGCGAGCGACGCCGAGATGATCGGCTGGGATCTGCTCGCGCTCGGGCTGCCGGCAGCGGGCGAGGCGTTCACGGCGGGGCGCTACTCGCAGCACCTGGAGCTGCCCGGCGTGTGGCTCGAACGCGGCGTGATCGACAGCGCGGACGCGAGGCTGCTGCAATCGCCGCTCGGCCTGGCCGGCCGCAGCACGCTGCTGACGCTGTGGTTCGCGGCCGGCCGCGCGCTGGCAAGCGCGCGGGTCGAGGCGCTGCTGGAAGCGGCGCGCGTGTGCCTGCCGGCCGACGACACGGAGGTCGCCGCCGGCGTCACCGCACTGCAGCAGCGCGTGGTCGTGCTGCGCGCGCTGGCCCATCGCGTCGAGCCGGCGATGGCACTGGCGCGGGCGGTGCGAGCCGCCTGGCGCGCCGCGGCGTGGCAACTGGCGCCGACCGCGCCACGGGTGTGGCAGACATAGCCGGCGCCTCACGCAGCCGCAGTCGCTGCCGACGAGCGCCGGCACGCGCTACAGGATCTCGATCAGCGCCTCGATCGGAAAGTGGTCGCTGGTGCCCTTCTTGGTCTTCTTGTCGAACGGGATCGGCCGTTGCTTGCCGCCGGTGGTCATCGAGGGTGCCTTGAAGATGCGCACGCTGTCGCGCTTGAACCTCAAACCCGAGCGCCCGAACAGCAGCCCGCGCGACACCATGAACTGGTCGAGCAGGTTCATCGTGTTCGTGCCCTGGCTGAAGGTCAGCGTGCCGGTGTCGGAGGCGCCGGCCAGCGCAGCCATGCAGTTGAACAGGTACGCCTTCAGATCGAGGTAGCGGCTGGGCACCGGCGTGTGCTGGCGCGCCGGCAGGTCGGCCGCGCTGGCCTTCTTGACCGGCTCTTCGATGTGGTCGACGTCCTTGCCGGCCAGCAGGTAGTCGACGGTGCTGCGACTGAACGGCTCGTCGTTGAAGTCGCCCATCAGGATGGCGTTGGCGTCGAAGCGCGCGTTCAGCTCGGCCAGCGTCGCGGGCGTGTCTGGCTTGGCCAGGTACTCGCCGCGCGGGAACTTGACGAGCTGGTCGATCAGGCGCGCGCAGTTCTCGGCCACCGCGATGCGCAGCGGCTCGGTCTCGAACTGGCCGGCGCTGCGCGACGGCCAGTGGTTGACGAACACACGCAGCCGCACGCCGTTGGACTTGAGGATCAGCGGCACCTCGAAGACGTCGCGCGTGGCGTGGCGCAGGTGCATCTTGTGGCCGATCGGCTCGCCTTCGAGCTCGAACAGCTCGCTCGAATAAACCAGCGAGGTGTCGATGCCGCGGATGTCGGGGCTTTCGACGTGCGCGACCTTCAGGTGCGCGAAGCCGGTGCGCGCGATCAGTTGCTCCAGCAGCTCCTTGGTCTCGACCTCGACGATGCCCAGCAGGTCGGGGCCGGTGCCGCCGTGGATCGCCTTGATCACTGTGGCCAGGTTGCTCAGCTTCTTGTCGAGCGCCACGTCGTCCCAGCCCTGCGCGGGCGTGAACTCCAGGTCGGCGGCAATGTCCGACGCCGTGGTGTCGAACAGGTTCTGCAGATTCCAGCTCGCGACCTTGATGGCAGCCATCGTTACTCCGTCGTCGGCGACGCGACGGTTGTAGCACCGCGCCGCCGGGCCGCGAGCCCCTAGGACGCGACCATGAACTGGGGATGCGCGCGGCTCAGCGCAGGATGCCGTAGGGCCCGCCGCGCTGCAGCGCGGCCTGGTAGGCCGGCCGCGCGTGGATGCGTGCCAGGAAGTCGCTCAGCTTGGGGTAGTGGGCATCGAGGCCGCCGCGCACGGCGGCCACTTCGAGCGGGAAGCTCATCTGCACGTCGGCGGCACTGAAGTCGTTGCCCGCGAACCAGGGCCGGCCTTGCAGCTCCGACTCCATGAATGCGAGCTGGCGCTTGATGTTCGGCATCACGAAGGTGCCGAGCACGGTGTCGGCGATGCGGCGCGTGATCGGCCTGACGAAGAACGGCCCCGCCTTGCGGATGCGGCCGAGGATCAGCGTCATCAGCAGCGGCGACATCGCCGAGCCCTCGGCGAAGTGCAGCCAGTAGGTGTAGCGCCGCTGCTCGGGCGAGCCCGCGCCGGGCCGCAAGCGCCCGCCGGCCTTGTCGACCAGGTACTCGATCACCGCACCCGTCTCGGCGACGGTGACGTCGCCGTCGGTGATGACAGGCGACTTGCCCAGCGGATGCACCTGCAGCAGCTCCGGCGGCGCGAGGTTGGTGGTGGCGTTGCGCTGGTAGGACTTGATCTCGTAGGGGGTGCCCAGCTCCTCGAGCAGCCACAGCACACGCTGCGAGCGCGAGTTGTTCAGGTGGTGAACGGTGATCATGGTCGGTGTACGGCGCAAAGCCGGGTTTGGATTTTCGACGCAGCGTCATTCGCCGGCAGCGCGCATCGGACTGCGCGGCCTGCAATGTAACCGCAGGGCCCCGCATCGCGGTCGAGCGGCTTCGGGACGGCTGCGGCGCCGTCCTACAAGCCATTCGGCTGCCGCCGACGCGAGCGCTGCCCCGGAGCCTACGACGCGTTGCGCGACCGCTGCCTAGAGTCCATCGCATCCCGCACCGACTCACCCACTCACGAAGGATCATCATGAACAAACGCCAATTGCTCGCCCTCGCCGTGATCCCTGCCGTGCTCGCCGCGTGCGGCGGCAGCGACGACAACTTCGACGACCGCGCCGACATCGCCGACCCCAAGGTCAGGCTGGTGCACGCGGTGCCGGGCGGGCCCAGGATCTCGCTGTTCCGCGACGATCAGGCGCAGGCCGCCGACGTGACCAACATGGCCTACAAGGGCGCCTCGAACTACTTCGACACCGAACGCGGCAACCACACCTGGGAGGTGCGCACCGCCACCAACCCCGCGGTGACGCTGGGCAGCCAGACCTTCGCCACGACCACTGGCAACCGCTTCACGCTGATCGCAGTGCCCAATACCGGCTCGGTGACCGAAGTCGTGATGATCTCCGACCCCTACAACAAGAGCGTCACGTCCGACGACGCGCGGGTTCGTGTGTTCAACGCCGCGTTCAACACGCCCAACTTCGACGTCTACATCACCGCGCCGACGACGAACATCAACACCGTCGGGCCGACGCTCGGCGACGTCTCCTACAAGGAGGCGGTGCCTGCCTCGGGGGCAGACTCGATCGACCTCGAAGGCGGCAACTACACGCTGCGGCTGACGGCGCCCGGCACCAAGACCGTGTTGTTCACCGCGCCGATCGCCTTGCCGGAGGATGCCGACTGGCTGCTGGTGCCGGTACCTGATGGCGTGACGCCGGGCAACGTGCGCGTGCTGGTGGTGCAGTCCGACATGGGCGTGCCGGCCACCGAGCTGACCAACCAGCCTTGAGGCTGATCACACACGCGGCCGCAACCGCGGCCGCGTGTCAGATCGACATACGTTCGCGCACGCCGTCGACGGCCATGCTGGCGCCGGCGCCGCGCGCGACGATCTCGCCGCGCTCCATCACCAGGTACTGATCGGCGAGTTCGGCCGCGAAGTCGTAGTACTGCTCGACCAGCACGATGGCCATCGTCTTGCGGTCGGCCAGCATGCGGATGACACGGCCGATGTCCTTGATGATGCTGGGCTGGATGCCCTCGGTCGGCTCGTCGAGCAGCAGCAGCTTGGGGCCGGCGGCCAGTGCGCGCGCAATCGCCAGTTGTTGCTGCTGGCCGCCGGAGAGATCACCACCGCGCCGGTTGATCATCTGCTTGAGCACCGGAAACAGGTCGAACAGCTCGCTCGGCACGCTGGCACCGTTGGCCAGAGACGCCAGCCCCATGCGCAGGTTCTCTTCGACGGTGAGGCGCGCGAAGATCTCGCGGCCCTGCGGCACGTAGCCGATGCCGCGGCGCACACGCTCGTACGGCGTGGCGTGCGTGATGTCGGCGCCGTCGAGCAGCAAGGTGCCGGTCTTCACCGGCACCACGCCCATCAGGCTCTTCAACAGCGTGGTCTTGCCCACGCCGTTGCGGCCGAGCACCACGGTGACCTCGCCGACTCGCGCCTCGAACCCAACGTCGCGCAGGATGTGGCTGCCGCCGTAGTACTGGTTGACGCCTAGGAGCTGAAGCATTCAGCGGCCCAGGTAAACCTCAACGACCTTGTCGTTGGCCTGCACGTCGGCGAGCTTGCCTTCGGCCAGCACGCTGCCCTCGTGCAGCACGGTGACCACCTTGCGCCCTTGCGTCAACTGCTCGACGAACTTCATGTCGTGCTCGACCACCACCAGCGAGTGTTTGCCCTCGAGGGAAAGAAACAGCTCGGCGGTGCGCTCGGTTTCCTCGTCGGTCATGCCGGCCACCGGCTCGTCGAGCAGCAGCAGCTTGGGGTCCTGCATCAGCAGCATGCCGATCTCGAGCCACTGCTTCTGGCCGTGGCTCAACAGGCCCGCCGTGCGTTGCGCGTCGGGGCGCAGGTGGATCAGCGTCAGCACCTCGCCGACGCGGTCGAGCTGCGTGGCGCTCAGGCGCGACAGCAACGAGGCACGCGCGCGCCGGTCGGCTGCGAGCGCGAGCTCGAGGTTCTCGAACACGCTCAGCTCTTCGTAGACCGTGGGCTTCTGGAACTTGCGGCCGATGCCGATCTGCGCGATCTCGGGCTCGGCCAGGCGCAGCAGGTCGATCGTCGAGCCGAAGAACACCTTGCCCGAGTCGGGCCGCGTCTTGCCGGTGATGCAATCCATCATCGTGGTCTTGCCGGCGCCGTTGGGCCCGATGATGCAGCGCAACTCGCCGACGTTGACGGTGAGCGACAGCGCGTTGAGCGCCTTGAAGCCGTCGAAGCTGACGGTGATGTCTTCCAGGTACAGCGCCACGCCGTGCGCGAAGTCGGGCTCGCCGACCTTCAGCAGGCGGCCGAACGACGCGGCGCGGCCGCCCGACTCGGTGGCGCGTTCGGCCTGTTTCTTGACGTAGGCCTCGCGACGCCTGGCGCCGTCCTCCATCAGCTCGGGGGTCATGTGCGCGTCTCCTTGCGCTTGCGCAGCAACCCGACGATGCCGTGGGGCAGGAACAGCGTCACCGCGATGAACATCGCGCCCAGGAAATACAGCCAGAACTCGGGAAACGCCGCGGTGAACCAGCTCTTGGCGCCGTTGACGAAGAAGGCGCCGATGATCGGCCCGATCAGGGTGGCGCGCCCGCCCACCGCCGTCCAGATGGCGATCTCGATCGACGCGGCCGGGCTCATCTCGCTCGGGTTGATGATGCCCACCTGCGGCACATACAGCGCGCCGGCGATCGCGCACATCACCGCCGACAGCGTCCAGATGCTCAGCTTGTAGGCCACCGGGTTGTAGCCGGTGAACATGACGCGGCTCTCGGCGTCGCGGATGGCCTGCAGCACGCGGCCGTACTTGCTGTTCACGATGGCGCGCGCCATCAGGTAGAACAACACCAGCACGACCCCGGTGATGGCGAACAGCGTCACCCGCATCTGCGGCGTGGTGACCGCAATGCCGAGGATGCGCTTGAAGTCGGTGAAGCCGTTGTTGCCGCCGAAGCCCGTCTCGTTGCGGAAGAACAAGAGCATCGCGGCGAAGGTCATCGCCTGCGTGATGATCGAGAAGTACACGCCCTTGATGCGCGAGCGGAACGCGAACCAGCCGAACACGAACGCCAGCAGGCCCGGCACCAGCACCACCATCAGCAACTGGAAGACGAAGCTGTCGCTGAAGGTCCAGTGCCAGGGATACTCCTTCCAGTTGAGGAACACCATGAAGTCGGGCATGTCGGCCTTGTACTGGCCGTCGCGCCCGATCTGGCGCATCAGGTACATGCCCATCGCATAGCCGCCGAGCGCGAAGAACAGGCCGTGGCCGAGCGACAGGATGCCGGTGTAGCCCCAGATCAGATCCATCGCCAGCGCACAGATCGCGTAGCACAGGATCTTGCCGGCCAGGCTCACCGTGTAGTCGCTGACGTGGAACACGCTGCCCTCGGGCACGACCAGGTTGAGCACCGGGATGCCCACGGTGATGACCAGCACCACCGCGATCACCGCGGTCCAGCCGGCGGTGCCCAGCAGCAGTCCGCGGCGCGGCTGCAGGTCAACCGTGGATGCCAACACCGCACTCATGCTTCTGCGCTCCGGCCCTTCAGCGCAAACAGCCCCTGCGGCCGCTTCTGGATGAAGATGACGATGAACACCAGCACCATGATCTTGGCCAGCACCGCGCCGGCGAAGCCTTCGAGCACCTTGTTGAGCACACCCAGGCCCAGGCCCGCCACCACCGCGCCGGTGAGCTGGCCGACGCCGCCGAGCACCACCACCATGAACGAGTCGACGATGTAGCTCTGGCCGAGGTCGGGGCCGACGTTGCCGATCTGGCTGAGCGCACAGCCGGCCAGCCCGGCGATGCCGGCGCCGAGCGCGAACGCCGCCATGTCGACGCGTGCGGTGTTGACGCCCACGCAGGCGGCCATGCGCCGGTTCTGCGTCACGCCGCGCACGAACAGGCCGAGCCGCGTGCGCGCGATCAGCAGTGCCATGCCGGCCAGCACCAGCGCCGCGAAGATCAGGATCGCGATGCGGTTGTAGGGCAGCGTCAGATTCGGCAGCACCTGCACGCCGCCCGACAGCCACGACGGGTTCTCGACGCCGACGTTCTGCGCGCCGAAGATCGAGCGCACCGCCTGCATCAGCACCAGGCTGATGCCCCAGGTGGCCAGCAGCGTCTCCAGCGGCCTGCCATAGAGCCAGCGGATCACCGTGCGCTCGAGCACCACCCCCACCAGCGCGGCGGTGACGAACGACACCGGAATCGCCACCACCACGTAGGCATCGAACGCGCTCGGCCAATACGACCTGAACAGGTTCTGCACCACGTAGGTGGCGTAGGCGCCGATCATCATCAGCTCGCCGTGCGCCATGTTGATGACGCCCATCAGGCCGTAGGTGATGGCCAGGCCGAGCGCCACCAGCAGCAGGATGCTGCCCAGGCTCGCTCCGGTGAACAGCAACCCGAGCCGCTCGCCCCACGCCAGACGCGACTGCACCGCATCGAGCGAGCTCTGGATCGCGGCCTTGACCTGCGCATCGCTCTCGACAGCCTGGCGCTCGAGCAGCAGTGAGCGGGTGGCCGGTTCATGGCTGGCAGCCAGCGCCTTGGCGGCGGCGACGCGCTTGTCCTTGTCGCTCGACGAGATCAGCACCGCCGACTTCAACACGCCGAGCTGCGCCTTCAACGCGGCATCGGTTTCCTGGGCCTCGGCCTTTTCCAGCAGCGCCAGCTTGCCTTCATCGACCTGGTCGCGCAGGTCGGCCATGGCCTTGGCACGCAGCGCCACGTCGGGTGAGAACAGTGCCAGCGCCGCGAGCGCCGATTCCATTTCGCGGCGCATGCGGTTGTTGTTGACCACGTCTTCGGCACCATTGGGCAGCGTGGCCGCGGCGCCGCTGCCGGCCTCGACCACCTTGCCGTCGCGCACCACGTATGCCTTGCCGCCCGCAACCTTCACCTCGTCGGCCAACACGGCCTGCAGGAACGGTCCGAGCCCGGCATCGGCCGCAGCCACCGTCTCGTTCAGGGCCTTGATGCGGTCGTCGCTGTCACCGGCCGCGATGCGCGCCGCCTGCTCGGGCGTGAGGGCCCACGCAGGCAGCGCAAAAAGCGACAGACAAAGAATGACCAGACGTAGCAACACGCAAGCGCCTCAAGAGAGACTCCAACCAAGGGCAGCGTCAGCCCGCCCATTCAAGCGGACGCCGTGGATCCGGCTTTGGCTCCGGCATCACATCGCTGCGCGATATGGGCCTTCGCCGAGGCGCAAGCGCCTGCCGGTCCACTGGCGTCGCCCCTTGAGGGGGAAGCGGCCGCCCGGCCGCTTCGGGGGTGGGTCAGTTCACTTCTTTTCCGGCTCGTCCTTCTTGCCCTTGTTCTCGGGGATGAACGGGCTCCAAGGCTGTGCCTTCACCGGGCCAGGCGTCTTCCACACCACGTTGAACTGGCCATCGGCCTTGACCTCGCCGATGAACACGCTCTTGTGCAAGTGGTGGTTCTTCTCGTCCATCTTCGACGTGATGCCCGACGGCGCCGTGAAGGTCTGGCCGGCCATCGCGGCGATCACCTTGTCGCTGTCGGTGCTCTTGGCCTTCTCGACCGCCTGCTTCCACATGTAGATGCCGATGTAGGTGGCTTCCATCGGATCGTTGGTCAGCGCCTTGTCCTTGTGGCCGGCGATGCCCTTGGCCTTGGCGTACGTTGTCCACTTCTTGATGAACTCGTCATTGGCCGGCGCCTTGATCGACTGGAAGTAGTTCCACGCGGCCAGGTGGCCCACCAGCGGCTTGGTGTCGACGCCGCGCAGCTCTTCTTCGCCGACCGAGAACGCTACCACCGGCACGTCGGTGGCCTTCAGGCCCTGGTTGCCCAGTTCCTTGTAGAACGGCACGTTGGAGTCGCCGTTGATGGTGGACACCACCGCGGTCTTCTTGCCTTCGGAGGCGAACTTCTTGATCTTGGCGATGATGCTCTGGTAGTCGGAGTGCCCGAACGGCGTGTACTCCTCGATGATGTCGGCCTCGGCCACACCCTTGCTCTTGAGGAAGGCGCGCAGGATCTTGTTGGTGGTGCGCGGATACACGTAGTCGGTGCCCAGCAGCACCCAGCGCTTGGCGTTGCCGCCGTCCTTGCTCATCAGGTATTCCACCGCGGGAATCGCCTGCTGGTTGGGCGCGGCGCCGGTGTAGAACACGTTCTTGCTGAGCTCTTCGCCTTCGTACTGCACCGGGTAGAAGAGCAGGCTGTTGAGCTCTTCATAGACCGGCAGCACGCTCTTGCGCGACACGCTGGTCCAGCAGCCGAAGGTGACCACGACCTTGTCCTTGCTGATCAGCTGGCGCGCCTTCTCGGCGAACAACGGCCAGTTCGACGCCGGGTCGACCACCACCGGCTCGAGCTTCTTTCCCAACACGCCGCCCTTGGCGTTGATCTCCTCGATGGCCATCAACACGGTGTCTTTGAGCACCGTTTCCGAGATCGCCATCGTGCCCGACAACGAGTGCAGCACGCCGACCTTGATGGTTTCCTGCGCAAACACGGGCAACGACATCGCACCGGACAGTGCGACTGCGGCGCTCAATGACTTGAGCGCGAAACGACGATTCATTGTGGCTTCTCCTGGTTAGCCCCGAGGCAGGGCGTGTGTTCCTCGCGGGTCCTGGTCGCAAGGGCCGTGCCAGCCGTCGCGGTGCCGTCTGTGCGGCCGCGGTGCTGCACAGCGGCCGCGAACCACGCGGGTTCGCCCTTGTGTCGCCGACGGCGCGACACGGGGCGAGTCCGCTGCGCGACAACCATGCACCGTGTTGGCAGCACCAGATTCGCCCTGTGCGCTCGAATCTGGTGCGTTGCGCGCCAGGTCGGGCTGCAGGCCCCGGCTTTAGTGCGGTGGCATGGTCATTGCACGCGGGCAGGCACAATCGCCGCCTCGCCACCACCTGCGTGAATCGACCAGCCGATGGACTTGACCCCGCGTGAGAAGGACAAGCTGCTGATCTTCACGGCGGCGCTGCTGGCCGAGCGTCGCCGCGGCCGCGGGCTAAAGCTCAACCACCCCGAGGCGGTGGCGCTGATCACCGCCGCGATCCTGGAAGGTGCACGCGACGGCAAGACGGTGGCGCAGTTGATGGGCGAGGGCAAGACGGTGCTGCAGCGCGCCGACGTGATGGACGGCGTCGCCGAGTTGATCCCGGAGATCCAGGTCGAGGCCACGTTCCCCGATGGCACGAAACTGGTGACCGTGCACCAACCGATTCCCTGATCACTGATTTGGAGACGCGCATGAAGACTCTGTTCGGGCTCGTCATCGCGCTGGCCGCGCCGCTGGCGCTGGCACACGAGGGCCACGGCCTGGCGCCGCCGCACTGGCACGCCACCGACACGCTGGGCTTCGTCGTGCTCGGCGTGATCGTCGCCGCGGCGCTGTGGGCCAGCCGCCGGAAGTGACCGTGATGATCCCCGGCGAGTTGTTCACCGACGCAGGCGACCACGTGCTCAACGCCGGCCGGCGAGGCACCCCCTTGGTGGTGGAGAACACCGGCGACCGGCCGATCCAGGTGGGCTCGCACTATCACTTCGCCGAGACCAATGGCGCGCTGAAGTTCGATCGCCAGGCGGCGCGTGGCAAACGCTTGAACATCGCCTCAGGCACCGCGGTGCGCTTCGAGCCGGGCCAGCAACGAACAGTGGAGCTGGTGGACTACACGGGCGCGCGCGTCGTGTGCGGCTTTCGTGGCCAAGTGCAAGGAAAGCTGTGAATATGAACCCCCACGCTCACTTCGTTCGCTGCCCCCCGAGGGGGCGCTCAGCGCCCTTGGGGCGGCCCGGCAGGCACTGATGGCACAGATTTCGCGGCGTGGGTACGCGGAGATGTTCGGCCCCACGGTGGGCGACAGGTTGCGCCTGGCCGACACCGAGCTGGTGATCGAGGTCGAGCACGACCACACGCTGCGCGCCGGCGGCTATGGCGACGAGGTCAAGTTCGGCGGTGGCAAGACCATCCGCGACGGCATGGGCCAGGGCCAGGCGGTCAACGGGCCGGCGCCGCACGAAGCGGCCGACTGCGTGATCACCAATGCGCTGATCGTCGACCACTGGGGCATCGTCAAGGCCGACATCGGCATCAAGCGCTCGCGCATCTCGGCCATCGGCAAGGCCGGCAACCCCGACGTGATGAACGGCGTGGACATCGTGATCGGCCCGGGGACCGAGATCATCGCCGGCGAAGGCATGATCGTCACGGCCGGCGGCATCGACAGCCACATCCACTTCATCTGCCCACAGCAGATCGACGAGGCGCTGGCCTCGGGCGTGACCACCATGCTCGGCGGCGGCACCGGGCCCGCCACCGGCACGTTTGCCACCACCTGCACGCCGGGGCCCGAGCACATCCGGCTGATGCTGCAGGCGGCCGACGGCTTTGCGATGAACCTCGGCTTTCTCGGCAAGGGCAACGCCAGCCGGCCCGACGCGCTGCGCCAGCAGATCGACGCCGGCGCGATCGGCCTGAAGCTGCACGAAGACTGGGGCACCACGCCGAGTGCGATCGACTGCTGCTTGTCGGTCGCCGAAGCGACGGATACGCAGGTGTCGATCCACAGCGACACGCTCAACGAGAGCGGCTTCGTCGAAGACACCATTGCCGCCACCAAGGGCCGCGGGCTGTGCGCATTCCATACCGAGGGCGCCGGCGGCGGCCATGCGCCCGACATCCTGCGCGTGGTGGGCGAAGCCAACTTCCTGCCGAGCTCGACCAACCCGACGATGCCCTACACCGTCAATACGGTGGACGAGCACCTCGACATGCTGATGGTGTGCCATCACCTCGACTCCGCCATCGCCGAGGACTTGGCGTTCGCCGAGAGCCGCATTCGCAAGGAGACGATCGCCGCCGAGGACGTGCTGCACGACCTGGGCGCGATCAGCATGATGAGCAGCGACAGCCAGGCGATGGGGCGCGTCGGCGAAGTCATCATCCGCACCTGGCAGACGGCGCACAAGATGAAGGTGCAGCGCGGGCCGCTGCCAGCAGACTCCGCGCGCAACGACAACTCACGCGTCAAGCGCTACATCGCCAAGTACACGATCAACCCGGCGATCGCCAACGGCATCGCACACGAGGTGGGCTCGATCGAAGTCGGCAAGTGGGCCGACCTGGTGGTATGGAAGCCGGCGTTCTTCGGCGTCAAGCCGAGCCTGATCCTGAAAGGCGGCTTCATCGCCGCCGCCGCGATGGGCGACCCCAACGCCAGCATCCCGACACCGCAGCCGGTGCACATGCGGCCGATGTTCGGTTCGTTCGGCGGCGCGATCGGCCGCACCTCGTTGAGCTTCGTCAGCCAGGCCTCGCTGCGGCAAGGCAGTGCCGAGGGCTATGGTTTGCGCAAGCAACTCGCCGCGGTGAAGAACGTGCGTGCGATCCGCAAGTCGGACATGGTGCACAACGCCTATGCGCCGACGATGGAGATCGACGCGCAGACCTACAGCGTGCGCGCCGACGGACAGTTGCTCACCTGCGAGCCGGCCAAGGTGCTGCCGATGGCGCAGCGCTACTTCCTGTTCTAGTGGGTCATTCCAGCAGCATCGGCGCTACATCGCGCGCTTGGGCGCGCTCTGCAGGAACTCTCGCAGGGCTTGCGTGTAGTGACGCGCCGAGCCGGTGGTGCCGTGGCCCGCGGTGTTCTCGCTGGCCGGAATGAGGAACAGCTTGCCGTTCTTCACGCGCTTGAGTTCGCGTTCCATGATGCCGGTGGCGGGCGGGTTGCGCTCGTCGTCGGCGGCGTTGATGGCCAGCAGCGCGGCCTCGATGCGCTCCAGCCCCGGCGACGGGTTGTAGTCGCGCGACGAGTCCCACTGATACAGCACGTCGTTGGCGTCGCCACGAAACGGCGCGGCCAGTCGGTCGTTGAGCAGCTTGTCGGCGCGCTCGCGCGTCGGCGCATTCTTCTGGTAGGCGAGATCGCCGCCATTGGTGCCCACGCCATAGAAGATGCTGGCGAACTGCGCCGACTTGGGCTGCGTGGTGTAGTTGCCGTCCTTCCAGTCGGGATCGTTGCGGATCGAGTCGATGATGAGGCGCCGCATCATCCAGTTGCGGCTGGCCATCTCGGTAGGCAACGAGGCCATCGGCACCAGCGCGTCCATGAAGTTGGGAAACGTCACGCCCCAGATCCATGCGTGCATGCCTCCCATCGAGTTGCCCATCACCAGGCGCAGGTGCTTGATGCCGAGGTGTTCGGTGAGCAGGCGGTGGTGCGCGGCCACCATGTCGTCGTAGTTGTAGCGTGGGAACTTCGCGCGTTGGCCGTCCGACGGCTTGGACGATTGGCCATGGCCGATGGCATCGGGAATGATGATGAAGTACTTGGTCGCGTCGAGCGGTTGGCCCGCGCCGTAGAGCTCGCCCCCGAATGCCGGCGTCAGCATGCTGGCCGCGGAGCCGGTGGTGCCGTGCAGCATCAGCACCGGCTCGCCGGTGGGTGCACCGACCGTGGTGTAGCTCAACTTCAGCTCGGCCATCACCTCGCCGGTGTGGAACTTGAAGTCGCGTGCGATCCAGGTGCCCTGCTTGGGCGCCGGGAAGTCGGCGGCCACGCTCGCGCTCGCCAACAGCGTCGCGAACATCCATACGAGCAGGCGTGCAACGGTGCGCAAGGGCAGCATGGCGGTCTCCTTCATCGGGGCGCGCGGGCGCGGGGCGGACGGCGCGCCATCGTACGCGGCCTGCGCGCAGCGGTCGCCCTTTGCAACGGTGTCACACTGCTGACCGAACGGATCGGAATCCCCCATGCTGACAGTCAACAAGCTGATTGCTCGCGGTCAGGGCCTGGCCAAGGTGCTGCTGCAGCGCGCCGCCGAGGTCGAACTCGACTGGGACGTGCGCTGCAAGAGCCGCTTCGATGCCACTGATTCCACCGGGCGTGCGCTGGGCGTGTTCCTGCCGCGTGGCGCGGTGGTGCGCGGCGGCGACGTGCTGGTGGCCGAAGACGGCTCGCTGATCGTCGTCAAGGCCGCGCCGCAGCCGGTGATGGTGGTGCGCCATTGCACGCAGCACGGATCGCCGTTCGACCTGCTGCGCGCGGCTTACCACCTCGGCAACCGCCACGTCCAGCTGGAGCTGCAGGCCGATCGCTTGCTGCTGGAACCCGATCACGTGCTGGCGGGCATGCTCAAGCACATGCATCTGCTGGTCAGCGAGGAATCCGCGCCGTTCGAGCCCGAAGCCGGCGCCTACGCCGGCAGTGGCCACGCGCATGGTCCTGCCGGCCATGAAGAAGGCCACCACCACAGCCACGAGCATGAGCATGACCACGAGCATGAGCATGACCATGAGCATGGGCACCACGAGCATGGCCCGCAGCACAAGCACTGACCGGACTGCACCGCCTTGTCGTCACTGACACCCGGCGTGCTGATCGAGCTGATGCGCCTGGCCTCGCCGGCGTTGCCGGTGGGCGGCTTCAGCTACAGCGAGGTGCTGGAGGCCGCCATCGACTGCGGCCTGGTCTCCGATGCCGACACCGCGCGCGCCTGGTTGCTGGACCAGTTGCACCTGGGCCTGGCGCGCTGCGACCTGCCGTTGGTGGCCGACGCGCACGACGCCTGGAGCCGCGGCGACTTCGTGCATGTGGCCGCGCTCAACCGCTGGGCCACGACCGTGCGCGAGACCAGCGAGTTGCAACTGCAGGCGCAGCAGATGGGCCGCTCGCTGGCCGATTGGCTGCGCCGGCGCGCGCCCGGCGAAGCCGCCATCGAACAGGCCGTGGCGTTGCAGCCCGCACCGGCGTGGCCGGTGGTCTTTGCGCTGGCCGTGGCGCGCTGCGGTGCGCCGGTGCACGACGGCCTGATCACCTTCGCGCTCGGCTGGGCCGAAAACATGGTGCAGGCGGCCATCAAGGCCGTGCCGCTCGGCCAGAGTGCCGGCCAGCGCCTGCTCGATGCCTTGGCGGCGGCATTGCCGCAAGCGGTCGACGCTGCCCTCGCGATGACGCCCGGGCAGCGCCAGGCGTTTGCGCCGATGCTCGCCATCCTGTCGGCGCGCCATGAAACACAATACTCGCGACTGTTTCGCTCCTGACCATGACCGCCCCGCTGCACGCGATCGCCCATCGCACCAAACGCCTGCCGCCGTTGCGTGTGGGCGTCGGCGGCCCGGTGGGATCCGGCAAGACGACGCTGGTGGAGATGCTGTGCAAGGCGATGCGCGAGCGCTGGGAACTCGTGGTCGTGACCAACGACATCTACACCAAGGAAGACCAGCGCCTGCTCACCGTGGCCGGCGCCCTCGAGCCCGAGCGCATCATGGGCGTGGAGACCGGCGGCTGCCCGCACACCGCGATCCGCGAAGACGCGTCGATCAACCTCGAGGCGGTGGATCGCATGCTGGAGAAGTTTCCCGACGCCGACATCGTGTTCATCGAGTCCGGCGGCGACAACCTGGCGGCCACCTTCAGCCCCGAGCTGAGCGACCTCACGATCTACGTGATCGACGTCGCCGGCGGCGAGAAGATCCCGCGCAAGGGCGGGCCGGGCATCACCAAGAGCGACCTCTTCGTCATCAACAAGACCGACCTCGCACCGCACGTCGGCGCCGACCTCTCGGTGATGGAGGCCGACACCCGCCGCATGCGGCCGAACAGGCCCTACGTCATGAGCAACCTGCGCACCAAGCAGGGCCTGGCCGAGGTGGTGTCGTTCATCGAGCGCCGCGGCCTGCTGGTGCAGC
>DATDJF010000113.1:0-38791 GCA_036520715.1 Burkholderiaceae bacterium | reverse complement strand
GCCCCGAAGGGGACCAGACGCTCCTTGGCACCCTTGCCGGTGACCCGCAGCACGTGCTCGCCGGCGCTGACATGCACCGACTTCAGCGTCACCAGCTCGCTGACGCGCAGGCCGCTGGCGTACATCACCTCGAGCATCGCGCGGTCGCGCAGCCCGAGCATGCTGTCGGTATCCGGCGCCTCGAGCAACGATTCGACCTGCGCTTCCGACATCGTCTTGGGCACCCGCAGCGGCTGCTTGGCCGAGGCGATGCGCAACGTCGGGTCGGCCGCCGCCAGGTGCTCGCGCACCGCCCAGCGATAGAAACGCTTGAACACGGTGAGCCGGCGATTGGCCGTGGTCGGGCGGGTGGCGCCATGGCGCGCCGCGATGTAGCCCAGCAGGTCGGTCTCGCTGGCCGCCGGCAGGCTGTGGCCGCTCGCGTGAGCCAGCCAACGGGCATACAGATCGAGGTCGCGGCGGTAGGCGCTGGTGGTGTTGGCGGCCAGGCCGTCTTCGATCCACAGCGCATCGACGAAGCGGGTGATCGCCTGCCGGCTGTCGTTCAACGCGGCGCTCTCGCCGCTGCCGGGCAGCGCAGTCGTTGTGTGCGCAGCCGCCTCAGGCATCGCGGTGCGACGCGCGCCAGCGCAGCAACTCGCCCATCTGCGCGACACCGCCGCGCTCCTGCGCCCACGCCTGCTCGATCGACGCCGGCCGGACGCCCAACGCATCGAGCCCCGGCACCCGTTCGCTGGCGACGCTGTCGACCTGCAGCGAGCGCAGGTTGTCGCGCGACATCAGCGTCGGCCCCGGCATGTGCTCGAGCAGCCAGGCTTGCGCCTCGCCCAACGCGCGCGGCAAGGCCCACACGAGCCGCCGATGGCCGGCGCGCCGGCCCGCCAGCCGCACCAGCTCGGCCAGCGTGAACACCTGCGGGCCGGCTGCCTCGAACACGCCGGCGGCGGCGACGCCGCGTTCGACGCACGTCCACAGCGCCTGCGCAACGTCGCGCACCCACACCGGTTGCATGCGTGCGTGCGCGCCGGCCAGCGGAATCAGCGGCAGCAGCGCCTGCATGCGCGCAAACAGGTTGAGGAACTGGTCCTCGGCGCCGAACACCACCGAGGGCCGCAACACGGTGAGCGGCACGCCGGCGTCGCGCAGCGCAGCTTCGCCAGCTGCCTTGCTGCGCAAGTAGTGCGACGGCGCGCCGGCATCGGCGCCCAACGCGCTGACGTGCACCAGGTGCGCCACGCCGGCCTCGCGGGCGATGCGCCCGATGCGGCGCGGCAGCTCGCCGTGCACACGATCGAAATCCGCCGCACTGCCGTGCAGGATGCCGACCAGGTTGACCACCGCGTCGGCGCTGGCCAGCAGGCGCAGCAACGTCGGGTCGTCGTGCACGTCGGCCTGCACCAGGTCCAGGCCGGGCAGCGGACGCAGGTCGGCGCCATGCGCCAGCGCGCGTGTGGGCAGCGTCAGCTTGATCGACAGGCCGTGCGCCGCGCAGCGCCACGCGAAGGCCCGGCCGATGAAGCCGGTGCCGCCGAGCACGACCACACGACGCGCCATGGGTTGCCTAGTCGAGTTTCAGGTTCTGCGCCTGGACGACCTTCTTGTAGACCTCGAACTCGGCCTTGATCTGCTCGCCGAACTCGCCCGGCGAGTTGGCGACGATCAGCGAGCCGGTGTCCTCGATGCGCTTGCGCACGTTGGGATCCTCGAGCGCCTTCTTGGCGGCCGCCGCCACCTTGTCGACCACGTCTTTCGGCGTGCCCTTGGGAGCCAGGATGCCGTAGTAGGCCATGCGGTTGACCGGCTCGAGCCCGACCTCCTTGAAGGTGGGCACGTTGGGCAGCACGGCCAGTCGCTGCGGCGCTGCGACGACGATGGGCACCAGGCGCCCGTCCTTGATGAACGGCAGCGCCGACGGCAGGTTGTCGAAGATCAGCGGCACCTGGCCGGCCACGGTGTCGTTGAGCGCCGGGCCCGCGCCGCGATACGGGATGTGCGCGATGAACGTCCCCGACAGGTTCTTGAACAGTTCCGTCTGCAGGTGGCCGATGCCTCCGGTGCCCGAACTGGCGTAGCTGTATTTGCCGGGCTTGCTCTTCAACTCGGCGATGAACGACTTGTAGTCCTTGGCCGGAAACGACGGGTGCACGGCGATCACGTTGGGCGTGGCCGCGATGTTGATGATCGGCACGAAGTCGGTGACCGGGTTGTAGCCGATTCGCGCATTGATGGCTGGGTTGGCCGCGGTGGTCGACACCGTGGCCATGCCGAGCGTGTAGCCGTCGGGCTGCGCCTTGACGACTTCGAGCGCGCCGATCGAGCCACCGCCACCGGACTTGTTCTCGACCAGCACTTGCTGGCCGAGCGCGGCCGCCATGCGCTCGCCGACGATGCGCGCCACGATGTCGGTGGTGCCGCCGGGCGCGAAAGGTACGACCAGCCGCACCGGCTTGGTGGGATAAGCCTGAGCGACCGCCCACACAGGCGCTGCCGCCGCCAGCGCGGCCAGACCGATTCGCAAACGTCGCAACATGCTCATGAACTCCTGAAAAGACGAAGGTGCAATCACTCGCGCGCATTGTGCCGCGTTCGTGCCGGCGAGCCGCCGGGCGCCGCGCGGCGACGAGTTGTTGGCTGGCCGCAGGCGCAAGTGCCAAGCCGGCGTTTGGCACACTGGCCGCTTGATCGATGCCCTCGTGCTGCTGCCCGACTTCAGCCTCATCGCGTTGGGCTGGGCGCTGTGCCGCTACACGCCGCTGAATCGGCCGCTGTGGGACAGCGTGGAGCGGCTGGTCTACGTGCTGCTGTTTCCGGCGCTGCTGTTCGGCTCGATCGTGCGCAACCCGACGTCGCTCGATGCGCTGTTCCATCTCGGCGGTATCGGCCTCGCCGTGGTGGCCGTGGGCGTGGTGCTGGCGGCCTCGCTTCGCGCCTGGCCGCAGCGTGACCCGAGCTTGCACGCCTCTGGCCAGCAGATCGCCTACCGGTTCAACTCCTACGTCGCGCTCGCGCTGTCCGAACGCCTGGCGGGCACGCAAGGCCTGGCCTGGACCGCGGTGCTGATTGCGGTGTGCGTGCCGTTGTGCAACGTGGCCGCCGTGTGGCCGCTCGCGCGCCACGGCGGCCAAGGCGTCCTGCGCGAGCTGGCGCGTAATCCGCTGATCATCGCCACCGTTGCCGGCCTGGTGTGCAACGCCGTCTCGCTGCGGCTGCCCGAGTTGGTGTCCACCACGTTGCTGCGTCTGGGCAATGCCGCGCTGCCGCTGGGCCTGATGGCAGTCGGTGCCGGCCTGCGCTTGGGTGCGCTGCGCGAGGGGCCCGGGCTGGCGGCCGCGCTGCTGGCGATTCGCCACCTCGTGTTGCCGGCCTGGGCGATCGTGCTGGTGGTATGGCTCGGTCTGCCCGCCGCGCAGCAGGCCGTGGTGGTTGCTTTCGCAGCGTTGCCGACCTCGGCCAGTGCCTATGTGCTGGCCGTGCGCATGGGCGGGCATGGCGCCTACGTGGCGGGCTTGGTGACCGTCTCGACGCTGCTCGCGATGCCGGGCCTGCCGCTGGCGCTGGCAGCGCTGTCGGCGCTGCGCTGAGTCGCCGCCGACTGCTCGAGCGCCCACAGCACATGCTCGCGCAGCAACTCGTCGGCCGCGGGCAGGGCATCGCGCAACGCTTGCTCGATGTCGGGCCGCGGGCCGGCGCGCAGCGCGTTGCCCAGCGCCACCGCCAGGTTGCGCCGCCAGCGCCCGAAGCCGATGCGGCGCAACGCACTGCCCTCGGTGTGGCGCAGGAATGACGCCTCGCTCCACTGCCACAGCTCGAGCAGCGCGGCATCGTCCCATTGGGCCCGCGCATCGAAGTCGGGCAGCGTCGCGCGCTGGGCGTACTTGTTCCACGGACACACGAGCTGGCAATCGTCGCAACCGAAGATTCGGTTGCCCATCAGTGGCCGCAGCTCCAGCGGGATCGGGCCATCGTGCTCGATGGTCAGGTACGAGATGCAGCGCCTGGCGTCGAGCCGGTACGGCGCGACGATGGCGCGCGTCGGGCAGACCTCGATGCAAGCGCTGCAACTGCCGCAGTGCGCGGAGGTCGGCTCGGTCAGCGGCAGCGCGAGGTCGACGTAGATCTCGCCGAGAAAGAACATCGAGCCCGCCTCGCGCGACAGCGTCAGGGTGTGCTTGCCGCGCCAGCCGATGCCGCTGCGCTGCGCCAGCTCCACTTCGAGCACCGGCGCCGAGTCGGTGAACACGCGGTGCCCGAAGGGGCCGATGGCCGTGGCCAGCCGATCGGCGAGTTGCTGCAGGCGCTGGCGCAGCACCTTGTGATAGTCGCGGCCGCGCGCATAGACCGACACCACCGCACGATCGGGCTGCTCGATGCGACCCCACTCGTCGGCGCTCCACGACCCCGGTGCATCACGCGGCAGATAGTCCATGCGCGCGGTGACCACGCGCACGGTGCCGGGCACCAGCTCCGCCGGCCGCGCACGGCGCATGCCATGCCGGGCCATGTAGCGCATGCCACCATGAAAGCCGGCGGCCAGCCATTCACTCAAGCCCGGCTCCGCGTCGTGCAGGTCGACGTCGGCCACTCCGATCTGTGAGAATCCCAACTCGAGCGCCCAGGCGCGCAATCGATCGAGGGTTTGAACCCCGTCGACCGCAGGCAAGCCAGAACCGACCTCGTGACCCATCCGCCGATTCTAGAAAGCCGCACGATCGCCTGGGCTGCAGAGTCCGATTGCGCTGCCTTCGCCGAATCGCTGGCCCAGAAGTCCGCGGTGCGGGACGCCTTCATCGCGCTGGAGGGGCCGCTGGGCGCCGGCAAGACCACGTTCGCACGCCACCTGCTGCGTGCGCTCGGCGTCACCGGGCGCATCAAGAGTCCCACCTATGCGCTGCTCGAGCCGTACGACCTGCCCGGCCTGCACGCGTCGCACCTGGACTTCTACCGGCTCGACGACCCGCGCGAATGGGTCGATGCGGGCCTGCGCGAGGTGTTCGAGCAGCCCGGGCTCAAGGTGGTCGAGTGGCCCGACAAGGCCGCGGGCCTGCTGCCCGCAGCGGACCTGCGCCTGTGCATCACGCCGCGCACCGACGGCGTGCGCGATGTGGCGGTGCACGCCGAGACGCCGCGCGGCGTTGAACTGCTCGCATGACGGAACGTTCGACCACCCGGCGCGCCTGGCTGCAGCAAAGCGGCACGCTCGTGCTGCTGCTGTCGGGGCGGCAGCTCGCCCATGGCGCCAGCATCGTCGCGGTGCGCGTCTGGCCGGCGGCCGACTACACGCGGGTGACGATCGAATCGGACCAGTCGCTGGCCGCCAAGCACTTCATGACCGACAACCCGCCGCGCCTGGTGGTCGACATCGATCAGCTCGAACTGAGCCCCACGCTGCGCGAGCTGGTGGGCAAGGTGCGCTCCGACGACCCCTACATCGCCGGCGTGCGCGTCGGCCAGAATCAGCCGCGCCTGGTGCGGCTGGTGGTCGACCTGAAGGAGGCGGTGCGGCCGCAGCAGTTCACGCTCGATCCGGTGGCGGCCTATGGCCACCGGCTGGTGTTCGATCTGTACCCGCTGCAGGAGCGCGACCCGCTGCTGGAGATGATTCGCGACAAGGATCGCGCCGACAAGCGAGCCGAGCAGGCGGTGCGCGACTCGCTGGGCGAGTTGATCGGCCGCATCGAGCGGCCCGCTTCGGCACCACGCCCCGCGGCGGCGGCTTCGGTGCTGGGCACACCGGCACCCGAGCCGCCGCCCAGCATGCGCGCGCGCCGCGAGGTCGAGCGCCTGATCATCGTGGCCATCGATCCCGGGCACGGCGGCGAGGACCCCGGCGCCATCGGGCCCAGTGGGCTGAAGGAGAAGGACGTCGTGCTCGCGGTCGCGCTGCGCCTGCGCGATCGCCTCAACGTTTTGCCGGGCCTGCGCGCGATGCTCACCCGGGACGGCGACTTCTTCGTGCCGCTGCACGACCGCGTGCGCAAAGCGCGCCGCGTGCAGGCCGACCTCTTCGTGTCGATCCATGCCGATGCCTTCATGACGCCGCGCGCGCGCGGCGCGTCGGTGTTCGCGTTGTCGTCGGGCGCGGCAACCAGCGCTGCCGCACGCTGGATCGCCGACAAGGAGAACGAGGCCGACCTGGTGGGCGGCGCCAACCAGCGCGCGGTGAAAGACGCGCAGGTGCTGCGTGCGATGCTCGACATGAGCACCGCCGCGCAGATCAAGGACAGCCTGCGCGTGGGCGGCGAAGTGCTGCAGCACATCGGGCGCGTCGGCCACCTGCACAAGAGCAAGGTCGAGCAGGCCGGCTTCGCGGTGCTCAAGGCGCCCGACATCCCGTCGATCCTGGTCGAAACAGCTTTCATCTCCAACCCCGAGGAGGAAGCCCTGTTGCGCACCGCCAAATACCAGGACAAGCTGGTCGACGCGCTGGTCACCGGCATGCGGCGCTATTTCACCAAACATCCGCCGCAGGTGCGGCAGCGCGTGCTCTGAGGGTTCGGCGCGTCAACTTGCCGGCGCCGAGACATCCTTGGTGCGTTTGGCGCGCCAGGCGCCCACCAGCGCCAGCAGCCCGGGCACGATGATCATGGCCCAGATGATGGTGCTCATGTTCTTCTGCACCCACTCGAGGTTGCCGAACAGATAACCGGCGGTGACGATCGACACCACCCACAGCGTGCCGCCGGTCACGTCGTACAGCGTGAACTTCGGGCGCGTCATCTGCGCGACGCCGGCCACGAACGGCGCGAAGGTGCGCAGGAACGGCAGAAAGCGCGCCGCCACCAGCGTGATGCCGCCGTACTCCTCGTAGAACGCGTGCGCGCTCTGGAACGCACGCTTGTTGAACAGGCGCGAGTGTTCCCACTGGAACACCCGCGGGCCGACCATCGAGCCGATCGTGTAGTTGGTCTGGTTGCCGGCCACCGCCGCCGCGATCAGCAGCGGCACCGCCAGCGAGTAGTTCATCAGTCCGACGCCGCACAGTGCACCGACGATGAACAGCAGCGAGTCGCCCGGCAGGAACGGCATCACCACCAAGCCCGTCTCGACGAACACGATCAGGAACAGCAGCGCGTAGACCCAGGCACCGTACTGCTCGACGAACTCGCGCAGGTGCACGTCGATGTGCAGCACGAAGTCCATCAGGAAGGTCATGATCTCCACGGGCGGGCATTATCCAGACCCTTCGAAGGCAACGAGCCGAGGGCTCACACCTACAATCGCGCGACCATGCAGGCCACGTTGGACAGCGTTGCACGGCGGCCGATCCGCGAGTTGCCCGGCGAGCTGATCAGCCAGATCGCTGCCGGCGAGGTGGTCGAGCGGCCTGCGTCGGTGGTGCGCGAGCTGGTGGACAACGCGCTCGATGCCGCGTCGGGCCGCATCGTGGTGCGCTTGCGCGGCGGCGGCGTGCGCTCGATCGTGGTCGAGGACGATGGCCTGGGCATCGCTGCCGACCAGCTGGCCTTGGCCATTCGGCGCCATGCCACCAGCAAGATCGCCTCGCTCGACGACCTCGAGCAGGTCGCGACGATGGGCTTTCGCGGCGAGGCGCTGGCGGCCATCGCATCGGTGTCGGAGGTGACGCTGACCAGCCGTGCCGAGGGCGTGGATCGTGCCTTCGCGCTGCATGCGGCTTCGGGCGAACTGGCGCCTGCCGCCCGCGCGCGCGGCACCACGGTGGAGGTCGACGAGCTCTTCTTCAACACGCCGGCGCGCCGCAAGTTCCTCAAGAGCGAGACCACCGAGCTCTCGCATTGCACCGAGGCGTTGCGCCGCCACGCGCTGGCGCGGCCCGACGTGGAGTTCGTGCTGTGGCACGACGGGCGCCTGTCGCAGCAGTGGCGCGCCGCAACGCCCGAGCAGCGGCTGCGCGACGTGCTGGGCGAGCCTTTCGTCGCTGCGAGCCGCGTGCTGGCCACTGAGGTGGGGCCGCTGGCGCTGCACGGCCGCGTCGGCCTGCCCGATGCAGCGCGCGCGCGCGCCGACCTGCAATACCTCTTCGTCAATGGCCGCTACGTGCGCGACCGCCTGGTGGCCCATGCGGTGCGCAGCGCCTACGACGATGTGCTGCACGGCCAGCGCCAGCCGGCGTATGCCCTGTTCCTGCGCATCGCGCCGTCGCTGGTCGACGTCAACGTGCATCCCACCAAGGTCGAGGTGCGCTTTCGCGATGGCCGGGCGCTGCATCAGGCGGTGCTGCACGCCGTCGAGACCACCTTGGCGCTGCCACGCAGCGGCGAGCCCCGTCATGACGCTGCCGATGCGTGGCCCGGCGACGGGCCGCCGGCGGCCGGCCGCGCGAGTGCCTCGTTGCCAGGCTACGGCCAGAGTTCGCTGGCGTTGCCCCTGGCCAGCCGGCTGCAGGCGTTCGAGCCGCTGCCGCCCTGGCAGCCAGCCGCTGCCGCCCCCGGCACGACGACGGCGGCGGATACCCACCCGTGGCCGTTGGGCCGCGCGCTAGCCCAGCTCGGCGGCGCCTACGTGCTGGCGGAAAACGCCCACGGCCTGGTGATCGTCGACATGCACGCGGCGCACGAGCGCATCGTCTACGAGCAGCTCAAGTCGCGCGGGGCCGCTGCCCTGCACGCGCAACCCTTGCTGGTGCCTGTGACCTTTGCCGCCTCGCCCGCCGAGATGGCCACCGCCCAGGCCGGCGCCGACGCGTTGGCCGCGCTCGGCCTGGACGTCACGCCGCTGGCCGCCGGCACGCTGGCCATTCGAAGCCGCCCCGCCGCGCTGCCCGACGCCGACCTGGTGGAACTGACGCGCGCCGTGCTCGACGAGCTCGAGCAGACCGATTCGAGCCGCGTGGTGCAGCGTGCGCGCGACGACCTGCTGGCAACGATGGCCTGCCACGCCGCCGTGCGCGCCAACCGGCGCCTCACGATCGATGAAATGAATGCGCTGCTGCGCCAGATGGAGGCCACCGAGCGCTCGGATCAGTGCAACCACGGACGTCCGACCTGGCGTCAGGTGACGTTAAAGGAGCTCGACGCGCTGTTTTTGCGCGGTCGCTGAGCCGGGGGATGGTGATGCGAAACAAGAGAATGCGCTGGATTGCCGGCGTGGTGGCCACGGTGCTGCTGGTGCTCGGCGGCTGCGCGACGCTCGACGAGCAGCAGCGCAAGTGGATTTTCCAGCCCAGCAAGGTGGAGTGGCGCGGTGGCGCGGCAGCGGCCGACGGCATGCACGACCGCTGGATCGAGTTCACGCCGCCAGGCGCCGAGGTGCCGGTCAAGCTGCACGCGTTGTGGCTGCCGCAGGACGACCCCGATGCGCCGGTGATGCTGTACCTGCACGGCGCGCGCTGGGGCGTGACGAGCAGCTCGTTTCGCATGCGCCGCCTGCACGCGCTGGGCGTCTCGGTGCTCGGCGTCGACTACCGCGGCTTCGGCCGCAGCACCGACGAGCTGCCCTCCGAGACCAGCGCCTACGAAGATGCGCGCGCCGCCTGGGACTGGCTGCGCCGGCAGCAACCGAAGCAACCGCGCGTGATCTACGGTCATTCGTTGGGCAGCGCGATTGCGGTTCATCTGGCGGCCGAAGTCGACGACGAGGCCGGCGTCGTGGTCGAAGGCGGCTTCACGTCGGTGCCCGATGTCTTTTCGACGATGCGCTTCGGCTGGCTGCCGCTCGGGCCACTGATCACCCAGCGCTTCGACGCCGCCGGGCGCATCGCCGACATCGGCTCGCCCGTGCTGGTGGTGCACGGCGCGCAGGACCGGCTGATCCAGCCCGAACTCGGCCGCGCGCTGTACGAGCGGGCGCGCGAGCCCAAGCGCTTCATCCTCGCCGACAACGGCACTCATCACAACGCGCAGGCGATGGTCAGCGGCGAGGTGCGTGCGGCGATGCAATCGCTGTTCGGGCTGCCCGGCGACCCGGCCGCCACCGACTAGAAATGCCCAGCCAACCGCCTCAGTGCGGGCGCGGCTGGCTCGGTGCGCCGGGAGTGGTGTGGGCGTGCAGCGCCGCCAGGTCGTCGAGCGTGTCGACGTCGATCAGCACCCCGGGATCGTCGACTTCGACGCCGAACGACGGATAACGCGCGACCAGCCGCCGCGCGCCCTCGTCTCCCGACAACTGCATCAATTCCGAGTACAACTCGGAGGCAAAGCCCACCGGATGCCCGCGGCGCCCGATGTGCTGTGCATAGACCACCGCGTGCTGCGCCAACTCGGCGGCCACCGCCAACAGCGTGGCCGGCTTCACCGATGGCATGTCGCCCGGCAGGATCAACCAGCCCCCGGCGTCGGCGCTGGCGGCCACGCCGCTGGCGATCGAAAAGCCCATGCCGAGGGTTTCGCCGCTGTGTCCGGTGACGACCGGCAACTCGATGATGTCGCGCTGGGCCACGTGGCGGCGCGCCTCGACGCTGACCGCGGCGGTGGTGACCACACGCAGTTGCAGCCCGGTCTCGATCGCGTGTTCGAGCGCGGTGCCCAGGACGGTGGACGATCCAAAGGCCTGCAGCAGCTTGTGGTCAGGGGCCTTGAAGCGGCTGCCGCGGCCGGCTGCCAGCACGATGACGGTTGGGGGCTTCTTCATGGGCGTCGCCTTGCCTCCGCGCTTGTGCCATCCCCACCTTGGCCACGCAGCCTGCAGACGCCTCAAAGCATCGTGTCGTCACCACCATCTAAACAGTGGGAGCTTCACTTAGGGCGTTCCACGTAGGGTGCAGTCCCAACATGGGCCAACGTGCATACTGGCTGCATGGACAAGGTGGCGCTGGCCGAACTGCGCAAGAGCTACGAGCGCCACGAGCTCGACGAGGCGTCGTGCAAAGACGACCCGCTGCGCCAGTTCGAAACCTGGCTCGAGCAGGCGCTCGAGGCCCAGTTGCCCGAACCCAACGCCATGACGCTGGCCACGGTGGGGCCCGATGGACGCCCGTCGACACGAATCGTGCTGATCAAGGGAATCGATGCCAGGGGCCTGGTCTGGTACACCAACTACGACAGCCGCAAGGGCCGCGAACTGGCACACCAGCCGCAAGCCGCGTTGCAATTCCATTGGGTCGAGCTCGAGCGTGTGGTGCGCATCGAGGGTCGGGTCGAAAAGATCTCGGCCGAGGAATCCGACGCCTACTACGCGACGCGTCCACTCGACTCGCGACTGGGGGCCTGGGCATCACCGCAGAGCCAGCCCATCGCGTCACGCGCGGTGCTGGTGGGCAACGCCGCCAAAGCCGCCGCTCGGCACGGCCTGAACCCGCCGCGACCACCGCACTGGGGTGGCTATCGCCTGGTTCCCGATCGCTGGGAATTCTGGCAGGGCCGCCGCAGCCGCCTGCATGACCGTGTGCGCTACAGCCTGGAGGCCGGGCGCTGGATACGCCAGCGCCTGGCGCCCTGACGCCCTGACGCGTCAGGCCTTGCGCAAGCGCGCCGCGAAGGTCTTGCGGAACTTCGCCACCTTGGGACCCACCACGAACGCACAGTAGCCCTGGCTCGGGTTGCGCACGAAGTAGTGCTGGTGATAGGCCTCGGCAGGCCAGTAGTTGTCGAGCGGCTTCAGCTCCGTGACCACACGCCCCTTGAACTCGGCGTTGACCTCGTCGATCACCGATTGCGCGAGCGTTCGTTGAGCCTCATCGACGTAGTAGATGCCCGAGCGGTACTGCGGGCCGACGTCGTTGCCTTGCCGATTCAGCGTGGTCGGATCGTGGATGGCGAAGAAGATTTCGAGCACCTCGCGCAGCGAGATCCGCGCCGTATCGAACTGCACTTTCACCACCTCGGCGTGTCCGGTGTCGCCCGCGCAGACCTGCTGGTAGCTGGGCTCGCGCACATGGCCGTTGCTGTAGCCCGACTGCACCGAGACAACTCCGTCGACCTGCTCGTAGACCGCCTCCAGACACCAGAAGCAGCCCCCGCCCAGCGTGATGGTCTCGATTGCCACGACATGTCTCCAGGTTGCGATGTTCGGTGCTCGCTTGGCCAGCGCCTCTACCAACAGTTCGGCCATTGTGCCGATACCGCTCAAGCCCCCCGCGTGATCGGGCCGGCGCTAGCACCGCTGCGCGACCTGCTTGCAGCCGTAACAGCGGGTGTCGCCACGGACATATTGCACGAGGCGCCACAAGACCCGCAGCGCAGAATCGGCCATCCGCTCTTGACCAGTGCCCTGTGAACGACCTCTTCATTCTGCTTGGGATTCAGACTTGGAAGCCCGTGCTGACCGCGCTGCTGCTGCCGCCGGTGCCGTGGCTGCTGCTGATGCTCGTGGGCGCTCGAATGATGTACTGGCGGCGTACGGTGTCGTGGCTCGTCATTCTCGTGGGCGCGTCCGGGCTGTGGTTGTGTTGCACGACCGCGGTGGGCAATTGGCTCGAGCAGGTGGCTCTCAGGCCACCCGCGCCGCTGAGCGCGGAGCGCATGGCTGAGATCAAGCGCCTCGCCAACGCGTCGCCCAGCAAGGTGGTCATCGTCGTGCTGGGCGGGGGCCGGGAAGCGAATGCCCCTGAGTACGGTGGCTCCAACCTGAAGGATCTCTCGCTGCAGCGGCTTCACTACGGGGTGTTCCTGTCGCGACAGACCGGCGCGCCGCTGATGTTTTCCGGTGGCGTGGGCCACGGCAACAGCGTCGGCACCAGTGAAGCGGAGGCAGCGGCACGCATCGCCGAACGCGACTACGGCAAGCCGCTGACGTGGAGCGAAGGCGAGTCGCGCGACACCCGCGAGAACGCGGCACGCAGCATGGCCATGCTCAAAGCCACGGGCGTCACCGATCTTGTGCTGGTGACCCACGGCTTTCACATGCCGCGCGCGCTTCGCGCCTTTCAGCTGTCGGCACAACGCGCCGAGTCGCCGGTCCGCGTGTGGGCGGCGCCGATGGGTCTTGCGCCACCGGGTGAACATGCCGTGCTGCGCTGGCTGCCTTCGAACGACGGCTTTCGCCGCGTGCGCTTCGTCCTGCACGAGCTCGCCGGCCTGCTCGCAGGCGCCTGAAGTCCAAAAACGAAACCCCTCCGCGCCACGAGGACGGGAGGGGTGGGTGACTCAGGTCACCGGGCGAGGCTCCAGAGGTTTTCGGTCCGGGGCCCCTAGCGCGCAGAAGACTGCACGTCGCCTTTGATGCCTGCAAGCAGGCGAACAAACGATACACCCGCGACGCGCGAAGTTCAAGCCATCGGTCCGTTCGAGCGACCCGCCATCAGTCGATCGTAGAGTGCCTCCATCCGGTGCTGCGCATCGGCATCGTGCTTGATCGGCTCTCCCCACTGGCGGCTCGTCTCCGCCGGCCACTTGGCCGTGGCGTCGAGCCCCATCTTGCCGCCCAGCCCCGCCACCGGCGAAGCAAAGTCGAGGTAGTCGATCGGCGTGTGGTCGACCAGTGTGGTGTCGCGCACGGGGTCGCACCGCGTCGTGATGGCCCAGACGACTTCCTTCCAGTCGCGAATGTCGATGTCGTCGTCGGTGACGACGATGAACTTCGTGTACATGAACTGACGCAGGAAGCTCCACAACCCGAACATCACCCGCTTGGCGTGACCGGCATACCCCTTGCGGATCGAGATCACCGCCAGCCGATAGCTGCAGCCCTCGGGCGGCAGATAGAAGTCGGCGATCTCGGGAAACTGGCGCTGCAGGATCGGCACGAAGACCTCGTTCAACGCCACGCCCAGCACGGCCGGCTCGTCGGGTGGTTTGCCGGTGTAGGTCGAGTGGTAGATCGGATCGCGACGGTGCGTGATGCGGTCGACTACGAACACCGGGAACCACTCGCGCTCGTTGTAGTAGCCCGTGTGATCACCGAACGGGCCCTCGAGCGCGTGCAGGTAGCCGTCGATCGACTTGCAAGGCACCCCGCGCTCGCTGCAACTCGAGTCGCCCGGCTCGGCAGGTGGAATGTGGCCTTCGAGAACGATCTCCGCGCGGGCCGGAACCTGGAGTGGCCAGCCGGCCTCTCCGACACCCGCGTCGACCAACTCGGTCGGCGAGCCACGCAGCAGGCCGGCGAACTGATATTCCGACAGCGCATCGGGGACGGGCGTGACCGCGCCCAGCATGGTCGCCGGATCGGCCCCCAGCGCCACCGCCACTGGAAACGGGCACCCGGGGTTGACCCGTGCGAAGTCACGAAAGTCCTGCGCGCCGCCGCGATGGGGCAGCCAACGCATGATGGTGGCCCGGCGCCCGATCACCTGCTGGCGATAGATGCCCAGGTTCTGCCTGCGCCGGGGATGGGGCCCGCCCTGCGGTCCACGAGTGATGACCAGGCCCCAGGTGATCAGAGGACCGACATCGCCGGGCCAACAGGTCTGGATCGGCCAGCGCGACAAATCGACCGCGTCGGCCTCTATGCGCTCTTCGCGACAAGGCCCGCTGGTGCGGGTGGCAGGCTTCATGTTCCACAGGGCCTTGGCCATTTCCACCAGGCTGCCCGCGTCGGCCAAACCGGTGGGCGGTTTCGGCTCGCGAAGGTTTGCCAGCAACGCACCAAGCTGGCGCAGCTCGGCGACCCCGTCGACACCCATCCCGAGGGCCACCCGCCTGGGCGTGCCGAAGAGATTCACCAGGACTTTTGCATCGAACCCCTCCGGCTTGCTGAAGAGCAGCGCCGGCCCCTCCCGGCGCAACGCAAGGTCGGCAATTGCCGTCATCTCGAGGTGCGGCGAGATCGATTCGTCGATCTGGAGCAGTTCGCCAGCCCGCTTCAGGCCATTCAGGAAGTCGCGAAGGTCCCTGTAACGCATGTTTTGGTTATTTAGAAGTGATTCTTAATAATTGACTGGTTATTTGAGGCGTACCTAGAATTCGCCGGTCCACTCGCCAAGGGGAAACCCGAGGCGGTTCACGCATGAATGTCTCCAGCCCCTTGCCCGCAATCTACCGCGCCTGTTCGAACTCGGCGGCCACGTTCGCCCGCGACGTGGGCATCGGCATGCTCGAGGTCAGTCACAACACGCTCGCGCTCGTCGGCTTGTCGGTCGTCTGTGGCGCTGTTCTCTTTTCGGCGGCCCACCCCGACCTGCGTGATGGCGCCGAGCAGCGCGCGTTGGGCTGGTTGTTGGCCAGGCAGGAAGCACGTCTGGCCAGCGAAACCGCGCCCCAGCCACCGATTCCAGACGCCGTTGCGCGGGTGACCGCTGCCGACCCGACGACTTTGTCCAAGCAGCAGGCCTCGGTCGCCAATTGGCTATCTCGAAGATACCGGGTGGCAATGGAGCCGGTGAGTCGTTTGGTCCAGGAGGCGTGGGAGAGCGGGCGCCGCTCCGGCCTCGACCCCACGCTGATCCTTGCGGTCATGGCGATCGAATCGAGCTTCAACCCGTTCGCGCAAAGTTCAGTCGGTGCCCAGGGCCTGATGCAGGTGATGACCCGCGTCCACGATGACAAGTACGAGCCCTACGGCGGCGTGCGCGCGGCGTTCGATCCGGTGACCAACCTGCGTGTCGGCGTGCAGGTCCTCAAGGAGTGCATCGCCAGGGCCGGCAGCCTGGAGGCGGGCCTCAAGTTCTACGTCGGTGCCGCCAACTTGCCCGACGACGGCGGCTATGTCGGCAAGGTGCTCGCCGAACAGTCCCACCTGAAGCGGGTTGCCGAAGGCAAGTGGGTGTCGGTGACCGCGCCGATGTCGTCGCCCAGCGCTGGCCCGACCCTCAAAACGTCGAGTGCGCCCAGCGATGGCGTGGATGCCTCGCCAGAGGCCGCCGGCGCGAACCGGGTGGCCTGGGTCGGTCCCGGGCGCTGACTCCCGCGGGCTCGGCCGTCCGCTAGACTTCCGACCGCGCGCGACTGGCGATAGAACCCCCTCGGGTTCAAGGTGGACAACCACCGGGAAGCGCGGCCTGCGGCGCTGCTGGCCCGCGGGGTTCGCCGTTCGCCTGGGCAGCTGTTGGAACAAGGCGGCCATGGCCGTCGTCCGCGGCGTCAGCGACGCAGGAAGTGCCTCTATGTTTGATCGTTCTACCCACACGGTGGCCGCAGTCGACCCGGAATTGTGGTCCACCATCCAGGCCGAGAATCAGCGCCAGGAACAACACATCGAGTTGATCGCCTCGGAGAACTACGCCTCGCCCGCGGTGATGGCGGCCCAAGGCAGCCAACTCACCAACAAGTACGCCGAGGGTTACCCAGGCAAGCGCTACTACGGCGGCTGCGAGTTCGTCGACCAGGTCGAGGAGTTGGCGCTCGACCGGCTGAAGCGCCTGTTCAACGCCGAACACGCCAATGTGCAGCCGAACTCCGGCTCACAAGCCAACCAGGCCGCAATGTTCGCGCTGCTGCGGCCGGGCGACACCATCATGGGCATGAGCCTGGCCGAGGGCGGCCACCTGACGCACGGCATGGCTCTGAACATGAGCGGAAAGTGGTTCAAGGTCGTGAGCTACGGCTTGAACGAGCGCGAGGAAATCGACTACGGCGCCATGCGCGCGCTGGCGTTGCGCGAGCGGCCGAAGCTGATCATCGCCGGCGCCTCGGCTTACTCGTTGCGCATCGATTTCGATCGATTCGGCGAGGTGGCACGCGAGATCGGCGCCTACCTGATGGTCGACATGGCGCACTACGCAGGCCTGATCGCTGCCGGGCTGTATCCCAACCCCGTGCCGCACGCCGACGTGGTGACATCGACCACCCACAAGACGCTGCGTGGTCCCCGTGGCGGGCTGATCCTGATGAAGGATGCGGTCGCCAAGGCCATCAACAGCGCTGTCTTTCCGGGCATCCAGGGCGGGCCGCTGATGCACGTGATCGCGGCCAAGGCGGTGGCGTTCAAGGAGGCCCTTGACCCCTCCTTCAAGCAATACCAGCAGCAGGTCCTGAACAACGCCTCGGTGCTGGCCAACACGCTGGTCAAGCGCGGCCTGCGAATCGTGTCGGGCCGCACCGAGAGCCATGTGATGCTGGTCGACCTGCGTCCCAAGGGGATCACCGGCAAGGATGCGGAAACGGTGCTTCAGCGTGCTCACATCACCTGCAACAAGAACGCGATCCCCAACGATCCGCAAAAGCCGATGGTCACCAGCGGCGTGCGGCTGGGTTCTCCGGCGATGACGACGCGCGGGTTCCGCGAGGCCGAGGCAGAGCGGACAGCGCACCTGATCGCCGACGTGCTGGAGGCGCCGCAGGACGAGGCGACGATCACCAAGGTGCGCGAGCAGGTATCACGCCTGACCCGCGACTTTCCGGTCTACCGCTGAGCGAATCCCCAGGCTCGCCGAGCGGGTAGAAGAGCCGACGACCCAGCCGATGCGCTGCCCCTACTGCAGCCACGACGACACGCAGGTCGTCGAGACGCGAGAATCCGACGAAGGCGACGTCATTCGGCGTCGCCGCCGCTGCCTCAAGTGCGACAAGCGCTTCACGACCTACGAGCGCGCGGAGATCGCGCTGCCGGCGGTGGTCAAGAAGGACGGCACCCGCGCCGACTTCGATCCGACGAAGTTGCGTGCCTCGATGCTGCTGGCGCTGCGCAAGCGCCCGGTGAGCATGGAACAGGTCGACACCGCCCTCGATCGCATTCAGGAGCGGCTGCTTGCCAGCGGTGCGCGCGAGGTGCCGAGCAGCCGGCTCGGTGAGCTCGTCATGCGTGAACTCAAGCGCATCGACAAGGTGGCCTACGTGCGCTTCGCATCGGTCTACCGCAGCTTCGAGGACGTCGACGAGTTCCGTCGCTTGATCCGCGACATCTGAAGCAGCCGGCGGGCGCCGCCCGCCAACAAGAGCCCCCGAAGGGGGGCCCCCAACGCAACGACCACTCCAGGGTGCGCCGCCGACCCTCCCGTGGGCGACGCGCCAATGGTGTCGGCTTCCTACAGTGCGTGCATCGATTCACGCACTTCACCGGAGCAGACCATGTCGATACAACTCACCCTGCGCGCAGCGCAACGCGGCGTCACCCCGATCGAGGCGCTGAGCGTGTTGTGCGTCGTCTCGCTGACGATCGGCGCGGCCGTGCCGAGCCTCGGATCGCTGCGCCAGAAGGCCGATCTGGCCGGCGCCGCAGCCCAAGTCGAGACCGACGTGCAGTTCGCGCGCGGCCAGGCGGCGGCGCTGAACCGCACCGTTCAACTCACCCTGCGCGAGGCCGATGGAGCCACCTGCTACATCGTGCACACCGGCCCGGCGGCCGACTGCACCTGCAGCGGCCAGGAGCCGGGCGCTGCGGCCTGCGAGAACGAGTCGCAACTGCTGCGAGCGGTGTCGTTCGCGACACGAGACGCGGTTCAGGTGCGCTCGGCAACCCGTTCGCTCACCTTCGACCCGGTCAGGGGCACCGTCACGCCGACCGCCACCCTGCGGGTCGAAGCGAGCGACGGCAGGCGCATCCACCAGATCGTCAACCTGCTGGGACGCATCCGAAGCTGCAGCCCCCAGGCCGGCGTCAGCGGCGAACGCGCGTGTTGAGCGGCCCCTGGCGGCCCAGCCGCTCGGGATCGGCATGATGAGCGGTCGGCGCAGCACGACCGGCGGTCACGGCCCGAGGTCGCCGGGGACCGCCAGCTCCCGATAATTCGTGACATGCGTCACGCATTGCACCCGACCGGCCGCGCCTTCGGCTTCACGCTGATCGAGTTGATGATTGTGGTGGCGGTCGTGGCCGTGCTGGCGACGGTTGCATATCCGGCATTTCAGGACAGCGTTCGCAAGGGTCGGCGCGCCGATGCCATCGCCGGCTTGAACCGGCTGCAACAACTGCAGGAGCGGGTTCGCGGCCAATTCCCGGTCTATGCGGCCGCGGTGGCTTCGATGCCCGGGCCACCGCCGGCCACGTCGCCGGAGCTGCACTACGACCTGGCGATCGACAACGCCAACGCCAACGGCTACACGATGACCGCCGTTGCCAATGCCACTTCGCCGCAGTTCAAGGACACCCCATGCCGCCGGTTGCGGGTGCAGATGGCTGGCGGGACGATCACCTACTCGTCGTTCAATGCGGCCGGCGACGTCGATGCGACCAATGCCAACCGGTGCTGGCCGCGATGAAGCCAAGCAACGGCATTCACGTAGGAGCGCACTTCATCCGCGCTCGTGTGCGGGGCCTGACCATCATCGAATTGATGACGGTCCTGATTGTGTTGGGCGTGCTGATCGGTGTGCTCGTCGCCCCGGCGATCAATGGCATGGTCGCGCGCCACCGAGTGCAAGGCGTGCACGCCGAGCTCCTGGGCGATCTGCAGCTGGCGCGTTCGGAGCAGGCGCAGCGCAACGGAACCGACACGTCGGTGTCGGTGAGCTTCGGCAGCAACGCCAATTTCACTTGCTACACCATCCACGCCGTTCTGACCGGCGTGGTCTGCGACTGCACGCGCGGACCAGGCAATGCCTGCGTTCCGGCCCTCCCACCGGCCGAGATCAAGACAATGCAGTTCGAGCGCGCCGTTGGCGTCAGCGTCGCTGCATCGAGCCCGGCCGGAGGGCGAATCACGTTCGAAGCGCCCCAAGGCCTGGCGACACCCAACAACCTGGTGATCGACGTGCAGAGCGCCACGCGGGGCCATCTGCGCACCGCAGTCAGCGGCCTGGGTGTGCCAAGCGTCTGTTCGCCCGACGATTCGATACCAGGAGTGCGCCCATGCTGAGTCTCCAACCCTCGCGTCCGCCGGCGGCCTCGCGGCATCGTCAGACGGGCTTGTCGATGGTCGAGCTGATGGTGGGCGTCGCCATCGGACTGTTCGTCGTCGCAGGTGCCACGCTGGCGGTGTCCAACCAACTCGGCGACAACCGCCGCTTGATGCTGGAAACGCAGATCCAGCAAGACCTGCGCGCCGCGGCCGACGTGATCGCGCGCGACCTGCGACGCTCCGGCTACTGGGCCAGCGCGCAAGACGGCGTGTGGCACGCCGGCGCCGTGGCGGTGGCGACCAATCCTTATACGGCGATGGCACCAGCCAGCGGTGTGGCAAACGAAGTGACATTCGGCTACTCACGCGGTGCGATCGAGAACAACCTGCTCGACCTCAACGACCAGGCCGGGTTCCGGCTGGTCGATGCCGCGATCCAGATGCGCACCGGCGGCCAGTGGCAGGCCCTGACCGACAGCACGACGCTCAGGGTGACCGAATTTCGCGTCACGCTGAACAGCCAAGCCGTCGCGCTGTCTTGCTTCAACGCCTGCCCGGTCGGCGCCTTGGCCTGCCCGCCGACGCAGACCGTGCGCGAGGTCGAAGTGCTCATCGAAGGCACGGCGGTGCACGACCCCTCGGTGCGGCGCAACGCGCGCAGCAACGTGCGCCTGCGCAATGACGTCATCAACGGGGCCTGCCCGGCCTGAATGGAGCCAACATGACACGCCGGCGCACCACACGACACCAACAGCAGCACGGAGCCGCGACGCTGCTGGTGGTCGTCGTGCTCTTCTTCATCCTGGCCTTGGTCACGGCCTACGCGAGCCGCAACCTGATCTTCGAGCAACGCACGTCGGTGAACAACCAGCGCGCGGCACAGGCCTTCGAAGCCGCCGAGTCGGGGCTCGACATGGCGATCGGCCTGCTCAGCGGCGGCCGTGTCGACGCCGCGTGCGTGGCCACCAACGACTTGGCGCACAACACCTTCCGCCAACGCCACCTGACGCAGAACGACGTGGGCGAATTCGCCGTTCCTGTCGGGATGGCAACCCTGCGACCCACCTGCATGCTGCTCGAGGACGGCGCGCGTTGCAGCTGCCCCGCAGTCGGGCTGCCCGTGTTGGTCCCTCCGGTGGGCAGCTTGGTGCCGACTTTCCAATTGCGCTTCGAGCCCCACGTGCCCGCCCAACCGGGCGTCGTGCGCGCCATCTCCCGGGGCTGCAGCAGCATCGGCTCGGAGTGTTATGCGGAACCGGGATTTGCCAATGCCGATGCGGTAGCCGAAGTCTCCGTGCTGCTGGGCTTGAACTCTGCACTGGCCACGCCGCCGTCGGCCGCGCTCACGGTGCACAACACGCTCAACCTCAACGGCGGCACGCCGGCCATCGTCAACACCGATGTTCCCTCGCGCGGCATCACCATCGACGCTGGTGGCCCTGTCCTCAACAGTGGTTTGGCGCGACTGAGCAGCGTGCCCGGCACGCCCGGGTCGGCATCTGTGCTCGCCTCCGACCCTTCATTGTCGGCATTGGCCGACGGCGACCGCATGTTCGTGTCCTTGTTCGGCATGGACCGTGTCACCTACCGTTCCCAGCCGGCGGCGGTGAGAGTGCCCTGCGCCGGCAATTGCGGCAGCAGCATCGCCGCGGCCGTATCGCAAAACCCGGGCCGGGTGATCTGGGTGCAGGGTTCGGCGACCATCGATTCCGCGCAGGTGTGGGGCAGCGCGGCTCAGCCGGTGGTACTGGTCATTGAGGGTGACCTCACGGTGTCGAACAACCTGCAGCTGTTCGGCATGCTGTACCTGCACGGCAGCGGTGGCGCCAACATCTGGACAACGACCGCCGGCACCACGTTGATCGAAGGTGCCGTGGTGGGCGAAGGCAGCCTGTCGGTGGTCGGCGCCCCCACCATCGTGTTCAATTCCGTTGTCCTGCGCACCATCAACCTGAAACAAGGATCGCTGGTGCGAATTCCGGGCAGCTGGCGCGACTTCGCCCCAGGGAGCTGACATGCGCACCATTCACAGATCCTCCCGCGGCGTCTCGTTGGTCGAGGCGATGGTGGCGTTGGCCGTCATGGCGTTCGGCATGCTGACGGTGGTCGGTGTGCAGTCGACCTTGCGGCTCAATGCCGATGTGGCCAAGCAGCGCTCGGAGGCGACCCGCCTGGCGCAGGAAAAGCTCGACGAGTGGCGCTCGTTCACCGTGGTCGACTTCACCGCAGTCGGAGACCGCGCGTGGTCCACCATCGACGATGACGTCAGCACGGTGAACGGCTTGAACGCCACCTACGAGGTTCGGCGCGAGGTCGTCACCACTGCCGATCCGCCCACCAAGGTCGTCCGGGTCACCGTGAGCTGGTCCGATCGAGCCGCTGCGAACGCCAACGACAAGAATCGCGTCATGTTGGCCAGCTCCATTGCAGCGGCGGCCCCGGCACTTTCGGGCACGCTGGCCGTGCGTCCTGGCATCGCGGCGGTGGGGCCTGTGCGGCGACCGATCAATCGCCATCCAACGATTCCGGTGCTGGCGCGCGACCTTGGCAATGGCCAGAGCGCGTTTGTGCCACCGTTTCGGCCTTGGGTGGTGATCGTGTTCAACAACGTGACCGGTGTCGTCACCGGGGTCTGCGACCTGAACTACGACACCTCCAACGACACCATCACGAACAGCGAGGTCGCGCAATGCTCGAACACGACTGAAGGCCAGCTGCTGACCGGCTTCGTGCGCTTTCAGCGCCAAGACGGCCCCGGCGACTTGACAGCGGCCGATGTCGAAAATCCGCCGGGACCGGCGCTCAACTTGCGCATGTCGATCTCGTTGACGAGCTCCAATCACCCGCTCACCCCGTTCTGCATCGACGACGCCAATTCAACCAGCGTCGCTAGCGGCAGCCTGCCCTATGCCACTTACTTCTGTGTGATCTATTCCAACGTGGCGCGCACGTGGTCCGGGATCACCACCGTGGTGCCGCGCACGGGCTTTGGCAATGACTGGTTCATCTCCGACGACGCCAGCGGCTCCAGCCCCTTCTCCGACCGCTTCTACCGGGTATGCCGCTACACCGTGGCCACCAGCGATGGCCAGGTGGTGGCAAATCAGGATCATCCCCGCAACTACGCCAATGTCAGCGGCAATCTGACGAACCAGAACTTCGTCGTGATCCGTTCGACCAAGCACTGTCCCACCGACGTGCCGGCCAACCCCACGGCCGGCGACTTGGTCAACAGCAACACCCTGCAGCACCAGCCGGACCCTTGACCTCGGCGTAGACTGCGCGTCGAGATGGCGATCGACGAGCACGACCTGCGCCAGTTGCAGCGCGCGCTGGCGCTGGCCCACGATGCCATCGGCCGCACCGAGCCCAACCCCAGGGTCGGCTGCGTGCTCGCCAACGCTGCGGGGCAGGTGATCGGCGAAGGCGCCACCCAGCGCGCGGGCCAGGCGCATGCCGAGGTGATGGCACTGCGCGCCGCTCAGGCGGCTGGCGCTTCGCCGCGGGGCGGCACGGCATGGGTGTCGCTCGAGCCTTGCTCGCATCACGGCCGTACCCCACCCTGCAGCGACGCACTGATCGCCGCCGGGCTGCAGCGGGTGGTGATCGCCGTCATCGATCCCAATCCGCTGGTTGCCGGTGGCGGCGTGCAACGCCTGCGCGATGCCGGCGTCGTGGTCGACCTGGCCAGCGGCGAGGTGGCCCGACAGGCGAGCGAGTTGAACCTCGGATTCTTCTCGCGCATGCGCCGCGGCACGCCGTGGGTGCGTTGCAAGCTGGCGGCGTCGCTCGACGGCCGCACCGCGCTCGAAAACGGCCGAAGCCAATGGATCACTGGCGACGCCGCACGCGCCGACGGCCACGCCTGGCGGCGCCGGGCAGGCGCCGTCCTGACCGGCGCCGGCACCGCGGTGACCGACGACCCCCGCCTCGACGTGCGGCATGTGCCCACCGAGGTGCAGCCGTTGCGCGTGGTGATCGATTCGCGCCTGCGCACGCCGCCGCGCGCGCGGGTGTTCGATCCTCCAGGCGAGGCGCTGGTGTACTGCGCCCACGCCGAACCGATCGCCGCCGCGGCGCTGCGGGCGCGCCGGGTCGAAGTGGTCGAAATGGCCGCCGCCGAGGCCACGGTGGACCTGCCGGCCATGCTCAAGGACCTGGGGGCGCGCGGCGTCAACGAGTTACACGTCGAGGCCGGGCCCACCCTGACCGGCGCGCTGCTGCGCGCCGGCCTGATCGACGAATTCCTCGTCTACCTGGCGCCCAAGCTGCTCGGCGCGGGACGCGGCATGATCGACGCCGCGCTGGGCGACCTGTCGCAAGCCTGGTCGCTGCGTTTCGAAGGCAGCCAGTCCGTCGGCGACGACCTGCGCATCCTGGCGCGCCGTCCGGGCGCACTGGACTGGCTGGGCTGACACCCGCCCCCGGACGACAGCGACAATCGCGCATGTTCACCGGCATCGTCACGGCGATCGGAGTGATCGTCGAGGTGCGCCCGCTCGGCGCAGGCACACGGTTCGGCTCACGTTTGACCCTCGAAACCCCGCCGGGCTACCTCGAAGGCACGGCGCTGGGCGACAGCATCGCGCTGAACGGCGCCTGCATGACGGCAACCGGCCTCGACGCCCGCCGCAACCGCTTCGAGGTCGATGTGTCGGCCGAAAGCCTGGCCCGCACGGCCGGGCTCAACCGGCTGGGCCGGGTCAATCTCGAGCTGGCGCTGCGTGTCGGCGATCGCCTGGGCGGCCACCTGGTCAGCGGCCATGTCGACGGCATCGGCTCGGTGGTCGCAGTCGAGGCCGTCGGCGAGTCGACCGAACTGCAGGTGCGATGCCCGGGCGAGCTCGCACCCCTGATCGCGGTCAAGGGGTCGCTGGTGGTCAACGGCGTCAGCCTCACCGTCAACAGCGTCGCCGACGTCCCGGACGGCTGCGTCGCATCGATCAACCTGATCCCGCACACGATGAGCCACACCACGCTGGGCGACCTGCAAGCCGGCTCGCCGGTCAACCTGGAGGCCGACCTCGTCGCCCGCTACATCGCCCGCCAGCTTGCGGCGGCCAGGGCCTGACCGTCGCCGCGCCCGCATCTGGGCACGATGCAAAGCAATCGGATACACCCGCAGCGACCCGCGCTCGATTAATATTCCTGCACAGCATCGGCGATCGGGGGAGGCTGGCTCGGCAAGAGCAGGCATCGCATGCAAGACTTTGACGACTCCACTCTTTGGCGGATCAGTGAGTTCGAGCGCGTCCGGCTGCAAACAGGAAGCAGCGGTTACGCCAGGTTGGCCGGGCCGACCGTGCTGCCCACCACGCTGGTCAGTGAGCTGTCCCGGCTGGAGTACTCGGCCAGCGGCACCGACGCGATGGAAGTCATCGGCGCCTGCATGCGCCACCGCGAGCCGGCATTGATCTATGTGCTGCACCGCGAGCTGGTGTGGCCGATCACCGTGTTTCCGCGCGAGCGGCTGTATCACTCGCCGCGCGATCTGGTGGTCGAGATCCGGCAGGGTGTGCGCGAGCTGAGCGTGCACAGTGTCGAGCCACCCGGCGTACGGGCCCCGGGCCACTTCATGACCGAGCGGGTGGCCGAAGAGCGGCACTACCGGCCGCTCGAACCACTGCTGTGGGCCATTGGCCTGTACGGCCCTCGCGGCACGCTGATGAACGAGATCGGCGGCAATGCCGCCTACCGCGTGTCGCCGGATTTCCACATCGGATCGCTGCCGTTGTCGGGTGCCATCGGCCCTGCGATGCAGCGCCTGCGGCGCGAGACGGCGTCGCTGCGCGCGATCTCGCGCTGGCCGGGCATGAACATCGACCGCGCGGTGCGCATGCTCAACGGCCTGTACCTGCTGTCGGGCCTGATGGTGCTGCGCATGCACCCGGCCGCTCGCAAGGAGCCGTCCACACGGCCCAGCGGCTGGCTGTCCTGGATCCGCAAGAGCCGCTGACGCGCCCACGCCTCACTGGGTGAGCCCGGGCGCCGACGGACGCCCGGCCTGGAGTCGACACCTACAATCGGTGCATGCCGATGGCACCGATTCCCGACCTGGTTGCCGACCTCGCCGCCGGCCGCATGGTCATCCTGATCGACGAGGAGGATCGCGAGAACGAAGGCGATCTGATCCTGGCGGCCGATCACGTGAGCGCCGACGGCATCAACTTCATGGCCAAGCATGCGCGCGGCCTGATCTGCCTGACCTTGACGCGCGAGCGCTGCGAGCGCCTGCGCCTGCCGCCGATGACGGCGCACAACGGCACTGCGCACGGCACGGCATTCACGGTGTCGATCGAGGCCGCCAGCGGCGTCACCACCGGCATTTCGGCGGCTGACCGTGCGCACACCGTTCGCGCCGCGGTGGCCCGCGAGGCGCGTGCCAGCGACCTCGTGCAACCCGGCCACGTGTTCCCGCTGCAGGCGCAAGATGGCGGCGTGCTGATGCGCGCCGGTCACACCGAGGCCGGGTGCGACTTGGCCGGCATGGCGGGGCTCACGCCCGCGGCCGTGATCTGCGAGATCATGAACGACGACGGCAGCATGGCGCGGCTGCCCGACCTCGAGCTTTTCGCGCAGGCGCACGGTCTGAAGATCGGCACCATCGCCGACCTGATCGCGTTTCGCAGCCACAACGAGAGCCTGATCGAGCGTTGCGGCGAGCGCGAACTGGTCACGCCCTACGGCAGCTTCCGTTGCGTCACCTACCGCGATCGCGGCGGCGGCCTGCACCTGGCGCTGAGCCACGGCCGCTGGCAGCGCGGCGACGAGGTGCTGGTGCGCGTGCATGAGCCCTTCACCGCGATGGACCTGCTCGACGTCTCCGCCGGCAGCCACTCGTGGCCGCTGGCGCGTGCGTTGCAGGCGCTGCAGCGTGGCCCGCGCGGCGTCGCCGTGCTGCTCAACTGCACCGGCGATGCGGCGACGCTGCTTTCGTGGTGCCAGCCGCAGGCCGCACCCGCGCAGCGCGCCACGCAGTCGGCGCTGGACCTGCGCACGCACGGCATCGGCGCGCAGATCCTGCGCGACCTCGGCGTGGCGCGAATGCGTGTGCTCGGCAGCCCGCGGCGCATGCCCAGCATGGCCGGCCACGGGCTCGAGGTCACCGGCTTCGTCACACACACCGACTGAGGGACGCCAGCATGCAGACCGACGACAAGGGGCAGACCGCCAAGCTCGATGGCGACGGCCTGGTCATCGGCATCGTGCAGGCGCGCTTCAACGCCGCGCTGACCGACAAGATCGCTCAGGCCTGCCGCTACGAACTGGCCGCGCTCGGCGTGGCCGAGCGCCACATCACGCACGTCACGGTGCCCGGTGCGCTGGAGATCGCCGTCGCCTTGAAGGCGATGGCCGACAGCGACGACTTCGACGCCCTGGTCGCCATCGGCTGCGTGATCCGCGGCGAGACCTACCACTTCGAGCTGGTGGCCAACGAGAGCGGTGCCGGCGTCACCCGCGTCGCGCTCGATCACCAGCTCCCGGTGGCCAACGCCATCCTCACCGTCGACAACGAGGCGCAGGCCTGGGAGCGCGTCGAAGACAAGGGCCGCGACGCCGCGCGTGTGGCGGTCGAGATGGCCAACCTGATGAGCGAGTTGTGAGCGCCGCGCGGCCGCTCCGAAGGCGCTCGCTCCCCCTCGGGGGGACGGCCCGCACGGCCAAGGGGGCGATATGAGCAGCAAGCCCCGGGCCGGCGCGGGCAAGTCGGCACGCCGCCGCGCCCGCGAGTTGGCGCTGCAGGGCCTGTACGAATGGCTGGTCGGACGCGCCGATCCGGCCGCGATCGATGCCCACATGCGCGAGCAGGAGGGCTTCGAGCGCTGCGACAGCCAGCACTTCGATGCGCTGCTGCATGGCTGCGCGCGCGAATCCGGCGCGCTCGATGCGGTGTTGGCCCACCACGCCGATCGCAAGACGAGCGAGATGTCGCCGGTCGAGCACGGCGTGCTGCTGATCGGCGCCTACGAGCTCGCGCACTGCGCCGACGTGCCGTACAAGGTGGCCATCAACGAAGCGGTGGAGCTGGCCAAGACCTTCGGCGGCACCGACGGCCACAAGTACGTCAACGGCGTGCTCGACAAGGCCGCGCTCGAGCTGCGGCCGGCCGAAGTGACCGCGGCGCGTGCCGCGCGCGCCTGAGGCTCGACGCGTCCCGATGAAGCTCGCCTCGCGGCTCGATCACATCGAGCCCTTCTACGTGATGGAGTGCGCCAAGGCGGCGCACGAGATCGCCCGCAGCGCGCTGTGCGACCCCGCGCAAGGCGGCCGGCCGATGATCTATCTGAACATCGGCGAGCCCGATTTCGGCGCGGCACCGCTGGTGCGCGAGGCCGCGCGGCGTGCCATTGCCGACGGCCGCACGCAATACACGCAGGCCACCGGCCTGCCTGAGCTGCGCGAGCAGATCGCTGGGTGGTACCAGCGTCACTTCGGCGTGCCAGTCAACCCACGCCGCATCGTCGTGACGGCGGGCGCCTCCGCCGCGCTGCAACTGGCCTGCGCGGTGCTGTTCGAGGCCGGTGACGACGTGTTGATGCCCGACCCCTGTTATCCGTGCAATCGCCACTTCGTCGCCGCCACCGACGCGCGCGCGGTTCTGCTGCCCACTGACGAGCGCACACGCTTTCAGCTCGACGCCAACGCCGTGGCCGACGCGTGGCGCCCGCACACCCGCGGCGTCTTGCTGGCCACGCCGTCGAACCCCACAGGCACGTCGATCGATCCCGATGAGCTGGCACGCATCGTCGACGTCACGCGCCGGCACGACGCGGTCTGCGTGGTCGACGAGATCTACCTCGGCCTGAGCTACGACGAGCGCTACGCACGCACGGTGCTGTCGTTGGCGACCCCCGACGACAACGTCGTCTCGGTGAACAGCTTCTCCAAGTACTTCGGCATGACGGGCTGGCGCCTGGGCTGGCTGGTGCTGCCCGAGGCGCTGGTGGCGCCGGTGGAGCGACTGGCGCAGAACCTCTACATCTGCCCTTCAACGGTCGCGCAGCATGCGGCGCTGGCCTGCTTCGGCGACGAATCGATCGCCGAGTTCGAGCGCCGCCGCGCCGAGTTCAAGCGGCGGCGCGACTACGTGGTGGCAGCGCTGCAGCGCTTGCAGATGCCCGCGCCGGTGGCCCCCGATGGCGCGTTCTACGCGTACGCCGATTGCTCGCGGCACAGCGCCAGCAGCTGGGACTTCTGCTTCGACCTGATGCGCCGCGCGCAGGTGGCGCTGACGCCCGGGCGCGACTTCGGCCGCTCGGCCCCCTCGCGCTACCTGCGGCTGTCGTACGCCAGCTCGATGCCCGAGCTCGAAGAAGCCGTCGATCGACTGCAGCGCTGCCTGTGACGGATTGCCATCGTCGCAGCGCCCGAGGGTGACAAAGCGTTACCCGCAGGAAGCGAACCACGCTTTTTGTCGCCGCCCGATGGGCAGCCGCGCCTAAGCTCCCGATGTGCAAGACCATCCACATCGCGACCAGGCGGCGCGTGCGCCGGGAGTCGGCAAACCCGCCGATCCGTCGGTCGACGTCGACCCGACGGCTTCGGAGTCGCCGCCCACCGAAGGCGGCGACGCGGGCGCCGGCGGCCAGGGCCTGACGATCGGCCACATCGGGCGCTACGCGCTGAAGCAGCAGCTCGGCGAGGGCGGCCTGGGCACCGTCTATGCGGCCTACGACCCGATCCTGTCGCGCACCATCGCGGTCAAGACGCTGCACCTGAGCGTCGCCGAGGGCGACCGCGCGACGCTGGATGCGTTGTTCCTCAATGAAGCCCGCGCGGCCGCGGGCCTGAATCATCCGAACATCGTCACCGTGTACGACGCCGGCCTGTCCGAGCAGGGCGTGTACATCGCGATGGAGCGCCTGCGCGGCCGCGACCTGCGGCAGCTCATGGCCAACGGCTGGCGGCCCGACGTCGTGCAGACCGCGCAGATCATGCGGCGTGTCTCGGATGCGCTGAGCTACGCACACTCCAAGGGCGTGATCCACTGCGACATCAAGCCGGCCAACATCTTCATGGTCGGCCGCACCTTGCCCAAGGTGGTGGACTTCGGCATCGCGCGCGTCGCGCACGGGCAGGACATCCCCGCGCTCGAAGGCGTGGTGGCCGGCTCGCCGCACTACCTGGCGCCCGAGCAGTTGCGCGGCGAATCCATCGACCGCCGCTGCGATGTCTACGCGCTGGGCGTGGTGATGTACGAGCTGCTGACGCACCGCAAGGCGTTCGACGGCCGCTCGCTGCAGGAGATCGTGCACGCGGTCGAGCACACGCGGCCGATCGCGCCGCACGAGCTGCGTCCCGAGCTGCCGGTGGCGCTGTCGGACATCACGATGCGCGCGATCGCGCACGACCCTGCGCAGCGTTATCGCTCGGCTCGGCAGATGAGCCAGGCCCTGAAGCAATGGGTCGACGCCGAAGCCGAAATCGGTGCCGACGACGGTACGCAGTCGCGCGTCGGCAAGCGGCGATTGATCCTTGGCGCGCTGGTGGCGGGAGCGGCCATCGGCGCTGCCGCGGGCTGGCAGTTCCTCGTCGCGCCGGGCGCCGAGGCGCCGCCCAGCGCCGCCATCACACCCGAGGTCGCGGCCGCCATGGCACCCGTGCAGGCGATCGTCGGCGTCACCGTGGCGGAACCGCCGGCAAGCGGTGACGACGGCGCCGCCGCAACCTCCTCCAGTGCAACCGCCGAGCCGGCCACGCCGCCGGAGCCGGCTGCGGCGCCCGCGCCGCGCCCGCGCGTCGCCGAGCGGCCGGCCGCACGCGAAGCACGACCCACGCGCGAAGCCAATCCGCGTGCCGGCGTCGCCGCACCCGCCACCGGCGTGGTGCAGCTTGCCGTCGCACCCTGGGGCCAGATCGAAGTCGACGGCAAGGGCGCCGGCGTGACGCCGCCGCTGACGCAACTCACGCTGCCGGTGGGCGACCACGTGATCACGGTGCGCAACGCGGATTTCGCGCCGCACACCTTGACCGTGCGGGTGACGAGCGACCAGCCGGTCACCGTGCGGCACCGCTTCGGATCCTGAGGAGAGCAACGATGCAACGCTTGGCGTGGTTGATGGTGGGAGGGATGCTGGCCGCACTGGCAGGCTGCGCGCCGCCGCCCAAACATTCGGCCGGCTTGTCCGACGTGATCGAGCGGCCCGCCGAACGCGCGCTGCTCACCGGCATGCGGGCCTACGACGATGCCCAGTACCCGCAGGCCGAACGCGCGCTGCAGACCGCCCTGTACACCGGCTTGAGCAGCCCCAAAGACCGCGCCAGCGCCTACAAGCTGCTGGCCTTCATCTATTGCACCAGCAGCCGCGCCGCCGACTGCGAAGCGTCGTTTCGCGCCGCGCGCGAGGCCGACCCGACGTTCGCGCTGACCCGCTCGGAAGCGGGCCATCCGCAGTGGGGGCCGGTGTACCGTCGCGTCGTGCCCTGAGCGTTGCCAGCGCGGCGGCTCACGTATCATCGCGTGAGTCCATGCGAGCCGCCACCGCCCAGCCCTTTCGCCACACGACACGGGTGTATTGGGAAGACACCGACGCCGGCGGCATCGTCTACTACGCCAACTACCTGAAGTACTTCGAGCGCGCACGCACCGAGTGGCTGCGCAGCCTGGGCGTCGAGCAGGGCCTGCTGCGCGAGCGCCTGGGCGCGATGTTCGTCGTCAGCCGCACCGCGATGCGCTACCTGCGGCCGGCTCGCCTGGACGACCTGCTCGAGGTCACCGTGGCGGTGCGCGACGCGGCCCGTGTCAGCCTGCATCTGGAGCAGCAAGCGCTGCGCGGCACGGAACTGCTGGCCGAAGGTGATATCCGAATCGCATGTGTCGACGCACCCACCCTCAGGCCGCGTCGCATCCCTGACGAAGTATTGAACCGTCTGCAATGACCCAGGACCTCTCGATCTTCCAGCTCGTCCTGCACGCCAGCTTCGTGGTGCAGGTGGTGATGGTCGGCCTGCTGGCGGTGTCGGTGGTGAGCTGGTCGATGATCTTCGGCAAGGTGTTCGGCCTCAAGCGTGTGCGCACGCTCAACGACAACTTCGAGCGCGAGTTCTGGTCGGGCAAGAACCTGGCCGAGCTCAACCAGGCGGCCGGCGCCAAGCATGCGAGCGCGCCGATGGAGCGCATCTTCGCCTCGGGCATGCGCGAGTTCCTCAAGCTGCGCGAGCGCCGCCTCGACGCCGCGGTGCAGCTCGACGGCGCGCGCCGCGCGATGCGCGCCAGCTTCCAGCGCGAGCTCGACGTCATCGAGGGCAACCTCGGCTTCCTGGCGTCGGTGGGCTCGGTGAGCCCGTATGTCGGCTTGTTCGGCACCGTGTGGGGCATCATGCATGCCTTCGTCGGCCTGTCCAACTTGCAGCAGGTAACGCTGGCCACCGTGGCCCCCGGCATCGCCGAGGCGCTGGTGGCCACCGCGATCGGCCTGTTCGCCGCCATCCCCGCGGTGGTGGCCTACAACCGCTTCGCACGCGACATCGACCGCCTGGCCACGCAACTCGAGACCTTCATCGAGGAGTTCCTCAACATCCTGCAGCGCAACGTCAGCGCGCCGCCCACGCACGCCGCCGCGGTCACCGCGCCCGCGCCGCTGAGGTAAGGGAAGAGCTGACATGCCCGCCGTCGTCGCCCACAGCAGCCGCCGTCGCCGCTCGATGAGCGAGATCAACATGGTGCCGTTCATCGACGTCATGCTGGTGCTGCTGATCATCTTCATGGTCAGCGCGCCGCTCATCACCACCGGCGTCGTCGACCTGCCGTCGGTGGGCAAAGCCCGGCAGCGCGCACAGCACGTGATCGAGATCGTCGTCGCCCCCGACGAGCGGCTGAAGGTGCGCATCGATCAGGGCGACCCCAAGGCCGTCAGTCTCGGCCAGCTCGCCGCCCGCGTGGGTGAGCTGCAGGCCGGCAACGCCGACACGCCGGTGGTGATTTCCGCCGACCGCAACGTCAAGTACGAGCAGGTCGTCAAGGTGATGGACACGCTGCAGCGCGCCGGCGTCCAGCGCGTCGGCCTGTCGGTCAAGCAGGGCAACTGAACAGAACATGGCCCTGGACAGCACCCTCACCCGCCAAGACAACCTGATGCCGCAGCGCCCGGGTGGCATGCGCAAGGGCACGGCGTGGGCGCTGCTGGTGCACGTGGGCCTGCTCATCGCGCTGGCCTTCGGGGTGTCGTGGCGCAGCCAGACCCCGGCCGGCGTCAGCGCCGAGCTGTGGGCCGCGGTGCCGCAGATCGCCGCGCCGCCGGCGGTGGAGCCCAAGCCGACGCCGACGCCTCCACCGAAGCCGGCTCCCGCACCGGAACCGGTGCCCAAGGCTGTGGAGCCGCCGCCCAAACCGGCGCCCAACGAGGCGCAGATTGCCATCGAGAAGGAAAACGCCGAGCGCAAGCTTCGCGAACAGCGCGAGCAACAGGAGCGCGAGCGCCGGGAGCTGGAGCGCAAGGAGCAGGTCCGCAAGGAGCAGGAGCGCATCGAGCGCGAGAAGGCCGAGAAGCTGGCGGCGCAAAAGCAGCGCGAGCTCGAACTCAAGCGCGAGAAGGAAGAAGAGATCCGCCAGGCCAAGCAGCGCGAAGAGAACTTGAAGCGCATGCTCGGCCAGGCCGGCGGCACCGGCGCACCCAACGCCACCGGCACGGCGGCACGCGAGGCCGGCCCGTCGGCGAGTTATGCCGGGCGCATCGTCGCGCGCGTCAAGCCAAACATCGTCTTGACCGACGAAGTCGCTGGCAACCCGGCCGCAGACGTCGAAGTGCGCTGCGCACCCGACGGCACCATCATGAGCCAGCGCCTCGCCAAGAGCAGCGGCAACAAGGAGTGGGACCAGGCCGTGCTGCGCGCCATCGAGCGCACCGGCGTGCTGCCGCGCGACACCGACGGCCGCGTGCCGCCGAGCATGGTGATCACCTTCCGGCCGCGCGAGTGAGCGCGCCGCACGGCTTCAAGGCGCGGCGTCGCGTCCACGTTCGGCACTGATCGTCGGCAGCGTCGCCTCGGCGGCCGCCACCGGCTGCGCAAAACTCGCCACGAAGCGCCGATCGATCCAGGCCTTCCACGCCCACACCCAACGGCCCTGCGCGCTGAGCTGGCCCCACGAGGCGATGGCACGGCGTCCGCCGCACGACAGCAGGTACAGCGAGCGTTCCTTCGGTTGCCAGGGCTGCAGCGGCCCGCCGGCCAGGTGGCGCCGCAGGTTGAGTGCCAACGCGGGCCCGGCGCGCACGGCGAACACGCCGCTGCGCGCCAGCTCACGATCGATGCGCGACGCCACGTCGCCGGCGGCAAACACCTCGGCATGCGACGCGCTCTGCAGCGTCGGCGTGGTGCTGACGAATCCGTTGGCGTCGAGCGCCAGCCCGCTGCCCTGCAGCCAGCCGGGCGCCACCGTCGGCAGCGCCAGCAGCGGCACGTCGCACACCAGGCGCGCGCCGTTGTCCAACTGCACCTGCCCGCTGCTGACCTCGATGCAGCGTTGATTCAGCACCGTCACCCGCGCGCGCCGCAGCACCTCGAGCGCGCGCTCGCGCACCGCAGGGTTGAAAGCAGGCAGCACAGTGGCGTCGCCGGTGACCAGGCAGACCCGTGCGCGCTCCTGGCCGGCGCCGTTGAAGCGGTGGGTGATCGCCAATGCCGCCTCGAAGCCCGCAGCACCGCCGCCGATCACCACCAGGTTGAGCAGGCGATCGGTGGGCAGCGCGAGCAGCCGCTCGTACAACTGGACGAAGTGCTCGAGCGGCCGCAGGAACAGGCCATGCTCACGGGCGCCCGGGATGGCATCGCGGTCGAACAACGAACCGGTGTCGATCGACAGCACGTCGTATTCGGCCACCCGGCCGTCGGCCAGCGTGACCGTGCGCTCGCCGGCGTTCAGCGACACCGCTGCCGACAACGCCAGCTCGACCTTGGCGGCACGAGCCAGCGGCTCGAGCGCGATGGTGCACTGATCCAGCGTGTAGTGCCCGGCCATCCAGCCGGGCAGCATGCCGCTGTAGAGCTGGTGCGCGTACGGCGTCGCCAGCACGGCCTGCACGCCGGGCATCGGCTCGCGCGCCAACGCAGCCAGCACGTGCAGGTGGGCATGGCCGCCGCCCAGCAGGACCAGCCGCTTCACGCAGTCAGCTCCAGCGGCGTGCGGGCCAGCGAATCGCGGTGGTTCATTCGAGCACCATGTCGCCCAACAGCGCGAGGCTGTGGCCATGGGTGTTGTCCGCATCGGCCGACACGCTGACGGCCAGCAGCGGCGGCACCGCGCTGGCCTCGCCGCCGAACAGGCGCAGGAAGTCGGCGCGCAAGTCGCGCCGCTCCTGGCGCCATTGCTGCAACGGCTCGCCGGAGCCGCGCAACACCAGGTAGCGCACCCGGCGCGTGAACGGGCTGTTGCTCGATGCGCCCTGCGCCTGCCGCTCGTCCCACGTGTAGCACATGGTCGCCGAGGGCAACAATTCGCCGGCGGCCACACGCGCAGCCCGCAGCACCTGGCGCTCGGCAAAGGGCACGGCCGCCAGCGGCAAGTCGAACATCGCACACACCGCGAGCGCGTGATCGTCGCCCGACCGCTTCTGTGGGTCGCCCGCCGGATTGTCGACATCGATTCGCCAGCGCCACGACAACCACCGCGCGTCGCTGGCCGCACCCGACAAGTCGTGCACCAGGTTGCCGTACGACTCGTCCGCGCTGACCTCCAATACACGGGCGCCCTCGTGGTTGACGATGCGAAACCGCGTCATCGGCTTGGACTGGTAAGGCAAGCCGACGAATCGCCACGGCGCGGGCGGTGCACCCAGAGCCGTGCCGAAGTCGGTGAGCAGGTTGGGCCCGTCGACGGACAGCGCAGCACCGGCAACCGACATGCCGATCGCCACCGCCAGCGTTGCCCGGTGCTGCTTCATCGGGCCGCAGGATAACCGCAAGCGCGGGCCAGCCGCCGCTCAGCGCCGCCAGGCGTGCAGGCGCTCGACCCAACGCAGCACAGCGAGCGGCTGGTGCGCGCGCTTCCACTCGCCCGCCACGTACTTGTTGGATTCGGCCAGTGTCGGATAGGTGTGGATGGTGCCGAGGATCTTGTTCAAGCCGAGCCCGTGCTTCATTGCCAGCACGTACTCGGCCAGCAGGTCGCCGGCATGCTCGCCGACGATGGTGACGCCCAGGATCCGGTCCTTGCCCGGCACGGTGAGCACCTTGATCCAGCCATGGTCGGCCGAGTCGGCGATGGCGCGGTCGAGGTCGTGAATGCCGTAGCGCGTGACCTCGTGCGCGATGCCCTTTTCCTTGGCGTCCTGCTCGTTCAAGCCGACGCGCGCCACCTCGGGGTCGATGAAGGTGGCCCACGGAATCACCGAGTAGTCGGCCTTGAACTTCCTGGCGAAGCCGAACAGCGCATTGACCGACGCATACCAGGCCTGGTGCGCTGCCGTGTGCGTGAACTGGAACGGCCCGGCGACGTCGCCGCAGGCATAGATGTTGGGGTAGATCGTCTGCAGGTAGTCGTTGGTCTCGATCGTGCGTTGCACGGGGATACCCAGTTCCTCGAGGCCGTAGCCCTGCAGGCGCGCGACGCGGCCGACCGCGCAGACGAGGGCATCGAATTCGATGCGCTTGTCGGCACCGCCCGCCTCCACCACGATCGCCTTGGTCCCCATCGCGCTCTGTTCGCAGCGCAGCGCCTTATGGCCGGTGAGCACGGTCACGCCGTCGGCCTGCAGCGCCCGCTTCGCATAGTCCGATACCTCCGGGTCCTCGCGCACCAGGATGCGATCGAGCATCTCGATCTGCGTCACCTGCGAGCCCAGCCGTGCAAACGCCTGCGCGAGTTCGCAGCCGACCGGCCCGCCGCCGAGCACCACCAGGCGCGCCGGCAGCTCGCGCAACCCCCACAAGGTGTCGCTGGTCAGCACGCCCGCTTCCTGGATGCCGGGCAGCGGCGGCACGAACGGCGCCGCGCCGGTGGCCACCACGATCGCGCGCGTCGTCAGCGTGACCGTGGTGCCATCGGCCTTGGTGATCTGCACGTGCCACGGATCGAGGATCCTGGCCTGGCCGAGCACCACGTCGACGCCAAGCCCCGTGTAGCGCTCGACCGAATCGTGCGGCTCGATCGCCGTCACCACGCGCTGCACGCGCTGCATCACGTCGGCGAACGTCATCTGCGCTTGCGCGCCGGCGATGCCATAGGTGGCGCTGTGGCGCATCTGGTGCATCAGCTTGGCGGTCCGAATCAGCGCCTTGCTCGGCACGCAGCCATAGTTCAGGCAGTCGCCGCCCATCTTGTGGCCCTCGACCAGCGTGACCTGCGCCTTCACCGCGGCCGCGATGTAGCTGCTGACGAGTCCCGCCGCGCCGGCGCCGATGACGATCAGGTTGCGATCGAAGCTGCGCGGCTTGCGGCCGCGCCAGCGCGCATAGACTCGCCGCGCCTGGATCGCATCGACGATCCACTTGGCGACCAGCGGGAACACGCCGAGCAGCACGAACGAGCCGAGCAGCGCGGGCGACAGGATGCCGCGCAGCGATTCGATCTTCGCCAGCTGAGTGCCCGCGTTCACGTACACCAGCGTGCCCGCGAGCATGCCGAGCTGGCTCACCCAATAGAAGGTGGCCGTCTTCATCTTCGTCAACCCCATCAGCAGGTTGATCACGAAGAACGGCACCAGCGGCACCAGCCGCAGCGTGAACAGGTAGAACGCGCCCTCCTTGGCGACACCCTTGTCGATCTCGGCCAGGCGTGCGCCGAATCGCGCCTGCACGCTGTCGCGCAGCACGAATCGTGCGGCCAGGAAGGCCAGGGTCGCACCGATGCTGGAGGCGAACGACACGATGATCGTGCCCGCGAGCAGGCCGAAGATCGCGCCGGCGGCCAGTGTCAACGGGATCGCGCCGGGAATGGACAACGCCGCCACGGCCACGTAGATCACGAAGAACACGCCGATCACCGCCGCCGGACGGCTGGCGTACAGCGCCACGAACTCCGCCTGGCCGGACTTCAGGTACGCCAGGCTGAAGAAGCGCCCGAGGTCGAACACGAAGAAGCCGACGATCAGCGCCAACAGCACAACCGCCAGCACCAGCTTGTTCTTGTTCATCGCGGTCGATCCTCCTGCTCACCGAAGGCGCGCCAGCCCGCCACCAGGCGGGTGACGATCGTCATCGCGCACATGAGCGCGAAGCCGTAGGCCCACCAGGCGAAGTGTTGCGGCCACAAGCACATCAGCGCAAAGCAGAGCAGCGTCTCGCTGGCCTCGGTGAGCCCGCCGAGGTAGAAGAAGCCCTTGCCCGGGTGGGCATCGCTCGCCAGGCCGCGCCGCTCGGCAAACACCGCGAAGGCCAGAAAGCTCGAGCCGGTGCCGATGAATGCCGCCAGCAGCGTGGCCGCCGGCAAAGCACGCTCGGCAGGGCTCGCCACCGCAAACGCCAGCGGGATGCTGGCGTAGAACAGGAAGTCCAATGCGATGTCGAGAAATCCGCCGCGATCGGTGGGCTGCGTCAGGCGCGCCAGCGCGCCATCGAGCCCGTCGCACAGGCGGCTCGCCAACAGCAACGTCAGCCCGGAGGTGTACGCCTCGCCGGCAATGGCAAACGCCGCTGCCATGCCCAGCGCGAACCCGAGCCAGGTGACACGATCGGCGTGCACCTGCCGGCCATGCAGCAGGCGCGCGCCACGCTCCAGGGCCGGCCGCAGCCAACGCGTCAGCGTGCGATCGAGCATGGCGGGTGCGCGTGCTCGACCCCCTGCAGCCACTGCTGGCCCACGGCCTCGTGCAACCAGGGCTCGAACCGAAATGCGGCACCCGCCGCGTCGAGCGCAGCGGCCAGCGTCGCGTCGCCCTGCAGCGCGAGCATGAAACGCCCCGTGGCCTCGTCGAGCGCGCTCACCGCGGCGCGCCATTGCGGGCGGGCCACCAGCGCCGTCTCGGCCACACCGTCGGCAAACGCCTGGCGCACCGGCGCGAAACGGTCGGCCCCCTGGCAACGATGCGCGTGCCAGATCGTCACCACCGGCCAGCGTGAGGCCACCAGCGTCAGCGCCGGCCGCAGGCGCAACACCAACTGCGACGGGTCCAGTTCGGCCAGCAGCGACAGCTCAGCCGGCGGCGCCGTCACGTCGGCCGCGTGTTCGATCGCGTGCACCGCCCAATCGACACGCGCCACGTCGGCCAGGTACGGCTCGGAGGCGAGTTGCGGATCGTCGCCCAGCGCGGCAGGTAGCGCGTCGCCGTAGCGTGCGAGGTCGCCGCAAGCCGGTGGCTGGCGCTGCCATAACGCGCGCGCCAGTAACGCGAACGACTCTTCGCC
>DATDJF010000112.1:0-3307 GCA_036520715.1 Burkholderiaceae bacterium | reverse complement strand
CAGGCCCCACATGCCGCGAAACACGTTGCCGATGCGCTCGACCACCGGCTTGCCGGGCGGCAACAGCGACGTCATGTGGCGCAGGATCTCCGACACCGCGAACATGCCCACCATCATCGGGATCAGCGACACGCCGCCGGTGAGCTCGGCATTGCCGAAGGTGAAGCGCGGGTGTGCGCCGGGATTGTCCAACCCGATGCTCGCCACCAGCAGGCCGAGCATCAGCGAGGTCATCGCCTTGAGCTTGCTCGACGAGCCGATGAACACCGCGCTCGACAGGCCCAGCACCACCAGCCAGAAGTACTCGAACGACGAGAACTTGATCGCCACCTCGGCCAGCGTCGGGGCGGCCGCGATCAGCACCGCGGTGCCGAACAGCCCGCCGATCACCGAGAACACCAGCCCGGCGCCGAGCGCGATCTCGGCCTGGCCCTTCTTGGTCATCGCGTACGCCTCGTCGGTGTAGGCGGCCGACGCCGGCGTGCCGGGGATGCGCAGCAGCGCCCCGGGGATGTCGCCGGCGAAGATCGCCATCGCGGTGCAGCTCACGATCGCCGCCACCGCCGGCACCGGCGGGATGAAGAACGTGATCGGCACCAGCAGCGCGGTGGCCATCGTCGCGGTGAGCCCGGGCACCGCGCCGACGAACAGGCCGAACAACGCCGATGCGAACACCACCCACAGCACGTAGGGGTCGAATACCAGCGCGAAGGCCTGGCTGAGAACGGCCCAGGTCATCGTGTCATCAGTTCAATACAGCACGGGCAACACGCCCCACGGTAGCGGCACGCGCAAGCCCTTGTAGAACGCGATGTGAATCACCAGCGTGGCAATCAGCGCCGCAGGCAACGCCACGATCACGCGCACGCGCAGCGCCAGCATCAACGCGGCGACGATCAGCGTGCCGATGATCAGAAAGCCCACTTTCTCCGACGCCACCACGTACAGCGCCAGCCCGGCCACCGTGACGACGAAGGCGATCAATTGCGCCGGCCGCCGCATCCACTCGCCGGCGGTGAACCACGGCGCGTTGCCACGTGCGCGCAGCCCTTGCACCACCAGCAGCAGCGAACACACGGCCAGCCCGAACGCGGCCAGGCCCGGAAACGCAGCCGGCCCGAAGTTCTGGCCGGGGATGCGCGGGTAGCTCTGGATCGTCCACAGCACCAGCAGCGACAGGACGCCGAACAAGGCGCCGAAGACGGCGTCGTTGATTTTCATCGCGATGCGCAGGCGGCCGTGAGAAGACGCCTGCGTGGCGATCTACTTGGCGATGCCCACGGCCTTCATCGTCGCGCCGAGGTCGGCGTCCGACTTGACCATGAAGGAGGCGAACTCCGCCGGCGGCGCCCACAACACGCCGAAGCCGCGGTTGGTCATGAACTCCTTGAACTCGGCTGACTGGTGCGCCTTCTGCAGCGACGCCAGCAGCTTGGCCTGCACCTCGGGCGCGATGCCCTTGGGCGCCGCGATGCCGCGCCACGCCGCCATCGTCCACGTGCTGCCGGTCTCGGCCTTCAGCGTCGGCACCTTCGGAAACAGCGATGCCGGGTTGGGGTCCATCACCGCCAGGCTTTTCACCTTGCCGGCTTCGATCAGCGCGCGCGCTTCGGGCAACGAACACGGCACCACTTCGACGCCGCCGGCCACCAGGTCGTTGAGGCCCGGCGCCGCGCCGTTCGACGGTACCCACGGCAGCGCCGCCGGGTCGACCTTCTGGTCGCGCAGGAAGCCGGCGATCGCCAGGTGCCAGATGCCGCCCTGGCCGGTGCCCGAGGCCTTGAACTTGCCCGGGTTGGCCTTGATCGCTGCGACCAGCTCGTTGACGTTCTTGTACGGTGCATCGGCGCGCACCTGCACGCCGGCGGGATCGGCATTGACCAGTGCGATCGGCGTGTACGAACTGCCCTTCAGGTCGGTGAGACCCTGGTGGTGCATCATGCCGATCTCCACCGTGATGATGCCGATCGTGTAGCCGTCGGGCGCCGCGGCCGAGATGGCCTGGTGGCCGACCACGCCCGAGCCGCCGGTGCGGTTGACCACGTTGACCGGTTGCCCGAGGTCCTTCTCCATCAGCGTGGCGAGGATGCGCGCCACCGCGTCGGTGCCGCCGCCCGCGCCCCATGGCACGATCAGCGTGATCGGACGCTCGGGATACGCCGCTTGCGCGGCCTGTGGCAGCAACATGCCGAGCGCCGCGCACAGCGCCGCGACGGACTTGCCGACGGTGGATGAAAAGATGGCGCGCATCGTGTGTCTCCTGTGGTGCGGCGTGAGCGCGTGATGCGACGAGAGCCGCAAGTGCGGCGGCAATGATGCATTGGCCTGCGGCGTTTCGTGCCGCCACTGCGGGAAAGTCCCGGTGCGAAAGCAGTCGGGTGCGAGCGGCGCTGGCATACAACGCCTCCACACGAGAGGGTGAGACGATGCAGCTTGCAATGGTGGGTTTGGGCCGCATGGGGGCCAACCTGGTGCGGCGGCTGATGCGCGCCGGTCACGAATGCGTGGTGCACGACCGCGACGAGGCCGCGGTGACCGCATTGGCCGCCGAAGGCGCGGTGCCGGCGCGTGGCCTGGCCGAGCTGGTGGCCGGCCTGCGCGCGCCGCGTGCGGTGTGGGTGATGCTGCCGCACGGCGCCGCCACCGAGTCGACCATCGCCGAGCTGGCGCAGTGCCTCGCGCCCGGCGACGTGGTGATCGACGGCGGCAACAGCCACCACCACGACGACGTGCGGCGTGCCCGCGAGCTGGCCGAGCGCGGCCTTGATTACCTCGACATCGGCACCAGCGGCGGCGTGTGGGGATTGGAACGTGGTTATTGCCTGATGATCGGCGGGCCGGCCGCCTGCGTGCAGCGCCTGGCGCCGCTGTTCGAGGCGCTGGCGCCCGGCGTGGCCATGCAGCCGCGCACGCCGTCGCGCGACGGCGAGGCGGCCAACGTCGAGCGCGGCTGGCTGCACTGCGGCCCGGCAGGTGCCGGCCACTTCGTCAAGATGATCCACAACGGCATCGAATACGGAATGATGCAGGCGCTGGCCGAGGGCTTCGACATCTTGCGCAACGCCGACAAGTCGTCGTTCGGGCCGGATCATCAATACCGTTTCGACCTGGCCGACATCGCCGAGGTGTGGCGCCGCGGCAGCGTGGTGTCGTCGTGGCTGCTCGATCTTGCCGCGCAGGCGCTGGTCCAGGATGCGCACCTGGCGGGCTACACCGGCGTCGTCGAGGATTCCGGCGAGGGCCGCTGGACGGTGCAGGCCGCGATCGACGAGGCGGTGCCCGCCGAGGTGCTGACCGCGGCGCTGTA
>DATDJF010000111.1:0-11115 GCA_036520715.1 Burkholderiaceae bacterium | reverse complement strand
TCGTTGTCGACCAGCTTCTCGGGCAGGTGGTCGTTGATCTCCTGGTGCGTCAGGAAGCCGCGCGTCTTGCCCATCTTGATGAGCGTCTTGAGCTCCTGGCGGCGCTTGGCGACCTCTTCTTCGGTGAGCAGGGTCTCGTCGAGGCCGAACTCGCGCATCAGCGCGCGCTCCTTGGCGCGCGACACCTTCATGCGCAGCGGCTTGGCCTTCTCTTCCTTGGCCGTCTCGACGACCTCGGCATCGGCCTCGACTTCGAGCTCGGTGTCGACGTCGTTGAAATCCTCTTCGACCGGCACGCCGGGCTTGCCCTGCGCGGTGGCCTCCTTGCCGTTGCCCTTTGCCTTGCCCTTGGCAGGCGCCGCCGGCTTGCCGGTTGCAGCCTTGGCCGCGGGCTTTGCCGGGTGCGCCGCCGCCTTGACCGGGTGTGCGGCCGGTTTGGCCGGTGCCTCGTGCTTGCCGCCCTTGGCCGGCTTGACTGGCGCGGGCGTGTGGCGCGCGTGGGGTTTGGCGTGCGCAGGCTTGGGCGCCGGGGCGGCCGCCTTGGCGGGTCGCTTGGGAGCTTCGGCGTGGTTCTTCGGCTTGGCCTTGGTCGCGGGCTTGGCGGCGGGCTTTTTGGGGGTCATGCGGTCCTCTGTCGGGTAGCTACGGGCGGCAGGCCAAACCTCAATGGGGCACTTCGGAATCGATCCGAACACGCGCGAACCCGCACGGCAGCGCCACCGCCGCGTGCGGGAGAGGTCTCAGGCAGGCAAGTTCGCGTGAATGCTGGGTAGCCGGGCAACGCCTGGAGGGATATGTGGCCTGTATGTGCCCCGTGTCGCGGGGGGCCGGGTCCCTGCCCTGAAAGGGTCAGCGCTGCTGTCACTCTTGCCGCTGCAACGAATTGCGAATTATCGTCTAACTCGGGGGCCTCAGTCAAAGTCGGCCGGAGGATCGCTGCCCGGGCTGCGCGTCGTTGCCGGCCAGTGCGGCGCTCAATTCGCTCAGGCGCTTGCCCAACTCGTTGAAGCGAGCCAGGTCGTCGCCGGCCAGTTGCCCCGACTCGACGAGCAAGGTGCGTTCGCTGTTCACCTGCACCAGTTGCAGGCGCAGCAGCAGCTTGCGCAGATCGTCGAGCGCGTCGACGCCGTCGTCGAGGTCGTGCAGCGCCGCCGAGCGATCGAGCAGCGCGGCCACTTCGGCATCCTCGCTCGCTGCGTGACGCAACCAGTCGATCAGGCCGCTGCGGCTCAGCGCACCGTGGTCGTGCACGCAGCGGTCGAGCAGCGCGAACAAGCTGCCATAGGGCGCCGGCTGGGTGGCCAGCCGCTCGTGGTCTTCGGCGCCGATGCGCTCCCACAGGTCGCAGCGCTGCAACAGCAGCCACACGGCGCGATCGAGCAGCGTCGCGGCGTTGCGCGCGAGCGCGATGCGGCGCGGCGCGGGTCTGCCGGCCTGCGCCGGCCTGGCTGCGCGCGCTGCGCTGGGCGGATCCCACAAGGCTGCGAGTTGCTCGCTGGAGGTGCCGCCGGCGCGCGCGACTTCGGCCATCACCTGCTGGCGCAAGGCGCCGGCAGGAAGCAGCTCGACCATCGGCTTGGCCTGTGCCAGCAAACGGGCGCGGCCTTCGGCGAGCGCCAGATCGCAGCCGTCCTGCGCCGTTTGCAGCAGCATGCGCGACAGCGGCACCGCGGCGGCCACCTGCTGCTCGAACGCGGCCGCGCCGTGCTCGCGCACGAACGAGTCGGGGTCGTGCTCGGGTGGCAGGAACAGGAACCGCACGCTGCGCAGGTCGGTGGCGTGCGGCAGTGCGGCCTCGAGCGCACGCCCTGCGGCGCGTCGCCCGGCGGCGTCGCCATCGAAGCTGAACACCACGTGGTCGGTGAAACGGAACAGCTTGGCCACGTGCTCGGCGGTGCACGCCGTGCCGAGCGTGGCCACCGCCTGGCCGAAGCCCGACTGGGCCAGCGCCACCACGTCCATGTAGCCCTCGACGACCAGGGCGTAGCCGGCCTCGCGCAGCGCCGAGCGGGCTTCGTAGAGGCCGTACAGCTCGCGGCCCTTGACGAACAGCGGTGTCTCCGGCGAGTTGAGGTACTTGGGCTCGCCGTCGTCGATGACCCGGCCGCCGAAGCCGATGACCTCGCCGCGCACCGATCGGATCGGAAACATGATGCGGTCGCGAAAACGGTCGTAGCGCTTTTGTTCCTCGCCATCACCCTGCACGATGACCAGGCCCGCTTCGGCCAGCAACGGGTCGTCGTAGCGGGCGAACGCGCTGGCGAGGCTGCGCCATCCGGCGGGCGCGTAGCCCAGGCCGAAGCGCGCGGCGATCTCGCCGGTGAGGCCGCGCCGCTTGAGGTAGTCGACGGCGCGCGGCGTGCTTTTCAATGCGGCCTTGTAGTGCTCGCCGGCGCGCGTGAGCACGTCGGTGAGGGTTTGCCGCTTCTCGCGCTGCTCGGCCTCGCGAGCGCGTTCCTCCGGGCTCGAGTCACCCTCCGGAACGGTGACGCCGGCGCGCTGCGCCAGCTCGCGCACCGCGTCCATGAACGGCAGGCCCTGGTTCTCCATCAGGAACCTGATCGCGTCGCCATGGACTCCGCAGCCGAAGCAGTGGTAGGTCTGGCGGCTCGGGCTGACGGTGAAGCTCGGCGACTTTTCGCCATGGAACGGACACAGCCCCTTGTGCACGGTGCCGGCGCGCTTGAGCTCGACGTGGCGGCCGACCACCTCGACGACGTCGACGCGGGTCAACAACTCCTGAATGAAGCCGGCGGGCAGCACGGCACCAGTCTAGCGGCCGCTCGCTGGCGGCAGCGTGGGTTACTGCGTCTGGAGAGCGGCCGCTAGCGTGCGCGCGGCCCGCTGGCGGGGTTGGCCGCGCCGAGGGCCGGCGCCGCGCCGCCGGCCGGTGCGATGGCGAACAGGCCTTTCCACTCCCTGAGCCAGCGCGGCAGCTCGGCCGCGGGCATCGCGGCGGCAATGCCCGCGCCTTGGCCGATCTCGCAGCCCATCTCGAGCAGCGTGCGCGCCTGCGCGGGCGTCTCGACGCCCTCGGCCACGGCCACGCACGAGAAGGTGCGCGCCAGGCTGATCACGCCTTCGACGATGGCGCGGTCCTGCGTGTCGTTGAGCATGTTGTGCACGAACGAGCGGTCGATCTTCAGCACCTGCACCGGCAGGCGCTTCAGGTAGGTGAGGGTGGAGTAGCCGGTGCCGAAGTCATCGAGCGCGAAGCGCACGCCCAGCGACGCGCAGCGTTCCAGCAGCATCGAGGTGTAGGCCACGTCGGCCAGCGCCGCGGTCTCCAGCACCTCGAGCTCGAGCCGGGTGCCCAGCGGTCGCGAGTGACGGGCCAACAGCTCGGTCAGGCGCTGCACGAAATCGGGCTCCTGCAGGTGGCGCGCCGACACGTTGACGCTGACCGACAGGTCGAGCCCCTGGTCGAGCCAGCGCTCGAGCTGGTTGAGCGCCTGGCTGAGCACCCAGTCGCCCACGCGTGCCGACAGGCCGGTGTGCTCGATCAGCGGCAGGAACTGGCCCGGCGGCACCACGCCGTGATCGGGATGCTCCCAGCGCAGCAGCGCCTCGGCACCGAGCACGGTGCCGCGGCGCAGGTCGACCTTCGGTTGGTAGTACAGGCGCAATTCCTGGCGGTCGAGCGCCTCCTGCACGCGGCCGAGGGCCAGCACGCGCTCCTCGGCGCGGCGGTTGTGTTCCGGGTCGAAGAACAGGTAGCCGTTGCGCCCGGCCTGCTTGGCGCCGTACATCGCATGGTCGGCGTGGCGCAGCAGCGTGTCGGGGTCGCTGTGGTCGATCGGGTAGACGGTGGCGCCGACGCTGGCGGTCATCGAGGTGGGCGGCGTCTGCGCATCGATGGTGTAGGGCAACGCGATCACGCGCAGCACACGTTCGACCGCCAGCCGCGCCTCCTCGATCGTGTCGGCGCGCAGCAGCAGCACGAACTCGTCGCCGCCCAGGCGCGCCGCCACGTCGGACCAGGTGGCGTGTGCGCGCAGCGCGCTGCGCAGGCGCGCTGCCAGCTCCACCAGCACACGGTCGCCGGCGTTGCGGCCGTGGCGCTCGTTGATCTCCTTGAAGTGATCGAGGTCGATGTAGCACACCGCCAGCAGGTGGCCCTCCCGTTCGCTGGCTACCAGCGCTTCGCTGAGCAGTTGGGTCAGGCGCGCGCGGTTGGGCAGCCGCGTCAACTCGTCGAAGTGGGCCTGGCGCTCGAGCCGTTCGCGCTGCAGCCGCTGCTCGGTCATGTCCGACACCATCAGCACGCGATAGCGCACCGCGCCCTCGGGGTCGGGCACCGTGAACACGCTCAGGTGCAGCGCGCACGGGTCGCCGTTGCGCCGGCGCTCGACCACCTCGCCGCTCCAGTGGCCCAGGCTGCGCAGGCCCGCCCAGATGGCGCTTTGCTGCTGCCGGGTCATCGCATCGGTGGAAGATGAACTGAGCAGCGTCGGCACGGTGCCGATCAGCTCTTCGCGCGCAACGCCGGTGATGCGGCTGTAAGTCGGGTTGACGTCGAGGATGCGCAGGTCGGCATCGACGATCACCAGGCCCTCGTGCAGGTTCTGGAACAAGCTGCTCGACAGGCGCTCGCGGTCTTCCGCGCTGCGCTGTGCCTGCACGTCCGACAGCGTGGCCACCAGCCGCGTGGCGCGCTGGTCGGCGTCGCGCGACGCCACCGTGATGCGCAGTTCGAACCACGGCCACGCGTCACCGACCCGGATGCGGGTCTGGCGCCACACCGAGTCGTGCGCCGGATCGTCGAGCCCCTCGATGGCCAGGCGCAGGTCGTTGCGGTCGTCGCCGTGCACGCGGGCGAGCCAGTCTTCCAGCGTCGAGGTGCGGCTGCCGTCGCGGTCGCCGAGCAGGCTGCGCCAGCGCGGCGAGGTGTAGGGCACGCCACCGGCCAGCGGCCAATCGGCGACACCGAGGTCGGCACTTTCGAGCGCCACTTCGAAGCGCGCGGCGGCGTTGCGCGCCCGGCCGGCGAACACGTGCACGAGAAGCACCAGCGCCTGCGCCAACGCCAGGCAGGCCCACATCGAGCGCAGGCCCAGCGTGCCGGCCACCTGCTGCAGCGAGCGCGATCCGCCGGCCAGCAGCGCGGTCGCCAGCAGCGCCAGCACCGCGAGCCCGCCCGTCGGCAACACCAGGCCGCTGCGCAACGCCAGCCACACCAGCGCGATCAGCGGCAGCAACGCGAAGGGCAGCAGGTTCAGTCGGGCGTTGGCCAGCGCCTCGATGACCAGCCCGAGCGAGAGTGCGATCGCCAGCAGCAGCGCGGCATCGCCGATCCAGCGCGGCGTGCTCGGCACGGTCACCACGATGCGGGGCAACGACAACAACGCCACGCCGACGATGACCAGCCCGGTGGCCTCGCCGAACCACCAGGCCAGCCACGCGCCGGCCAGGTCGAGCATCGGAATGCGTCCGGCCAGCATCATCCAGGTGGCTGCGTTGGCTGCGCTGAGCACCGCACTGCCGCACAGGACCGCGCCCCCCAGCAGCCAAAGGTCGCGCGGCTGGTCGAGCCGCGAATCGAAGCCGGAGCGCCCGAGCCAGAACGCCGCGATGCACGCACCCAGGGCCTGGCCGGTGGCCAGCGCCAGCGCCAGCGACCACGAGGCACCGCCCCAGATGAAGCCGGCAGCCAGGCCGAGCCACACGCCCGGCGTCACCGCCGGCCCCCAGCGCATCAGCGCCGCCCACGCCAGGCCCACCGCCGGCGCGAAGGTGGCGATCAATCGATGATCGTCGGCGGTGGTGAGCCCCAGGCGCACCAGCAGCAGGCACGCCAGCATCAGCCCGGCGTTGCGCAGCAAGCCATGGCTGCGCGCGGCGGGCCGTTCGGAGGTTTCGCTCGCCGCGGCCATGCTGTCGCGTCAGTCGGCGCAGAGCGTCATGTCGGCGCCATCATGTGCTGCGCAGGGCGCCGCATCCGGCAGCACGTCAGACCGCGAAGTCGCTGAGTTGGCGACCCTGGGCCAGCGCCGCCTGCAGCCACTTGGGCTGCAGGCCGCGGCCGCTCCAGGCGTTGCCGCTGGCGGGGTCGCGGTACTTGACCGGCACCTTGCTGCCCTTGCGCGGGCCGGCCCTGGTTGCCTTGGGCGCCTGGGCCGCCTTGCCGCCGAGGTCGGCGAGCGTCAGTCCGTGCTCGGACATCAACTGCTTGATGCGGGCGATCGCCGCCGCGCGCTCGTGGGTTTGTGCCTCGGCGATGCGTTTCTCGAGGGCCGCCTTTTGAGCGATCAATTCGGCCAGATTCGACATGGAACCTCCAGGCAGTATCACCAATCGTGCGGCGAATATACAGCCGGCCGCCAAACTGAATGTGGTCAACGCTGCCGATCGGCGGTCGAGAAAACCCGGTGGATCGAATGGGTGCAGTGGTCGGATCGGTTATCCGAGGAAATCTTCGTCGACCGGCTTGCCGTTCAGGTGGTGGGCGCGACATACCCCGCCGGTTTGTCGGCGCCACCGCCGAACAAAAACTGCTCCATCTGCCGCGCGAGGTATTGCCGTGCGCGCTGGTCGGCGAGATTCAGCCGGTTTTCGTTGACCAGCATCGTCTGATGCTTGAGCCACATCGCCCAAGCTTCCTTGCTGATTTCGTTGTAGATGCGCTTGCCGAGTTCGCCCGGGTAGGTGGGAAAGTCCAGCCCATCTGCATCCTTCTTGAGATAAGCGCAGTGAATCGTGCGTGCCATGCTCGTGCTCCGGTGCGGGGTCGTGTGCGGGTGCTTTTCTAGGCCAGTTTCTTGACCAGCACTTGAGAGCGGCGATCCCAGTTGTACTTGCGTTTGCGGGCCTCGGGCAGCCACTCGGCATCGACCTGCTGGAAGCCGCGCTTGATGAACCAGTGCATCGTGCGCGTGGTCAGCACGAAGATGCTGTCCAGGCCGATGCTGCGCGCGCGTTGCTCGACGCGCTTGAGCAGCCGCTCGCCGTCGCCCTGGCCCTGCACGTCGGGCGACACGGTCAGCGCCGCCATCTCGCCGGTGCGCGCCTCGGGGTAGGGGTACAGCGCCGCGCAGCCGAAGATCACGCCGTCGTGCTCGATCACCGTGTAGTTGCCGATGTCGCGCTCGATCTCGGTGCGGCCGCGCTTGACGAGCGTGCCGTCACGCTCGAACGGCTCGATCAGCGCCAGGATGCTGCCCACGTCGTCGGCGCCGGCTTCGTGCAGGGTTTCGAGCTTCTCGTCGACCACCATGGTGCCAATGCCGTCGTGCGTGAACACCTCCTGCAGGATCGCGCCATCCACCGCGTACGGCAGGATGTGCGAGCGCTCGACGCCGCCCTCGCAGGCCTTGACGCACTGGCGCAGGTAGGCCGCGGCGCTGCCGGGCTGGTCGGTCTGCTTCAACTGCGCCGCCAGCAGCCGCTTGGCGTCGACCAGAGCCAGCTCGGTGTCGATGCCCGACTCGGGGTCGTCGGTCTTTTCGTGGATGCCCGGCACTTCGGTGACGAACAGCAGCTTGTCGGCCTGCAGCGCGGTCGCCGCGGAGGTGGCCACGTCCTCCATCGTGAGGTTGAACGCCTCGCCGGTGGGCGAGAAGCCGAACGGCGACAGCAGCACGATCGAGCCGCCGTCGATGGCGCGGCGCACCGTCGCCGCATCGACGCGGCGCACCACGCCGCTGTGCATGAAGTCGATGCCCTCGACGATGCCCACCGGGCGCGCGGTCAGGAAGTTGCCCGACATCACGCGCACCGCCGCGTTGGCCATCGGCGTGTTCGGCAGTCCTTGCGAAAAGGCGGCCTCGATCTCGAATCGCAGCTGGCCGGCCGCCTCCTGCGCGCAGTCGAGCGCCACTTCGTCGGTGATGCGCTGGCCGTGGGAAAAGCGCGAGGTGTGGCCCTTGGCGGCGAGCTGCTCGTTCACCTGCGGGCGAAAGCCGTGCACCAGCACCAGCTTGATGCCCATCGCGTGCAGGATCGCGAGGTCCTGCACGAACGCATTCAGCTTGCCGGCCGCGATGGCCTCGCCGACCAGGCCGACGACGAACGTCTTGCCGCGATAGGCATGGATGTACGGCGCGACCGAACGGAACCAGGGGACGAAGGTATGGGGAAACACGAGGCTCATGCTGGCGCAGATTGTGCCGCAGCGCTGCTGCGGTTCGCCTCGCGCGGTGTCGCGCGTATCATCCGCGCCCCGTGACCGTGCCGCCGCAGCGAACCCGCAACGCGCCTTCCGCTGCGCGCCTGGCCCATGCGATCCCGCCGATCCGCTACCCCGAGTCGCTGCCGGTCAGCGCCCGCCGCGACGAGATCGCACGCGCCATCCGCGAGCATCCGGTGGTCATCGTCTGCGGCGAGACGGGCTCGGGCAAGACGACGCAGCTGCCCAAGATCATGCTCGAGCTGGGTCGCGGGCTCGGTGCCGGCGGCAAAGGCTTGATCGGCCACACGCAGCCGCGCCGCATCGCCGCGTCGAGCGTGGCCAAACGCATCGCCGAAGAACTGAATTCGCCGCTCGGCGACGTGGTGGGATACAAGGTGCGCTTCCAGGACCGCCTGCAGCGCGGCGCGTCGGTCAAGCTGATGACCGACGGCATCCTGCTCGCCGAGACGCAACACGACCGCGACCTGCGCGGCTACGACACGCTGATCATCGACGAGGCGCACGAACGCAGCCTGAACATCGACTTCCTGCTCGGCTACCTCAGGCAGCTGCTGCCGCGGCGGCCCGACCTGAAGGTGGTGGTGACCTCGGCCACAATCGACGCCGATCGGTTCGCGCAGCACTTCGCCTCGGCACACGGGCCGGCGCCGGTGATCCAGGTGTCGGGCCGCCTGTTCCCGGTGGAGCAGCGCTGGCGGCCGTTCCAGGAGAGCCGGGATCATGGCCTCGACGACGCCATCGCCGACGCAGTGGACGAGTTGTGGCGCGGCGGCGCCGGCGGCGACATCCTGGTCTTCCTGCCCGGCGAGCGCGAGATCCGCGAAGCCGCCGATCATCTGCGCAAGCATCTGGCGAGCACGCAGCGCGGCGGCCCGCCGGCCGACATCCTGCCGCTGTTTGCGCGGCTGTCGCAGGCCGAGCAGGATCGTGTGTTCGAGCCGCACGGCGCACGGCGCATCGTGCTGGCCACCAACGTGGCCGAGACCTCGCTCACCGTGCCGGGCATCCGCTTCGTCATCGACTCGGGACAGGCACGCGTCAAGCGCTACAGCTACCGCAGCAAGGTCGAGCAGCTGCAGGTCGAGGCGATCTCGCAGGCCGCGGCAAACCAGCGCGCCGGCCGCTGCGGCCGTGTCGCCGACGGCGTGTGCATCCGCCTGTACGACGAGAAGGAGTTTGCCGCGCGCGCACGCTTCACCGATCCCGAGATCCTGCGCTCGTCGCTGGCCGGCGTGATCCTGCGCATGAAGGCGTTGCGCCTGGGCGCGGTGGAAGACTTTCCGTTCATCGAGCCGCCGCCGCGCAAGGCGATCGCCGATGGCTACGCACTGCTCGCCGAACTGAACGCCGTCGACGACAACAACGAGCTCACCGCGATCGGACAAGAGCTGTCGACCCTGCCGCTGGACCCGCGCGTCGGCCGCATGATCCTCGAAGCGCGTGAGCGGCAGGCATTGAACGAGGTGTTGGTCATCGCATCGGCGCTGAGTGTGCAGGATGTGCGCGACCGGCCGCTCGAGCACGCGCAGGCGGCGGACGAGAAACACAAGCTCTTCGACGACGAGAAGTCCGAGTTCACCGGCTATCTGAAGTTGTGGCACTGGATCGAACAGGGGCGCGGCGTGCACGGACATGCCGGCGCGGCCACCGACACGCACCGCCTGAGCAACCGCCAACAGGAACAACGCCTGCGCGAGCAGTTCGTCAGCCCGCGGCGCGTGCGCGAATGGCGCGACATCCATTCGCAGTTGCACACCGTGGTGGCCGAGCACGGCTGGCGGTTGAACGGCTCGCCCGCCACCTACGAGCAGATCCACGTCTCGATGCTGGCCGGTCTGCTCGGCAACGTCGGCTGCAAGAGCGACGACGACGAGTGGTACCTCGGCGCGCGCGGCATCAAGTTCTGGCGCCATCCGGGCGCCCACCTGAGCAAGAAGCCGGCGCGCTGGCTGATTGCCGCCGAGCTGGTGGAGACCACGCGGCTGTACGGCCGCGGGCTGGCTGCCATCGAACCGCAGTGGATTCCCGCCATTGCCGGCCACCTGTTGAAGAAGCAGCTGCTGGAGCCGCACTGGGAGAAGAAGGCCGCCGAGGTGGTGGCGCTCGAGCGCGCCACGCTGTACGGCATCGTGGTCTACAACAACCGGCGGGTGAACTATGGGCAGGTCGACCCTGTGAGCGCGCGCGAGATATTCATCCGCGAAGCGCTGGTCAATGGCGAGTGGGACAGCAAGCTGCCGTTCCAAGCGCACAACCGCAAGTTGATCGCTCAGGTGGAAGAGTTGGAACACAAGTCACGCCGGCAGGACGTGCTGGTCGACGACGAATTGATCTTCGCCTTCTACGACCAGCAGTTGCCTGCCGATCTGCACTCGGGCGTGTCACTCGAGCGCTGGTTTCGCGAAGAGGTGAAGCGGCAGCCGCGTTTGCTCCAGCTCACACGCGACGAGCTCATGCGCCACGAGGCCGCCGGCATCACGACGGCGGTCTTTCCGAAGACCCTGCGGCTGGGCGGCATCGATTGCGCGACGGAGTACCTGCATGAACCCGGCGATGCGAAGGATGGCGTCACCGTCACGCTGCCGATCTACGCGCTCAATCAAGCCAGCGACGAGCGCTGCGATTGGCTGGTCCCCGGCATGCTGCGCGACAAGGTGCATGCGCTGCTGAAGAGCCTGCCTCAACGCCCGCGCTCGCGCCTGGTGCCGTTGCCCGACACGACGGCCGAGTTCTGCGAGCTGACTCCGTTCGCGCAGGGCGAGCTGCTCGACGTGCTGCTGAAGTTCGTGCGCGAGCGCACGCAGCTCGCGGTGCAGCGCAACGACTTCAAGCTCGACGCGGTGCCGGCGCACCTGTTCATGAACCTGCGCGTGGTCGACGAACACGGCCGGCAGTTGGCGATGGGCAGGCATCTGGCGTCGCTGAAGTCGCAGTGGGGCGCGCAGGCGCGCAGCGCGTTCCAGGCATTGGCCGCGCTGAAGGGCGAG
>DATDJF010000110.1:0-41381 GCA_036520715.1 Burkholderiaceae bacterium | reverse complement strand
GCCGTAGCCGCGCGGGCTCGGGTCGAGCGTGTTGTCCACGTAGTTCAGGTTCGCCATCGTGCGGTAGATGGTCATCACGGGCTGGAAGGCCGCGCGCCGCGTGATGTCGCGTTGCGCAGCGCTGCCCAGGCGCGTGTACTCGGGGCTGTTGCACACGGTTTCGGCCTCGGCCTGCTGCGCGATCAGTGCGCGCGCACGCGCATCGATGCGGGCCACACGCGCGAGCTGCGCGGCGCGGTAGCGCTGCACGAACTGCGGCGCGTAGTGCGACCAGGCCGGCGCCGGCACGAAGCCGTTGGCAGGGTCGTACATGTCGAGCGCCGGGTCGGTGAGCAACGGATCGTGCTCGTCGATCACGGCGGGGTCGATCACCTCGTTCATGATCACGCCCTGCCCGCTGTGTGCGGCCGTGATCATCATCGCGTCGAAGGGCGGCATCGTCGCGCCGGGCAGCGCGGTGGGCCGCCCGCCGGGGGTGAGGCGCAGGCGCTGCTGCGGCGCGGCCTTGGCCTGCGCCTGGTACAGGCCGCCGAGCGAGCCGCCGCCGGAGTTGCCGAGCCACACCACCCGCTCGACGCCGCGCTCCTTGAGCCAGCACACGTAGGCCGCCACGTCGAGGATGATCTGCTCGTGCACGCAGGTCATGTCGTTGCCCAGCGTGCGCAGGTTCGCGCCCACGCAGGCGTAGCCCGCGCGCAGCAGCGCCGGAAAGGCGTAGTGCTGCGAGAAGTCCACGCGCGGATGCGCCGCCAGCACGGCCACGCGCGGACGCGGGTTGTGCTTGGGCGTCCAGCACAGCCCGCGCACCTGCGTGTTGTCGTGCGCATAGACCGTGGCCTGCTCGCACTGCGCGAAGTCGTCCACCGGCTCGCGAAAGCGCACCCAGCTGCCGCGCCAGTACGTCTTGGACAGCAGGCGCAGGCTCATCGCGCGCGCCTCGAGTCAACGAAGGGCCGCTCTGGGGGCCTCATCTCACCGCCTCGACGATCTTCTTCCAGGTCGCGAGATCCTTGTCCAGGAAGGCCTTGAACTCCGCCGGGCTCATGCGCAGCGGCTCGTTGCCCATGTCGATCAGCTTGGGCGTGATGGCGGCGATCGACTCGCCGATGGCCGCGTTGAGCCTGCTCACGATCTCCGGCGGCGTGCCGGCCGGCGCCACGAAGCCGTAGAACGGCACCACCTCGAAGCCAGGATAGCTCTCGGCTACCGCCGGGATGTCGGGCAGCTTGGTCATGCGCTGCGCGCTGGTCACGGCGATGATCTTCGCCTTGCCGGTCTGCAGCGTCGGCGAGGCCGCGGCGAGCCCGCCGAGCACGAGGTGAAGGTCGCCCGCGACCAGGCCCTGCAGGATGCCGCGGCCGCCGTAGGTGATGCCGGTGAAATCGGCGCCGGAGCTGCGGATCAACCACTCGGTGGCCATGCCGCCGAAGGTGGTGGGGCCGGCGGAGCCGTAGTTGAGCTTGCCGGGACGCGTCTTGGACAACGCCACCATCGACTTCAGGTCGCTGACGCCGAGCTCGGTGTTGACCATCACGATCATCGGGATGCGCACCATCGGCGCGATCGGCACGAAATCCTTCTGCGAGTCGTAGGGCAGCTTGATGCCCACGGCGGTCTGGTTGATCGAGAACGAACTGCTGACGACACCGATCGTGTAGCCGTCGGGCGCCGCCTTGGCCACGGCGTCGGGGCCGATGGAGTCGTTGCCGCCGGGCTTGTTCTCGATCACCAGGGGCTGGCCCAGGCGCTTCTCGATCTCGGGGCCCATGGCGCGCGCGACCAGGTCGGAGCCGCCGCCGGGGCTTTGCGGCAGGATCAGGCGAATCGGCCTGGTGGGATAGCCCTGGGCCAGCGCGCTGCCGGCCATCGCCAGCCACAGGGCGACGCCGGCGAGGGTTGTCTCAGGGCGCATGTGCAGTCTCCTTCGAGCAGGTTCGAGAGGCCACACTGTACGGGCACGCATGGAACGCCATCGGACCGGCGGCTACGCCGAAAGGGTCGTGCGATCATGCCGCCGTCGCACCGACGGGATACTCATGCCTCGCATCAGCGGACGCAGCGCGTTCCTGCAGCTTCTCGTCGACGAGGGCGTCACGCACCTGTTCGGCAACCCCGGCACGACCGAGCTGCCGATCATGGAGGTGGTGCCGGACTTTGCGCAGCTCAAGTTCGTGCTCGGGCTGCAGGAGTCGATCGTGCTCGGCATGGCCGATGGCTACTGCCGCGCCTCGCACAAGCTCGCCGCCGCCAACGTGCACGTGATGCCGGGCCTCGGCAACGCGATGGGCGCGCTCTACAACGCCAAGTTCTCCGGCTCGCCGGTGATCCTCACTGCGGGGCAGCAGGAGCAGGGGCATGGGCTGCTCGAGCCCCTGCTCTACGAGCCGCTGGTGCCGGTGGCGCAGCCGCTGGTGAAGTGGGCAGTCGAGGTCACGCGCGCTGCTGACCTGCCGAGGGTCCTGCACCGCGCGGCCAAGATCGCGCTCACGCCGCCCACCGGGCCGGTATTCCTCAGCCTGCCGGGTGACGTGCTGGACGAGACGCTCGAGCTGGAGATGGGGCGCCCGGTCCGAGTGGTCTCCTCGGTCAGGCCCGACGACGAGACGCTTGCCAGGTTGGCTGCGACCCTCCTCGGTTCAAGAAAGCCGGTGATCCTCGCCGGCCACGAGCTCGCGCGGCACGACGCGTTCGCTGAGGCCGCCGAGCTCGCCGAGCGGCTCGGCGCGCCGGTGTTCGGCGACTCGATCCCCTACTCGGCCAACTTCCCGACCGAGCACCCGGCCTACATGGGAATGCTGTCGCGCCAGCAGAAGCAGGTGCGCTCGCTGCTCGAGCCCTACGACCTGCTGATCTGCCTCGGCGCCGACCTGCTGCGCATGTCGGTGTACAGCGCGGTCGAGCCGCTGCCCGATGGGCTGCCGGTCGTGCACGTCTCGGAGCGTTCGCACGAACTTGGCAAGAACTACCGCACCGACCTCGCGGTGCACGCCAACGTCAAGGAGACGCTGAGGGCCCTCTTGCCGTTGCTGAAGGATCTTCCGCGCGACAACCCGCGACTCGCCGAGCTGAAGAAAAGCAACTGGTCGGCCCAGCGCAACCAGCTGCGCGTGCAGGCGCTGCACGCGGCGGACACTTCACCGATCGATCCTCAATTCCTGTCGATGCGCTTTTCCGAGGCGCTGCCAGGCGAAGCGGTCGTCGTCGACGAGGGCCTGGTCAGCACGTTCAGCCTGCCGAAGTTTCTGTCGCTGCGCGACACCCGGTCGTACTACGGCCTGGCCAGTGGCGGCCTCGGCTTCGCGGTGCCGGGCGCAGTCGGCATCGGCCTCGCGCTGCCGGGCCGGCCGGTGGCGGCGATCGTCGGCGACGGCAGCGCGATGTACGCCATCCAGGGCCTGTGGACCGCGGCACACGAGGGTCTGCCCATCACGTACGTGATCGCCAACAACCGCGGCTACCGCATCATCAAGGAGCGGCTGGTCGCCATGCGCAAGACCGACGTCTTCACCGGGATGGACATTCGCGAGCCCGACATCGACTTCGTGGCCTTGGGAACGTCCCTTGGCTTGAAGTCGACACGAGTCACCGACCCGCACGACATCGCGCCGGCGCTGCGCGCAGCGTTTGCCAGCGGTGGGCCGAGCCTGATCGATGTGCGCGTCGCTGACGGGTTCGGCGGCTAGCGGGGGCGGTTTGTAATCTTTGCAGTCAATGCGGGGCGAGCCTGGGCCGGAAGACCAAGCTTGCGGCGTCCGTGCACTCGCCGAGCCCGGACAGCTACCCCCACCGTGGCGTGCACACTTCTTGCATCGCAGGCGCAGCGCAGCGGCCGCGTGCTGGTGGCCGACGACAACACCGACCTGCGCCAGTACGTGCAGCGCCTGCTCGCCGATCAGTACGAGGTCGAGGTGGTGGTCGACGGCATTGCCGCACTGGAAGCCGCGCGCGCCCGCCGGCCCGACGTGATCGTGTCGGACGTGATGATGCCCAGGCTCGATGGCTTCGGGCTGATCCAGCAACTGCGCCAGGATCCGGCGCTGAGCGACATCCCGGTCCTGGTGTTGTCGGCCCGCGCCGGCGAAGAAGCCCGCCTCGAGGGCCTGAGCCGTGGCGCCGACGACTACCTGGTCAAGCCGTTCAGTGCCCGCGAGCTGCAAGGCCGCGTGGCGGCGCTGCGAGGCGCCGACGACATCCGGCGGCGCGCGCTCGATGCGCTGCGCGTGGCCGACCAGCGCAAGAACGAGTTCCTGGCCACGCTGTCGCACGAACTGCGCAATCCGCTGGCGCCGCTGCGCAACGCACTGCACCTGATACGGTTCCACAGCAACAACCCGCCCGCCATGGCCTCGGCGCGAGACGTGATGGAGCGCCAGCTCAACAGCCTGGTGCGGCTGGTCGACGACCTGCTGGAGATGTCGCGCATCACCAGCGGCTCGCTCGAACTGAAGCGCGAGACGGTCGAGCTGTCGTCGGTGGTGCGTAATGCCACCGAGACCAGCGAGCCGGTGATCCTGGCCGGCCACCACCGCCTGGACATCTCGCTGCCGGGTGAGCCGCTGTGGATCGAGGGCGATCCGGTGCGACTGGCTCAGATCCTGTCGAACCTGCTGAACAACGCCGCCAAGTACACACCGGACGGCGGCGTGCTGGCGCTGACGGCGCAGCGCGAACGCGGCTGGGTGGTGCTGACGGTGCGCGACAACGGGATCGGCATCGCACCCGATGGACTGACACGCATCTTCGAGATGTTCAGCCGCGAAGGCCGCGGTGTCGGGCGCGCCGCAGGCGGGCTGGGGATCGGCCTGACGTTGTCGCGCCGGCTCGCCGAGATGCACGGCGGCACGATCGAGGCGCGCAGTGCGGGCGTGGGGTTGGGGTCGGAGTTCGTGGTTCGCTTGCCGGCGGTTGCGCTCGGCGCACAACCCGCGCCCGAGCGCAAGCCGGCCGGGCTGCGCGAGCCCGTTCACGTGCTGGTGGTCGACGACAACCGGGATGCCGCCGAAAGCCTCGGCAAAGTGCTGGAGCTGTTGGGCGCCACCGTGACCGTGGCGTACGACGGGCCCTCCGCCGTCGAAGCGTTCGGCGCCACCGATGCTGCGGTCGTGTTGCTCGACATCGGTTTGCCGGGCATGAGCGGCTACGAGGTCGCGCGCGCGATGCGCTCGCGCCATCCGCAGCGCCGACCGTACATCATCGCCGTCACCGGGTGGGGCCAGGAGGGCGACCGCCGCAAGGCGGCCGAAGCCGGCATCGACCACCACCTGGTGAAGCCGGCAGACATCGACCGGCTGCAGGAGCTGCTGGACAATGTGGCCCAGACCGCGAAGGGAGCGGTGTAGCCACACGCTGCCCGCTGATCCACTGTGTTGTGCCCGGTACGGGACTTGCCCGCCCTTGTGCTGCTATGACGATCGCGCAGCTCACCCGGCACGTTGCGCAGGTGGCAACGCCGATCTTCCTGATCGAGGCCAAGCGAGAGCACGGTTTGAGCGCGGCCGGCTGGCGCCTGGGTGGGCATGGGCTCGAGCGCGAACCGATTTCGCATCACGTGCTGAGCTATCACCCGCACTCCGGCGCGACCATGACCCGGACGGTCGACGGAGTTCACCTGCGCAAGGCCCTGCGACCGGGCGCCGTCACCCTGGCGCGTGCCACCGATCGTGTCCAGTTTTCATGGGACAGCCCGCTGGACGTGGTCCACATCTACATCCACCCTGAATCGGTGCAACGCTTCGCCGACGAACACCTGCTCTGCGGCACGCCCGTGCGGCTCGATGACTTTTTCTGCATCGACGAGCCCTGGCTCGCCGGCTACTTTCAGATGCTCGCCAGCGAGCGCGAGAGCATCGACAGCAGGGTGTCGCCGGCCATGGCGCAGTTTCTCGATGCGTCGGAGCCGCTGTTGCTGGACCGCTTGATCCGCTGTCACTCCAACCTGAAAGACGCCACGCCGCCGCGGCCGGATCACACCGCAAGACCCAATCCGCTGCGGCCGACCGTGATGCGTCGCATCGAAGAGCACGTCTGTGCACATCTGCCCGAAGTCATTCACCTGACGGCGCTCGCCGAAATCGCCAACATGTCAGTGGACCACTTCCTGCGCTCGTTTCGCGCCGCAGCGGGAACGACGCCGCACAGGTACATCCTGGGACTCAGGCTCGCCAAGGCATCGTCGATGCTGCGCGAGACGGTTGCGCCAATTGCCGTGATCGCAGCGCAATGTGGCTTCCAGAGCGCGTCGCACTTCTCGGTCGCATTCAGCGATCGTTTCGGCATGCGACCTTCGCACTACCGACGCAGCGTTTAGCCCGCCGGGCTCAAGGCGCAGCGTCGTTGTTCTGCGCCCCGGCAGCCTGCGTGCGCGCCGGCACTCCCGGTGCGAGGCGATGACGGATGAACGAGGTCAAGCCGCCCAGGAGCCCCAGCGTCGCCAACGCCAGTCCCGCAGGCCCCAGCCACGTTGCCAGCGCCGGCCATTCGACATCGCCAAGCGCCTGGGCGCGCTCCACCGTCCAGTGCCACGCGGTGTGGCCGATGAGCAGCGACAGGATCAAGTTGAGCGTCTTTTCGCCCGAGCGGACCCAGCTGAACAACAGCGCGATCAGCGGTACGAGGATCGCGAGCACGAGCAACTGGCCCAGCTCGATGCCCACGTTGAATGCCAGCAGCGACGTGAGCAGGTGCGAGCCAGCGAACTGAAGCTGCGACTTCAGGAGGAAGGAAAAGCCGAACCCGTGCACGAGGCCGAAGGCAAAGGTCACCAGCCAGCGGCGCTGCAGATTCGGCCGCAAGACGTTCTCGATCGCCATGTACAGGATCGACACCGCGATGAGTGCCTCGATCAGCGGTGGGAACCACGCTCCGGAAGGCACGATGCCGTAGGCCGCAGCGATCAGCGTGACCGAGTGCGCCACCGTGAACGACGTGATGACGCCCACCAGGGTCCATCCGATGCGCCGAAACGGGATCACGAGGCACAGCAGGAACAGCAGGTGATCGATGCCGTCCAGGATGTGGAGGAACCCGAATTTCACGAAGGCCCAAGCCGCCTGATGCCAGCGCGGATCGAGAATCACATGCCCCGCTCCGCCCGCAAGTTGGTAGGCGCGCACGGCGCCGTCGGGTGGCATGAACCGCACGATCAGCTTGAGCCGCCCAGCGAGCCCCGGCGCCAGCCGCATCTCGAGTGAAAAGTCGGAGCGTTCCGAGCCGATCGGGTACTCCAGGTGCGCGTCGAAGTAGCCCTGGTTCCAGAACACCTCGGTACTGTCCGGAAGCTTCGGCCCCTCGATGCTGGCCAGGGCACTCTCGTACGCCTCGAATGAACGGTCGGCACCCCTCGAGATGCGCGCCGCCGTGCGGCCGGGCTTGAGCAGAACGCCGTTCTCGTAGAGCTCGATTTCCTTGGCTGTTTGCGCCGCCGCGGCCTGCAGCGGCTGTTCGTCGATCTGCGCAAGATCCAGGTAGCCCGGACCGCGCTTGGGCAGGTTCATGCTGAGCAGCATGACCGTGGGCACGCGCACGAGAAAGTGCAGCCGGTTGCCCTCGGGTTTGACGAACCCGTGCAGGATGATCTGTTCGGGAACGTCGTGCGCTGCCGCCGGACCCAGCGTCACGGCGAGAAGGATCACCACCCGAGCGAGAAAGTTGCCCATCGGATGCCTCGACAAAAGAGAGGGCCGACGCGCCTCGAAGGGCACAGTCGGCCACCCTGCCTGGCTCGGGCCCGCGCTCAATCGCGGTCGTGATCGTCGCGGTCCCAGCCTTCTCTGAGCACGAACTTCTGCGCGCGCTTGCCGGTGTCCACTTCGGCGGTGTAGATGTTGCCTCGCGAGTCGGTCGCCAGGTTGTGCACCCAGTGGAACTGCCCGGCGCTGCGGCCGTTGCGGCCGAACGTGTCGAGGATGGCGCCGGTCCTGCGCAGCAGCGTCGCGATGTGGTTGTTCGAACCGTCCGCGTTGTAGAGATACCTCTGCTGCCTGTCGGGCGAGGTGTCGATGTCCCAGGCCGCGCCGGGGCCGAGCGTCTCTCTGTCGAGGAAAATCTCGCGCACGAATCCGCACGTGCCCGGTCCCGCCGGCACGCACGGCGCGCCAACCGTCCTCTTGTCAAACACCTGGATTCGGTTGTTCACGCGGTCGGCCACGTAGACGAGCCCGTCGTTCGTGACCTTGACGGCATGGACAGGGTTGGCGAAGTTCGGTGACGGCGCCTGATTCTTGACATACGCGGGTGTCGGGCTGTCGTTGACCGGATTCTGGCCATAGGCTCCCCAGTGCCGCTTGTACATGCCCGTGGTGGCATCGACCACCACGACGCGCAGATTCGTGTACCCGTCGGCAATGTAGAGTTCGTTGGCTCTGGAGTCGCCTTCCATGTCGGCGGGTTGGGCCAACAGCGGCGTGCCGTTGATCCCGCCGTTGGTGTCGTTGCTGTTGCGCACCGGAGGCTGGCGACGGCCGATCTGGAGCAGGAACTGTCCATCCGCGCTGAACTTCAGGACCGCACCGCCTGCTTGCCCGCCGAGCCAGACGTTCATGTCGTCGTCGACGTAGATGCCGTGTTCGGTGTTGGGCCACTGGCACATTGGCTCAGGGCACCGGTTGATCGGGTCCGCAGGCCCGCCCCACGCACGCAGCAGCTTGCCCTTCGGACTGAACTGCATGACCGACGGCGCCGGCAGGCAGCAGTCGGAGATCGCCCCTTGGGGTCGAGCTGCGCCATCGAGGGCCGGGGGCGTGCCCGGCTCGGTGAGTGACGCACCGCGCTCGTCACTGGTCAACGTCCGCGGGCGCTGGACGATCCAGATGTTGTCATGCTTGTCCACGGCGATGCCCGGAACCTGCCCGATGAGCCAGTTGTTAGGCAGTGGCTTCGGCCAGGATTCATCGACCTTGAAGCGTGGCGAGTCCTCTCGGTTGGCCTGCGCATCGCCGTAGTGCAGCAGCGACATGCCGAATGCGGCCAGTCCGACAACCACCGCGAGGCCCGTGGCAAGAATTGATCGGTTCATGAACGTCTCCTTCGCGTGCGATCAGCACCCGTTGTTCTGGTGTGCGCCGCACCTGCAGGCCGCACACCAACAAACGGCGGGGTCGGATGTTCGCGCCGACCCGGTGACAGATCAACGCTGCGTTCGCGCCGGGCTTGCCGAAAATCGATTCCGCTTTCGGGAAATCGACTTTATTTTTGTTCGCCCATCAACGGAACGCCGCTTGCCGCTCCAGCTCGCGACCCGGACTCGTTTCAGGCGTCGTGACTCAATCGCTCGTTTCACCCTGAAACCGCGCACGCACGCCGCGGTTGTCCTCGAGCGACATGTCGATGCGCTGTCCATTGAAGGACTGCGTGTAGGTTGTGACGATGCCTTCGAGCAGTGACCGCACGACGACCTGAAAAGTGTCGTCGCTCAGCCAGCTTCCTTTCACCGCCAAGACCGGCTCCAGGCCCTGGGCCTCGCGCACGCGGAACGTGCCGTCGAGCCCGATCGGGCCTTCGAAGCGGCGCGGCACACCATCGGCCAGCACGAACGTCGAGTCGTAGCGCGGGTTGGTCGGCGTCAGATCGAGCTTCAACGACCGAAGCCCGATCAAGTTCGCGGGAAACCGATACGTCTTGCCGGAAATCGTCGACGCGAGGCTCGGTGTCGGTGCGACCGGCGAGCGTTTCTCGACGCTGGCATCGGCGGTGCGGTCAGCCAGCCGCACGCTGCCCACGGCATCGACCGGAAGCGGCACGGACGACTTCGCGGCAGCGATAACTCGATCGATCAGTGGCGCGAACGCATAGTGTCCGCGACCGGTGACGACAGCCACCGTGTCGATCTCGGGCAGCACGATGATCAGCTGGCGCAGATATCCCACGGCCATGTAGACGCGCTTGTCGGGCAGCGTCCACCACCCGTTGGCGTAGCGGAACGAGCCGAGGTGCATGTCGACCTGGGCGCCAAGGACCTGGGGCACCCACTGCGGCGGCAGCACCTGTTGGCCGTCCCATGCGCCACCGCGCAGGTACAGGTATCCGATCTTGGCCATGTCGCGCGGCTGCAGGAACAGGCCATAACCGCCGATCGGGATGCCCTGCGGATCACGGCGCCATGCGACGTCGGTGATGCCCAGGGGCGCGAACAGCTTGTGCTTGGCATATTCGAGCGCATCGCTGCCAGTCTGCCGGCCGACGATCGCCGACAGCAGGTGCCAGGTGCCGCTGTTGTAGTTGAACGAGACGCCGGGCGCCTGCGCCATCGGCCGGTCGAGCACGAAGCCGATCCAGTCGGCGCTGCGTTCCATCTGCAGCATCGTCTCCGGCGGCGCGTTGGACAGCGGCTCGTGCCAGCTCAAGCCGGAGTTGCTGTCGAGCAGGCTTCGAACCGTCATCGCCTGCTTCTGCGCGTCGGCGTTGGCGATGCTGCGCCCGGGGAAGAAATCGAGCACCGGCGCGTCGAGCCGATCGAGCTTCCCCTCCTTGAACGCGATGCCGACGAGCGTGCCGACCACGCCCTTCGTCACCGAGTTCACGACGTGCCTCATCCCTGGCTTGAAGGGCGCGTAGTACATGTCCAGAACGATCTTTCCGTGCCGTGCGACCAGAACGCTGTCCATCGCATTGGCGGCGCCGAAGTCGACGAGATCGGCGAGCGCGCCGGGCGACATGCCCTGCTGCTCGGGTGGGGAGGTCTGCCATCCGTGCGTCGGCCACACCGCGGGATCGGCGGCCCGTGATGCGGCCGACACCATCCACAGGGCGACGAGCAGGGCGCGTGCTGCCCAGTTGGCTGTCGCGCTCCCTGCATGCATCGTCGTCCCCCGATTCAGCGGAATGGCCGTTGGCGCGCAAGCATAACGAGCCCTGGATCGCCAGCGCCGGCAGCGCGGCGTTCAGTCCACGAGGCTGGCGCCGGCTGCCGCCTCGGCCGCGCCCCAAAAGCGCGGAACCCTCGGCCGCGGCCCGAATCCATGGCAACGACGGCCCGGCGGCACGTCGGGCCGTCGTCAACACCAAACGAGCGCTCGCCTCAAAGCGCATGAGGAGATCACCATGCAACCGAACACGCTGCGTTGCCCGCAATGCAAGAGCGACATGACGATGACCCCCCTCGGGCCCATCGAAGGTGAGGAACACGGTGTGCACTTGAAGATCGAGGGCATGCCGGCCATGCAATGCCCCAACGGGCACAAGTACTTCGTGGCAGCGACTTTTCCGTCGCAGTTGCTCGACCAGCTGCTCGCCGCGCCGCAGCTCGTGCCGCTCGACGCCGCCAAGGAGCGGGGGTTCCTGCGCCGACGCTACTGCTGCACCGTCTGCGGCGACGCGCTCGCCCCGCACGGCAGCAACCGCGTCGAGGCCACACGCTCGGTCGAGCTCGCAGGGCTGGCCCGCTTCGGTGTGGAGATCGACCTGCCCTCTTACCGCTGCCCGTCGTGCGCGCGCGAGTACGTGGAGCCGCTCGACACGATGGTCAACGACTTGATGCGGGCCTCGGCGCGCGCCTTCCGCTCGGCCGACATCGCGCCGCCGGGCTGAAAACGAAGTCCTCCGTGTGAAGGCCGGCTGGCCTCACGCGACGCCGGTGGGGCCAGCGAAGGGCCCGGCTCGCACTCGTCTCAGGCGTCGAGCGTCTTGAGCTCGCGACGCATGATCTTGCCGGTCGAGGTCTTGGGCAGGTCGGCAACGAACTGCACCGCACGCGGCACCTTGTAGGCCGCGAGCTGATCCCGGCACAGCGCCAGGATCGCTTCCGGGTCCGGCGGCGTGCCGGGCTTGAGCACCACGTAGGCCTTGGCGATCTCGCCCTTCAGCTCGTCGGGCTGGCTGCCCACGGCCACCATCGCCACGCTCGGGTGCTGCGCCACCACGCGCTCGATCTCGGCGGGGAACACCTTGAAGCCGGCGGTGTTGATCATGTCCTTCTTGCGGTCGACGATGAAGATGGCGCCGTCGCCGTCCATGCTCGCCAGGTCGCCGGTGTGCAGCCAGCCATCGGGCTCGATCGTTTCCTGCGTCGCCTTGTCGTTGCCGTAGTAGCCCTGCATCACGATCGGGCCGCGGATCATCAGCTCGCCGACCTCGCCCCTGGGCATGGTCTTGGCGGCATCGGCCACGTCGGCGATGCGCGCCTCGACGTGCGGAAGCGCGATGCCGATCGAGCCGAGCTTGTGCGGCCCGTTCGACGGAAACGTCGTGCCGAGCCCGGCCAGCTCGGTCATGCCCCACAGCTCGATCAGGGGGCAGCCGAAGCGCTGCTCGACCTCCTGCATCTTGGCCACCGGCATCGTCTGGCCGCCGACGGTGCAGCGGTTCAGCGAAGAAAGATCGAAGCGGTGCAGCTCCGGGTGCGCCAGCATCACCATGTACATGGTCGGCACGCCCTCGAACATCGAGGCGCGGTGTTCCTGGATGCTGGTCAGCACCTCCAGCGGATCGAAACGCGGATGCAGCACCAGCTTCAGGCCGTAGAGCAGTGCCCCGTTGAAGACGACGTTGCCGTAGACATGAGGGCAAGGCAGCGCCGTGACGACCGTGTCGAGCGCCGACTTGAGGTGGAGCTGCGCAGTCATGGCGCCGTTGAGCAGCACCGCACGATGCGACTGCATGGCGCCCTTCGGGTGCCCGGTGGTGCCCGACGTGTAGCCGATGGTCGACAGCGCATCGGGCTTCACCGCGACGGCCTCGAAGTCGAGTGGGCGGGCGAGCAGCTCGTCGAGAGCTGTCGTGCCCGCGATCGCCTCGCGGCCGAACACCACCGCGGTGAGGCCCGACACGCCGGCGTCGAGCGCGGGCTTGACCTTCTCCGGGCTGCCGATCAGCGCCTTGGCGCCACAGTCGCGCGTGACGTAGGCCACCTCGGCGGGCGTCAGCATCACGTTGATCGGATTGATCACGGCACCGGCCTTGAGCGCGCCGTAGTAGCTGACGATCCACTCCCACGAGTTGGGCGCGTAGAGCGTCACACGGTCGCCCGGGCGCACGCCGAGCCGCACCAGATGGGCGGCGAGCGTGCTCGAGAGCTGGTCGAGCTGCCGGAAGCTGAACGTGCGCTCGCCGACGACGAGCGCCGTCTTGTCGCCGAAGCGCCGCGCGGCGTGGGGGAGCACTTCTCCGAGCGAGTTGAGCATCAGGGACTCCGGTTCCGGCGACTGCGCATCACTTTACCGCCACGAAGTCGCCCGGCGGCCAGCTTCTGTCGAAGTATGGCTGCGTCGGCTCGATGATTGCGACGCGCGCAGCGATCGGACATTGGACCTTGGCCCTACGCGCCGGCTCGGCGTCGGGCATCCACACTGTCGGGGCACGCATAAGATCGGGGGAGCCGGGCATCCGCACCGGCGTCCACCTGGCATCGAACAGGCACCATCGACAATGGCAATCGTCATCCACTACTGCGCTGCCTGAGGCTACAAACCCGAAGTCCTCCGTGTGAAGGCTTGGTTTGAATCGCGGGGCCGCGGTCCCGTCGACATACAGGTCGGCAAGAGCGGCCAGTTCGACATCGTGGTCGATGGCCAGTTGGCCTACTCCAAGTACAAGACGGGACGCTTCCCATCCGAGTCAGACTTGGAAACGCTGGCCGCCTAACGATCCGATGAGAACCGGATCCGGACCACCCGCCGACTCCGACGGCGTGATCGTCGTTCACCTGATCGACGGCACCTACGAGCTGTTTCGCCAGTTCTACGGCCTGCGCCGATTCAACAAGGGCAAGGACCGGCGCTTCGGTGCGGTGGCCGGCGTGCTGCAGAGCGTGCTGGAGTTCGTCGAGCGCGGCGAGACGCACGTCGGCGTGGCCACAGATCACGTGATCGAGTCGTTCCGCAATCGCCTGTGGGCGGGCTACAAGACGGGCGCTGGCATCGAGCCGGCGCTGCTCGCGCAGTTTCATCCGCTGGAGGACGCGCTCGTGGCGATGGGCGTCACCGTCTGGCCGATGACCGAGCTGGAGGCCGACGATGCGCTGGCCTCCGCAGCCCACCTCGCTTCACAGGATGAAAGGGTGCACAAGGTCTGCATCTGGACCCCCGACAAGGACCTCGCGCAATGCGTGACGGGCGATCGCGTCGTGCAGGTCGACCGCAAGGCCAAGACCATTCGTGATGCCGCTGGCGTGCGCAAGAAGTTCGGCGTCGAACCGGCCATGATTCCGGACTTTCTCGCGTTGGTCGGTGACGCCGCCGACGGCTACCCCGGCATCGCCGGCATCGGCGCGGTGGGCGCCGCGCGCCTGCTGAACCGGCACGGGCCGATCGAGGCTTTCCCGCCCGAGGTGCTGGGCGACGAGCGCCGCGACCAGGCGCTGCTGTTCAAGCGGCTTGCCACGCTGCGCAGCGATGCGCCGCTGTTCGACACGGTGGCCACGCTGCGCTGGCGCGGACCCACGGCCGAGTTTGCCGCCTGGACGCGGCGCATCGAGGCGCCGCGACTGCTCGAACGTTGTCTCGCGGCGCAGGCAGCGCTGCAGCTCACCTCTCCATGAAACGGGCGTCGCGCACAATCTGCGCGTGGCCCGCCGTCGTGACATGCCTTGCCCGTGCCGTGCTCGTGACGAGGCGCCTGCGCGCTATGTCGACTGCTGCGGGCCGTGGCACGACGGGCTGGCCGACGGCGAACACGCCCCCACGCCCGAGGCGTTGATGCGGTCGCGCTACAGCGCCTATGCGCTGGCGCAGGGCCGTGCGCCCACGACGCCCACGATCGTCGAGTACCTGATGCAGACCTGGCATCCGTCCACCGCGCCGGGCGAGCTGGACCTGGGCCCGCTGAACTGGACCGGTCTCGAGATCCTGCACGCGCAGATGCACGGCGACGCGGGCGTCGTGGAGTTCGTGGCGCACCACAAGGTCAACGGCCGAGCGGGCAAGCTGCACGAGGTGAGCCGCTTCGTGCGCGAAAACGGCGCCTGGCGCTACATCGACGGTGTGATCGCACCGGACGGCTGCGGCTGACCGTGCGGCGCGCTCGAATCACATGGCCCTGCTCACGCTGACCGATGCCCATCTGGCCTACGGCCACGTGCCCTTGCTCGACGGCACCGATTTCGCGCTCGAAGCCGGCGAACGGGTCACGCTGATCGGCCGCAACGGCACCGGCAAGTCGTCGCTGCTGAAGATCCTCGCCGGCATCGAGAAGCCCGATGACGGCCTGCTGCAGGCGCAGACCGCCGTGCGCCGGATCTATGTCGCGCAAGAGCCCGTGTTTGAGTCCGGCGCCACCGTGTTCGAGGCGGTGGCCGAAGGCGTGGCGGCGGCGCGCGCGCTGCGCGAGCGTTACGAGGCGCACGCGCCGCACGAGGATCTGGACGCCTTGCAGACCCAGATCGAGGCCCTCGACGGCTGGGCCTGGGAGCAGCGTGTGGCGCAAGCCCTGCAGCGCCTGCGCCTGGATGCCGAGGCCCGCGTCGACGATCTGTCGGGCGGCACCAGGAAGCGCGTCGCGCTGGCGCAGGCGCTGGTGGCCGCACCGGATGTGTTGCTGCTCGACGAGCCGACCAACCACCTGGACATCGACGCCATCGAGTGGCTGCAGGACCTTCTCACCGGCTGGCGCGGTGCGCTGGTGTTGGTCTCGCACGACCGCGCCTTCATCGACGCCGTGGCCACGCGCATCGTCGAGCTCGACCGTGGCCGCTTGCGCAGCTATCCGGGCAACTTTGCCGCCTTCAGCGCCGCCAAGGAGCGCGAGCTCGAAAGCGAAGCCCAGGCCGCGGCGCGCGCCGACAAGCTGCTCGCGCAAGAAGAGGTGTGGATCCGCAAGGGCGTCGAGGCGCGGCGCACCCGCAGCGTGGGGCGGGTGGCGCGGCTGGTCAAGCTGCGCGAGCAGCGCGCCCACCGGCGCGACGAGCTCGGCCAGGTGCGCCTGGAGCTCGATGCCGGCCTGCCGCCGGGCAAGATCGTCGCCGAGCTGAAAGAGGTGTCGATGCGGTTCGACAACCAGCGGCTGCTCATCGACCGCTTCTCGGCCACCTTGCTGCGCGGCGACAAGGTGGGCCTGATCGGCCCCAACGGCTGCGGCAAGACCACGCTGCTCAAGCTCATCCTGGGCGAGCTGCAGCCCACGTCGGGCAGCGTGCGCCAGGGCAGCAAGCTGCAGGTGGCCTACTTCGACCAGATGCGTGCGGCGCTGAAGCTGGACGCGACCCTGGTCGACACCATCAACCCGGGCAGCGAATGGGTCGAGATCGGCAACAGCCGCAGGCACGTGATGAGCTACCTGAACGACTTCCTGTTCTCACCCGAGCGCGCCAATTCGCCGGTGCGCAGCTTGTCGGGCGGCGAGCGCAACCGGCTGCTGCTGGCGCGGCTGTTCGCGTTGCCGGCCAACGTGCTGGTGCTCGACGAGCCGACCAACGACCTCGACATCGACACGCTGGACCTGCTGGAAGACCTGCTGCAGTCGTATGCCGGCACGGTGTTCCTGGTCAGCCACGACCGGCGCTTCCTCGACGACGTGGTGACCAGCACCATCGCCTGGGAAGGCGACCCGGCCTTCGGTGGCCGGCCGGGGCTGTGGCGCGAATACGAAGGTGGCTACGAAGACTGGAAGCTGCAGCGGGCCCGTGCGCAGGCCCTGGCCGTGGCGGCTGCGCCGGCAGCCCCGGCGGCCACCCGCTCCTCGATCGCGGAGCCAGCCAAGCCGGCGGCCGCGCGCACCAAGCTCAGCTACAGGGAGCAGCGCGAACTGGACGCGCTGCCCGATCGCATCGAGGTGCTCGAGACCGAGCAGAAGGCGCTTGCCGAGCGCCTTTCCAGTGGCGAGGTGTACGCCAAAGAGCGGGAACGTGTGCCCGAACTGCAGGCGAGGCTGCAGTCGATCGAGGCTGAACTGCTGCAGGCGCTGGAGCGCTGGGAGTTGCTGGCCAGCCGCTAGCGCTGCGCGAGGTCAAAGGCGTGAGACTGAGTGCGGTGCGCGGTGCGCAGTCCGAACCCAGTCTCCGCCAAGGTACTTCCAGCTCCTACTTCTTGCCTTTTTTCTTTGCGGCCTTCTTCGCTGGTGCCTTCTTCTTTGCAGCTGCCATAGTCATCACCTCTTCGTTGTTCGGGGGTTGCCTAAGCCCCCATCGTTGGGCAGTTCGCAATGTAAGGCGTCTGTGGCGTCAGCACTAGAGCCGGCACGCTTGCGTCGCGGCGTGCCTACAACGCCGTCGACTCGGCAACGGCCTCAGCCCCGCGCTCTGGCGAACCGCGTTCTGGCTCCGGCGCGCGCCGCCCGCCCCCGCGGCCCCGCTGCGCGGCCCAGGTGGGCGGCGACCAGCGCCGCGCTCAGCGTGACGAGGCAGGAGAAGTACAGCCACAGCACGAACACCGGCAAGGTGGCGACGGCCCCGTAGAGCGACTGGTAGGTCGATCCGTGAATCACGTAGGCCGCGAAGCCGCGCTTGCCCAGTTCGAGCGCGATGCCGCCGAGCAGCCCGCCGGCGATGGCGTGGCTCCAGCGCACCTGCGCATTCGGCAACACGCGGAACAGGATCGCGAGCCCGGCGCTGCACAGCGCCACCGGGCCCCAATCGAGCACGATGGCAAGCCACGGCGGCAGGCTGCGGATCAAGCCCATCGAGACGCCGAGCAGGCTGGCGGTCGCCCACAGGCTGGCGCCCACGAGCACAGGCCCCACCGCCAGCAGCAGCACATACAGGCCCAGGCGCCGCAGCAGCGGCCGCGCTTTCTTGGCGTCCCACATCTGATTGAGCGCGCCCTCCAGCGTGACCAGCATCATCACCGCCGCCGCGGCCACGCACAGCGTGCCCACCATCGTCAGGCCGCTCGCGTTGGCGGCGAACTGGTGCAGGTACTTCAGCACCACGCGCGAGATGTCGGCCGGCAGCAGGCTCTTCAACAGGTGCTGCTCGATCGCCAGCTCGAGCGGCCTGAAGATGGGCACGTGCTTGAACAGGGCGAAGCTCACCGCCACCAGCGGCGCGAAAGACAGCGCGATCGTCAGCGTCAGGCTGGCAGCCACCTGGGGCAGGCGCACCTGCACCGCGCGACGGATCGTGGAGCGGGTCAGATCGAGCATGGCCGGCAGGCAGCGCACATGCGGCAATGTTCGCGCACCTTGCCGACGCGCCGCGCGCGACCACGGCGCGCGCGCGCCGCAGCGTGATCTTTGGCCGGAACCGCTGAGCGTCGTGCGGTGCCGCGCGCAACTCGGCTTCGTTGGGTCCGGCAGGTACCATCGCGCCGTGCGAGGTGGCCGGCCACGGCCCGAGCCGGAGGGGTTCTCTCGATGCTGACGCCCGACGAAGTGCGTGCCGTGCCGCTGTTCGCGGACCTGCCGGACGCCGAACTGGACCGCCTGGTCCGCACCTCTGCCGACATCCGGCTCCATGCAGGCGAATTCGCCGTGCACGAGGGCGGAGAGCGTGCACTCTTCGCCGTGCTCTCCGGCAGGATCGAGGTGGTCAAGCGGCTCGACGGCATCGAGCGCTCGCTCGGCTGGCGCCTGCCCGGCACGATCTTCGGTGAGGTGCCGCTGGCCTTCGCCACCCCGTTTCCGGGCGGCTACCGTGCGGCGGAGCCTTCGCGCGTGATGCGCATGGAGCCGCACCACTACTTCGCCATCGCGGCTGCGGCACCCGAGGTGGCCGAGAAGGTCGGGGCGCTGGCGCGCGAGCGCATCGGCGGGCTGCAGGGCATCGCGATGCAGCCACCCGAGGCACAGATCACCGTCTACGGCGAGCGCTGGGATCCCGCCTGCGGCGAGGTGCGCCGCTTTCTCTCGCGCAACCAGATCGTGCACGACTGGCTCTCGCCCGATGCGCCCGGCCTCACGCGGGCGTGGTCCGGCCCGCTGCCCGAGGCCGCGTCGTGCCCAGTGGTGCGCCTGGCCGACGGCACTCAGCTGCACAGGCCGACGATGCGCGAGCTGGCCGTGCAGCTGGGCCTGCAGACCCGCCCCAGTGCCGACGTGTACGACACGCTGATCATCGGCGGCGGGCCCGCCGGCCTGGCCGCCGCCGTGTACGGCGCCAGCGAGGGCCTGCGCACGCTCGTGATCGAGCGCGAAGCGCCGGGCGGACAGGCCGGCACCTCGTCGCGCATCGAAAACTACCTGGGGTTCCCCAACGGCGTGTCGGGCGACGAGCTGGCCAGCCGCGCGTTGCAGCAGGCACGCCGGCTGGGCGCCGAGATCCTCGTGACGCGCAGCGTCGAGCGCATGGACCCGGCCACGCGCGAGGTGGTGCTCGATGGCGGCGAGCGCGTGCGCGCACGCAGCGTGATCGTGGCCACCGGAGTGTCGTGGCGGCGGCTGGTGATCAGCGGCTTCGAGCCGCTGATCGGCAAGGGCATCCACTACGGCGCCGCGCGCAGCGAAGCCGCATCGACGCACGGGCAGGAGATCTTCCTCATCGGCGCCGGCAACTCGGCCGGCCAGGCCGCCCTGCACTTTGCCAACCATGCGCGGCAGGTGACGCTGCTGGTGCGCGGCGACTCGCTCGACAAGAGCATGTCGCGCTACCTGATCGAGCAAATCGCGAGCAAGCCCAACATCGCAGCGCGCCTGCACAGCGAAGTGAAGGCTGCGTTTGGCCAGGCCCACCTCGAAGCGATCGACATCCTCGATCGTCGCGACCAGACAGTGGCGCGCCACGCCTGCGGCGGCTTGTTCGTGTTCATCGGCGCCGACGCCGACACCGGCTGGCTGCCACAGCAGGTGGCGCGCGACAAGAACGGCTACCTGCTCACCGGTGACGACGTGCTCAAGTCCGGGCGCTGGTCGCACACGCGCGACCCGTTTCTGCTCGAAAGCAGCGTGCCGGGCGTGTTTGCCTGTGGCGATGTGCGGCTGAGCCCGATCAAGCGCGTGGCCGCCGCCGTGGGCGAAGGCAGCATGGCCATTGCGTTCGTGCACCAGTACCTGGCGCGCGAAGGGCTGGCGGCGCAGGCCTGAGGCGCTTCACACCGTCTTGCCCAGCCAGCCCAACACGTCGGCCGTCACCTCCTCGCGATTGGTCTCGTTGAGCAGCTCGTGCCGCGCACCGGTGTAGTAGCGCGTCTCGATGCGCGTGAGCCCCAGCGCCTGGTAGCGCGCCACCAGGCGGCGTGTGCCGACATCCCGCGCGCAAAGCAGACGTTCGCGGTTGCTGCATGATCTGGCGCGCCCCAAGCGCAAGTTGCGCGATCCGCAAGCTCGTCTGCCAACTCGCACCAAAGGACACCGTGACGAGAAGAAGCGTCCTTGCTGCAGCGGCTGCGCTCGCGTCGCTGCCAGGCAGCACCCTGGCCGAGTGGCCGCAGGACTCGTACTGGGCCGAGCTCGCGTACTTCTACCCGACGATCACCTCCACCGTGCGGCTGGACTCGCCGACGACGGGCCGCGGCACGAGCATCCAGCTCGAGCAGCAACTCGACCTCGACGAGCGTGCGGGCGTGCCGTACCTGACATTGGGCATGCGCCTGGGCGAGCGCTGGCGCGTGGAGTTCGAGTACTACACGCTCAGGCGCTCTGCCGACAAGACCAGCGATCGCCAGATCGAGTGGGGCGACGTTTCGTTCCCAGTCGGCGCCGAGATCAGCAGCACGTTCAACACCACGGTGTACCGCCTCACCGCAGACTACTCGTTCTACAGAACGCCCAATGCCGAAGCAGGCTTCGGCTTCGGCCTGCACGTCACCGACTTCGTCGGTGCACTCGCCGGGCGAGGCACCGGCCCGAACGGCCTCGGTTTCCAAGTGGAGAGGCGTCAGACCCTTGTGCCGCTGCCGACGGTGGGCCTGTACGGCAGCTACAGGATGACCGACGCGCTGCGGCTGCACGGCCGCGTCGACTACCTGTCGCTGAACTACCAGGACTACGACGGCAAGCTCACCAACTGGGTGGCGGCGCTCGAGTGGCGCTTTGCCAGGCATTGGGGCGCCGGGGCCGGCTATCGCTACGTCGAGTACAAGGTTGAGGAGACGACGTCGGAGTTCAATGGACAGATCCAGTACAAGTTCAGAGGGCCTACGTTGTTTGTCAATGCGGCGTTCTGACCAGGCGGCTGGTTGGAGCGGTGCATGGTGCCCACGCTGCCGGCGGTTGACGTACGGCGGTGGTTCGTAAAGACTCTCGGAGCTCAACTTCGTGCCGGGAGGCGTCCATGAAGAGCAATCGAATTGGTTCGACTTGCTGTACGCCGACGAGCCGCCGCACGTTTCTCAGAACGACCGCGATCGCGCCCACCGTCGGGCTATTGAGTGCGAGCTTTCTTACCCAGGCGACCTACGCGGCCGCACTGACCAAGGAGCAACGCGACAAGCTCACGCCCGACCAAATCATCGAGGCGATGAAGAAGGGCAACGAGCGCTTCCGCAGCGGCAAGATTTCGCAGCAGGACTTTGTCGCGCAGAAGCGGGCAACCGCCGCCGGTCAATATCCGGCCGCTGTGATTCTGAGCTGCATCGACTCACGCGCGCCCGCTGAGATCATCCTCGACGCCCGGCTCGGCGACACCTTCAATGCGCGCGTCGCCGGGAACATCGCCAATGACGACTTGCTCGGCAGCATGGAGTTCGCGTGCGCAGTGGCGGGTGCCAAGGTCGTGTTGGTCATGGGGCACACCGCGTGCGGCGCGATCAAGGGCGCCATCGATGGCGCGCAGCTCGGCAATCTCACGGGCCTGTTGAACAAGATCAAGCCAGCCGTCGACGCCACACGCTTCGAAGGCGAGCGCAACAGCAAGAACGATGCGTTTGTTGACGAGGTGGCCAAGACCAATGTTCGCCTCACCATCAGCGCAATCCGCCAACGCAGCGACGTACTCGCCGGCCTGGAAAAGGAAGGGAAGATCAAGATCGTCGGCTCGATGTACCACTTGGTCGGCGGGCGCGTCGAGTTTTTCAGTTGAGCGCGAGTGAGCTCGTGCGCGCGGGAGGCACTTGAGGTGAAACGAGTTTTATGGTCCTTGCTTGTTTGCATGGGTCTGTTTGCCGTTGCCGAGCACGATGCCGCTGCTCAACAACCTCTCACTGAGAAGGAAGCATGCAATCTGCCTCACACCGTCTTGCCCAGCCACCCCAACACGTCGGCCGTCACTTCGTCGCGATTGGTCTCGTTGAGCAGCTCGTGCCGCGCCCCGGTGTAGTAGCGCGTCTCGATGCGCGTGAGCCCCAGCGCCTGGTAGCGCGCCACCAGTCGGCGCGTGCCGGCGAGGTTCTCGCCCACGGGGTCGAGCTCGCCCTGGATCACCAGCACCGGCAGCGTCTTGGGGATGCGCGCTTCGAGCGCCGGGTCGCGCATGCGCACGAAGCCCACGAAGATGTCGCGCGTGAGCTCGTTGGTGAAGGCAAAGCCGCACAGCGGATCGTCGACGTACTTCTTCACCTCGATGACGTCGCGGCTCAGCCACTCGAAGCCGGTGGGTCCACCGAAGGGCTTGTTGAAGTCCTTGAAGATGCCCGCCCACACCGCCGAGTCGCCCAGCGGTGTTTTGTTGACCTCGCCGTTGAGCAGGTCGATCAGCCCCTGCGGCGGCGGCGGGCCGTACGAGGTGCCGCTCAGCACCAGCGCGTCGAGCAGTTCGGCACGGCGCTCGATGTAGTCCTGCGCCATGAACGAGCCGAGGCTGTGGCCCAACAGCACGAGCTTGGCGCCCGGGTGCGTGGCGCGCAGGCGCTGGCTGAAGGCGATTTCGTCTTCGACCATGCGGTTCCAGGCGTCGGGGCCGGCGTCGCCGGTGCGGCCCGAGCGCAGCCGCGTGCGGCCGTGGCCGCGATGGTCGGTGCCGTAGACCGCATAGCCGCTGGCGACGGCGGCGCGCGCAAAGCGGTCGTAGCGGCTGGCGTGCTCGGCGGCGCCGTGCACGATCTGGATCACCGCCTTGGGTGAGCCGGCCGGCAACCAGCGCCGATAGTGGATCGCGGTGCCGTCGGCGGCGCTGAACTGCTGCCAGTCGGTAGTGGGTTGCCCACCGGGGGTGGCGCAGCCGCCGAGGGCGGCGCTGGCGGCGAAGACGAACAGCATGTCGCGGCGGTTGGGGGGCATGGGTGTCTCCTTGTTTGTCGGCCATCTTATGGCGCTCGAGAGCCCGAACGTGCCTGGCCCCGAGGCCGGCTTGTGCGTCGCCCGCGGCCTACCAGGCCGAAGGGTCCAAGCGGTAGCAGCGCTTGAGTTGCTCGTACAACTCGGGCCGCTCGGCGGCCAGCGCGCCGGGCCGCTCGAAGAAAAGCTCGGTCGTGACGGCGAAGAACTCGGCCGGGCTGGTGGCAGCGTACGGTTCGATGACGCTCGGCTGCGCGCGCGCCAGGCGGGCGCGCAGCGCGTCGAACTCCTGGTTCATCACGCGCGCCCACGCCTGCTGCACCGCGCCGCGCCCCACGTACGGGGCCCCATTGGCGGCACCCGTGTCTTGATCGAGCTGGTGCGCAAACTCGTGCATCACGACATTGGCACCATCGTGCGGATCGGCTGCGCCGTCGCGCACCGCTTCCCAGGCCACGATGACCTGCCCGCGTTGCCAACTCTGGCCGGCCAGCACGTCGCGGGCCTCGTGGACCACACCGCCGGCGGCCACCTCGCTGCGCGGCACGACGAAGTGGCCCGGATAGACCAGCACCTCGCGCAAGTTGCCGAACGAACCGCCCCGCCCCAGCAGCAGGAAGGCGGCCTGCGCAGCGATCGTCACGCGGATCTCGTCGTTCACCTCCAGCCCCGCGCAGCCGACGAACGGCACGTCCGCCAACAGCACCTGGATGCGCTTCTTCAATAGCAGTTGCTGTGCGGCCGGCAGTTCGCGCGCAAGCGGCACGCGGCGGCGCACGATGTCGCGCCAGGCGGCAGGGAACGGTCGGCGGGCGATGCGCTGCCGGCGCCACAGCCGCGCCAGCGTCGGTGCGGCCAGCGCTGCGCCGATCATGACCGCGACGACGAAAACGATCCCGAGTGCGACCAGAAGACTCACGCAGCTATGTGGGCAGGTCGGCGGTCGATTTCAAGTTCGTCCGCCTCACCCGCGCTCGCAATATCGGCGACACCGCAACGCTCAGCGCCACCAGCGGCAGGCCGAGCCCGAAAGTCCAGCGGATGCCCAGATGCTCGGCCACGAAGCCCAGCAGCGGCGGCCCCAGCAGGAAGCTCACGAACGAGATCTGCGCCAGCGCCGCCACGTTGGTGGCAGCCGGCCGGTCGGTGCGCTGCGCGGCGGCCGACATGGCCAGCGGAAACATCACGCTGGTGCCGATACCCATCAGCGCGAACCCCAGCAGCGCCACCGGCCACGCCGGTGCCAGCGTGACCAGCAGCGTACCGATGCCCAACACGCCGAGCAGCGTGCGCGCGATGGCCAACGCGCTGTGGCGCTCGACGAAGCGGTCGGCCACGTAGCGCGCGGCACCCTGCGCGCAGGCGCCGGTGGCCACCGCCAGGCCGCCGATGAACGGCACGGTGTGAAACACATCGCGCATGTAGATGGCCGACCAGTCGATGCCCGCGCCTTCGAGCACCAGCGCCGACAGCGAGAACAGCACCAGCGCCATGATCGCCAGCGTGGGCCGCGCCAGGTGGTGGGTGGGCTCGGCATTGCTGCCGCTGCGATGCGGCGCGGCCTCGAAGCCGCCCAACAGGAGCACGATCAGCAGCGCCTGCAGCGGCACCATGGCGGCCAGCTGCCACTGCGGCGAGATGCTCAGCCGCGCGGCCAGCGCGCCCAGCAGGCCGGCGCCGAAGAAGCCGAAGCTCCAGAACGCGTGCGCGCGGTTCATGATGCGCTTGCCGCGCTGGTGCTCCACGCGGTCGGCCTCCAGGTTCACCAGCAGTTCGATCGCGCCGATGCACACGCCAGCGGGCAGCAGGCACACGAACAGCGCCACCATGCCGCTCGCGTGCGCGGCGAGCGCGTAGAACAGCGGCAGCGCCGGCAACAGCGCGAACAAGGTGCGGCGGTGTCCCACCCGCTCGATCAGCCGGCCGGCGAAGGTGAGCGACACCAGCGTGCCGCACGCCGCACCGATCAGGCCGATGCCGAGTTCGCCCTCGCTGAGGCCCATCGATCGCTGCAGCTCCGCCAGGCGCGGATAGAACCCGCCGATCGCAAAGGCGTAGAGGAAGAAGGCCGCAAACACGCGCCGCTGGGGAGTCAGCGCGAGGCTGAATCGTCGGCTCGATATCGTGGTCGATGGCGGGTTGGCCATTTCTTGCCTTTTTTTTGTCGATCGGCGAGGTCGTCGCTCGTCGTAGGAACGAGCGCAGGAACTTCGTTTGCCCGCTCTGATGTTGCCTCACGAAAGGAGAATCCCATGATCGCCAAGAACACCATTTGCCTGTGGTACGACGGCACCGCCCTGGAAGCTGCCCGGTTCTATGCCAAAACGTTTCCCAACAGCTCCGTGGGCAAGGTCTACCGCGCGCCGGGCGACTTTCCCTCCGGCAAGGAGGGCGACGAGCTGACGGTGGAATTCACCGTGATGGGCATCCCCTGCCTAGGCCTCAACGGCGGGCCGGCGTTCAAGCACAACGAGGCCTTCTCGTTCCAGGTGGCCACCGACGATCAGGCCGAAACCGACCGCTTGTGGAACGCGATCGTCGACAACGGCGGCCAGGAGAGCGCGTGCGGCTGGTGCAAGGACAAATGGGGCCTGTCGTGGCAGATCACGCCACGCGCCCTGACCGAGGCGATCGCCGACCCCGACCGCGCGGCGGCCAAGCGCGCGTTCGACGCCATGATGGACATGCAAAAGATCGACATCGCCAAGATCGAGGCGGCCCGGCGCGGCCCGCGTCGTTGAACAGGCCGGGCCCGCACTGCCAAGCAGCAGGTGCGGGCCTCGGCATCGCCCACGCGCCGGCGCGCGGGTGGTCAGGACTGGCGGGTACCGCAGAGGCAACCCTGCTCGGCGGCATCGCAGCCGCAGTTCGGGCCGCAAGCGCAGGTGGGGCGCGCAGCGGCCGCCGCAGGCGGCGTCGCATCGGCCTGGCAGCCGCAACGGCAGCTGTCGCCCGGGCAATCGACGCATCGGCAAGAGCGGATCGTGGGGGTGTTCATCAAGAATCTCCTTTGAGGGGGTTGACGTGCGGACCGAAGCGGTTCCGTGGTGTGCATTCTGGTGAAGGGTGCCAAAACGAACTTGAACGAAACGGCTGATCTCATAGACTGCGGCGCACGGGCACGGGCGGTGCGCCACCAAGAGGCCCAGCCCACCACGAAGGCGAGCGACCTTGGCTGAGGGCACGCAGATCGACACGGCAACACCATCGCCGCGGCGTCCGGTGGCCGGTATCGGCCGCGTGATGCTGTGGAGTGGCGGCAGTCTCTGGATCGGCCGCGACGCCGGCCGCGTCGAGCGCCATGCGCACCATGCGGTGCAGATCACGCTGGCAATGGATTCGGGGTTCCTCATGCGTGAAGACCAGGCGGACTGGCGCGAGCACGCGGGCGCCATCGTGCTGCCACATCGGCCGCATCAGTTCGATGGCCGCGGCCGCGGGGTGGCGCAGATCTTCGTCGAGCCCGAGACCACGATGGGAAGAGCCATCGTGCAGCGGCATGCGGCGGAGGCGATCGTCGACCTGCCGCCGAGCGCGGCGCAGGCTCTCGTGAGCCCGTTGCGCGCGGCGTACCGCGCAAGGGCGAGCGACGCGGCGCTGGTCGCGCTGGCACAGAGCGCCATCGCGGCGCTGGCCGGACCGATGCCCTCGTCGAGCGCCGTCGATCCGCGAATCACCCGCGTGATCGCCTGGCTCAGGGAACGGCTCGATTCATCGGTGTCGCTGAACGACGCGGCTCGGGTCGCCCACCTGTCGCCCAGCCGCTTCCGACACCTGTTCGTGGCCCAGACCGGCGTTTCGTTTCGTGCTTACCTCCTGTGGGCGCGGGTCGCCACGGCCGTGGGCGCTGCGATGGGCGGGCAGTCGTGGACGGCCGCAGCGCAGGAAGCCGGCTTCGCGGACTCCGCGCACCTCAGTCGCACGTGCCGGCGCATGTTCGGCATCGCACCGGTCACGCTGATCCGGGAGTAGGCAGCCCGTGATCGAATCGATTCGGAGCGCCGCAGCCCTGAAATGACGCGGGCGCTCCCACCGAAGTGTGGAGCGCCCGCGGGTCTGGCTACAGAACCAACTACGTGAGGTAGGGCTCCGCCCCAAACCTAGATGTCTTAAACATATCACCTCCTTTCGTAGTTGATCGGAGCCTGTAGCGTACTCGCTTTCATATCGCGTCGAAATCGGCAGACCTCGCCCGTCGTGGAGATGAGACACATCGTCGATGTCCACCCTCCCAAGCCACGGAGCCGCCCCATGAGAAGACTCATCGCCACCACCATGGTCTCGCTCGACGGCGTGCTGCAGGCGCCGGGCGGCCCCGAGGAGGATCCCACCGGCGGCTTCGCCTTCGGCGGCTGGTCGTTCCCCTACTGGGACGACGCCCCGGACCGCGACATGCGCGGCCTCGACGGCAAAGGCCGCGAGCTCCTGCTCGGCCGCAGGACCTACGAAATCTTCGAGGCGTACTGGCCGTACCAGGCGGCCGACAACCCGATCGCGCAGACGCTCAACGCGGCCAGGAAGCACGTGGCCTCGCGCACGTTGAAGAAGGTGCAATGGAACAACTCGACGCTGCTGCGCGGCGACGCGATCTCGGCAGTGGCGGCGCTCAAGTCAGAGGCGGGACCCGACCTGCAGATCATCGGCAGCGGCCACCTGATCCAGACGCTGCAGGCCGCATCGCTGATCGACGAGTACAACGTGTGGACCTTCCCCGTGGTGCTCGGGCGCGGCAAGCGGCTGTTCGAAGCGAGCGCGAAGCCCGGCGCGCTGCGGCTCGTGACTTCGTCGACCTCGGCCACCGGTGTGGTGATGAGCACGTACGTGGCGGCGGGCGACATCGCGCCCGGATCGTTCGTGCAGGCCGAGCCGAGCGAGAAGGAGGTCGAAAGGCGCGCGAAGCTGGCGCGCGGCGCCTAGCGTTGCGTGGGCTGCTCCGCACCCATCCAGGGCCGTGGCCACTGCAAGGGTTGGAGCACCTGTTGCGTCACCTCGGCGGTGAAACTGATCGTGCTGAACGCACGCGAATCCTGCAAACGGTAGACCTCGGCCGGCAACAGGATGACGAGCAGGAGCGGCAGCCCGAAGGCAACGGTCAACGCCCGGTTCTCGCCCGGCGTGTAGGTGGAGCGCAGGCGACGCAGCAGGTGGATGGGCGCAATCAGGAGCATCAACAGCCACACCGGAGTGGCCGCGATGGCCACCGCCCAAGCGATCACCGGGGCCTTGAACGACAGGCCGTACACCACCTCCGTCAGCCCGGCACTCATCGCTTGCGTCAGCGCCAGGTACAGCCAGATCGTCGATGCCGAGAACCACCAGCGCCTCGATCGGAACCAGCCACCCTGCGGCGAGGTGGGGCCGAGCTGCTGGCACATCAGCAGTGACGCGATCGTCAGCAGCGTCAGGGTTGCGCCGAGCGAGATGGCAATCGCGATCTGCGGAAACTCGGCGCGATAGTCAGCCTTGTGCTGGCTGGTCATCTGGCCGTAGATCGCGACCGTGAAGGCACCGGAGAAGAAGAGGATCGCCAGGATCAGGCCCGCCGCGGTGAGACGGTTCTGAATCAGCGAGATCTCCTGGCTGTCGTCGATGAAGTCTTGCTTGATCATGGCAGTCACACCGTCTGACCAATCGGCGCGGTGCAGTATAGGAGTGCGCATCACGCGCAGGATGCGCGGCCGCTGGAGCGACAGCGGCCGCCTTGTCGAACGCGCCGGTCGCCATTCGTCGATCCACAAGCGAGACGGCTCAATCACGCCACGCTTGTTACTCACACCGTCCGGCAGGCCGCCTTAGCCTGAACCGGACGACACGAATCGATGAAAGGACCGGCGATGCCTTCTTGGACGAGCGCGCTGCACACGCACTACCGTTGGGTCATCGTGGCTGCGGGCGGCGTGCTCGGCTGCATGGCGATCGGCGCGCTGTTTTCGCTGCCGGTGTTGCTGCGGCCGATCGCGCAGGACACCGGCTGGTCCACCACGGGCATTTCCAGCGCGATGACGTTTGCGTTCGTCGCGCTCGCGCTCGGCAGCATCGCCTGGGGTCACCTCTCCGATCGCCACGGACCACGCATCGTCGTGTTGGCGGGTTCGCTGCTGCTGACCATCGGCCTCGCGCTGGCGAGCGTTGCGCCATCGCTCGCGGTGTTCCAGCTGCTGTTCGGCGTGCTCGTGGGCTTCAGCGCGGCGGCGATCTTTGCTCCGATGATGGCCTGCGTGACCGGGTGGTTCGACACGCGCCGCAGTCTGGCCGTGTCGCTGGTGTCGGCCGGCATGGGCATGGCGCCGATGACCATGTCGCCGCTGGCCGCGTGGCTGGTGTTGAGTCACGACTGGCGCACCTCGCTGCAGATCATCGCGGCGCTGGTGGCCGCGATCATGATCCCGGTGGCGTTTGCGGTGCGCCGCCCGCCGGCGCTGGCACACGCTGCGGCCGCGGCGCCATCGAGCGCGAGCGGTGAACCCGGCTTGTCAGTCGGCCAGGCCCTGCGATCGGCACCGTTCCTGATCCTGGTGCTGACGAGCTTTCTGAGTTGCGCCACCCACTCCGGGCCGATCTTTCACACGGTGAGCTACGCCGTCACCTGCGGCATTCCGCTGATGGCCGCGGTGTCGATCTACAGCCTCGAAGGGCTCGCGGGCATGGGCGGCCGCCTCGTGTTCGGGCTGCTGGGCGATCGCTTCGGGGCCGCGCGGGTGCTGGTGCTGGCGCTGCTCGCGCAAGCGATCGTGGCGCTGGGCTACATCTACGCGCGCGAGCTCGGCAGCTTCTACACCGTGGCGGCACTGTTCGGCTTCATGTATGCGGGTGTGATGCCGCTCTTTGCCGTGATCGCGCGCGAGAACTTTCCGCTGCGCATGATGGGCACGGTGATCGGCGGCACCACCATGGCCAGCAGCCTCGGCATGGCACTGGGGCCCGTGGTGGGCGGCCTGATCTACGACACGTTCGCCAGCTACGCGTGGCTGTTCATCGGCGCGTTCGCGCTGGGCATCGGCGCCTTCCTGGCCGCGCTGGCGTTCACGCGGCTGCCGCGGCGGCGGGTGGTGGCCACGGCGGCGTGAGCGCTTTGCGCCCACGGTGATACGCATCGGTCGCACGGGTTGCGCTTGTCCGCGCAAAGCCGCCGTCACAGAATGGCGTCCAACCTTTCATTCCATTGCGTGTTCGATCCACACCAGGAGGAATCCCATGGAAAACGCGATCCAAGCCCACAACCAGCGAGCCTCCGCCGTCTGGAGTTCAGGCGGCAGCGCCTACGACAAGATCAGCCGAGGCATCTCGGACTCGATCGAGCATTGTGTCCTGCGGCTCGACCCACAGCCGGGCGAACGCATCCTCGACCTGAGCACGGGCACCGGCTGGACGTCGAGGTCGGTGGCGCGGCGCGGGGCTCATGTCACGGGTGTCGACATCGCCGCCGATCTCATCGCTGCTGCGCAGACCATTGCCAACGCAGAAGCGCTCCCCATCGAGTATCGGATCGGAGATGCCGAGAGCCTGCCGTTTGCCGATGGCGAGTTCGACGCGGTGGTCTCGACGTGCGGCGTCATGTTCTCGAGCCGCCCCGAAGCGGCCGCCGCTGAATTGGCGCGCGTATGTCGCAGGGGCGGACGCATCGCCCTCACAACCTGGCTGTCGGACAGCAACCTGTTCAAGATGTTCGAGGTCATGAGGCCCTACATGCCGGCGCCGCCCACTCCGGCGCCTCCCTCTCCCTTTGCGTGGGGGCAGACCGCGCGCCTTCGCGAGCTGCTCGGTGGCAGCTTCGAGCTGAAGTTCGAGAAGGGCGTTTCCTACTATCGCGAGCCCAGCGGCGAGGCCGCGTGGAATACGTTCGTCACGGGCTACGGCCCGACCAAATCGCTTGCGGCCAACCTCGATGAAGCAAAAAGGGCCGAGCTGCGACGCGACTTCATCGCCTTCCACGATGGCTTTCCCACTGAACTCGGGATCTGCGTTCCGCGCGAGTACTGGCTGACGGTCGGCGTGCGGAAGTGACTCGAGGACAGCACGTGTTTGCCTCTGGGTCCTTGAGCAACCTCCGCGGCGGCTAATTCAGCGAATGAATGCAACCATGTTGGGCGCCGCCTGCCGCGCGACGTCACTGGTGAACGCGCCACCAAAGTATCGCGTGGTCTGGCTCAAGGTGATGGTCGACACGAAACCTTCCACCACGTAGTCGGCCTGGACCAGGGCGGCTTGCGAAACACTCAACTTGATGACCGCCTTGGCGGGGGGATCGCCTCCTCCCTGGAGCAGTGCCACGTAGACGAAGTCTCCCAACACGGCGATCGTCCGGGGCGCCACCAACCCGATTGGCGCCCACTGCAGCAGCGCACCGGCGCTCGCTGTCACGGCAGCCAGACCCGCCCGAGTCACACCGCCCACCCGATCGAAGCCCCCGATCAAATACACCACGTTGTCGTGCAACGCCATGTCCGTGATGTTGAAGCCAGGCTGCGAAGTCTGAACGTTCGGGTTCCACGGCAGTTGCGCTCCGGTCGACGCATCGAACGCAAGGCCGCTGCCCGCGGCGACGAATACGGTCGTTGCCGTTGCGATGAGCCGGCGAACATCCGCCCCGGCGCCGCTCGGCGCCCATGGCAGCAAGGCACCGGTCGTCAGAACGAACGCTGCAAGCCCTTCTCTGCTCTGACCATCGACAGCAGTCAATCCGGCAACGTACAGGCGCGTGGTGTTGGCCGCCAGGGCCGAGACGGTGCCGGTGATCTGAGGGTTCCAGGACGTGGCCGCACCCGAGGCCGGGTCCAGCGCAGCGAGGCCGCTGCGGTCAGCCCCGCCGATCCTTTCGAAGCTCCCCGCGGCAAAGACCGCGGGCCCAGCGACGCAAAGGTGGTGAACGACGCCCGATTGCACGTTGGAATTCGTCGGCGGCGCGTCCGGGTTCCACGCGGTGACCCGGCCCGTTGCCGTATCGATCGCAGCGATGTGATTTCGCGGCCGGCCTGCAAGCAGCGAGAAGTCTCCACCCACGACGACATGCGCCCCGCCGACAACCATCGTCTTGACGCTTGAACGCAGACTCGCCTCGATCCATGGCCTGCGGACGGCATTCGACTTGTTGAAGGCTGCAGTGCAGGCAAACGCGGCAATCCCGGGCGCCTTGAACGCACCCGCGATGTAAACCGTGTCGGTGTCGACGGCAATGGATGTGACCATCGCCAGCACGTTGGCATCCCCAGACAGCGCCGGATTCCATGGCAACTCGCCTCCGGTGGTGGAATCCAAGGCAAGCACGCCCTGGCGGCCCGATGCCGTGCTGAACCGTCCACCGACATAGACGACCGAGCCGCCCGAGACGACCGAGTAAACCTCGGAGCCCGTGCTCAATCCGGCGTCCCAGGCCGAGGCCGCGCCCGAGACTGGGTGAAGAGCGGCGACGGACTGGCGCGGCTCGCCTCCGATCGTGAGAAACAGACCGCCAACAAGCACGGCAGACGCGCGCGTCGTGAGCGCCAGGATCGTCGCCGTGGACGCGCCGTGCTGCGGGTTTGGGTCCCAAGGGAGCACGGTGCCCGACACCAGATCCAGTGCTGCGAGCCTTTGCCGCGGTTGGCCGTCCATGTTGAGAAAGTGGCCAGCAGCGTAGAGCGTGTCGCCCAGCATCGCCAGGTGCGTCACGCCTGCGTTGGCGTGCACGCTCCACTTCACGTCCATGGCCGTCGCGACGTCGAAAGCCGCAATCACGCCGGCGCCCGACAGTGAGCCACTGACCTCGATGCCGCCCAGGAACAGAGTCGCGTTGTTGATTGCAATCGCCGAGACACGAAAGGACACTGCACGCCCGAACCGAGGGTCGAGAGAACCGTCCGGCAAGACATGCCCTAGCGTTTGCGTCCCCGGGACAGCCCCGTTGAAGGCACCGACGACGTACCAGCCTCCGCTGCCGTCTGGTACTGCCGCTTCCACGCGGCCATTGATCACCTCATGAGGTGGGATTGCTCCGTCGCTGCGCTGCACGGATACGAAACATCCGGTTGGCGGCCCAACTTGGGTGAACTCGCCGCCGATGTACAGCGTCTTGCCATCGGCTGAGAGCGCACTCGCATGCACGGCGCCATCGGTGCCGGCGATGGGCGATGTCGATGGAGGGCTCGGTGGCGGCGCCGGCGTTGGCGCGGGCGCGGTCTCACCGCCCCCACCCCCTCCCCCACAACCAGAGGCTGCAAAGGCGGCGCCGAGCAGCATCGTGCGGCGCGTTACCGCTGCGGCAGGCACAGGCTTGCCAGCGTGCATGACTGACCCTCCCTCGTCTCTCTTTGTGCGACGAGTCTATGGGGGTCGCAGACGCTCGTGGCTTCGTGTTTTCCTGGTGTGATCAGTACCTGATCCGCACCGAAGCCGCACTCCGATCTTCCTCACCGTGAAACACGGCCTCGATGTTGTTGCCGTCCGGATCCAGCACGAACGCGGCGTAGTAGCCTGGGTGGTAAGCGCGTTCGCCGGGTGGGCCATTGTCCCTGCCACCATGCGCGAGTGCAGCTTGGTAGAACGCATCCACCATCGCGCGGTCTTGCGCCTGGAACGCGATGTGAATGCGCCCGGTCAGTTGGCCCTGCACCTGGTCACTGTCACGCGCCCCTATGTACAGTTCATCGGCCCAGATGTCGTTCCCATCGGAGCCCATGGGAATCTTGAGCACGCCGAAGACGGCGCCGTAGAAGGCCTTGCTGGCAGCCAGATCGCGAACGACCAGCCCGATGTGGTCGATCAAACGGCCCGTGTGCCGTTCATTTGTCGCCATGAAATGCTCCTGGGTCCTCAGCGCGAGCGCTGCAATGGCACCACGGGCCCGGCGACGGCGTGGTCGTGCGCAAGCCCCATGTCCGCGACGTGAGCGTCGTCTTCATCATGCGAAGCCGCTGACGCGTAGGCACTCCCGGCCCCGCCGCCGGCGGTGATCAGGAAGCGCGCTTTCTGCGCGCGCGCGCAGGTATTGAGCACATGCATCGCCCGGTCCACCGCCGGTTGCCCGCTGACGAACGGGTTAGCGCCCTTGGGATCGGCTGCCCGGGCCTTGAGCTTGGCCACCGTGCCGTCGAAGCCAGGGTGGTTGCTCAAGGCCACATCGATCCCCCACTGCGCTGAGAGCTGGCGCATGCGCTCGGTTTGCGCGATGTAGCTGTCGAGGCGGCCCATGTCGCGGCCGAAGTTGAACGACGTGCCGCCCCAGATCATGGCCTTGTGCACCTGGCCTTCGTGGCGCACGTCGAACACCGGGGAGATGGTGCCCAGGGTGTGGCCGGGGGTGACCATGAAACGCACCGTGGTGTCGCCCAGCTTGAGCGTGTCGCCGTCTTTCACGGCCATGTCGCGCTTGGGCGGGCGGTCCCAGAGCTTGGAATCGAACTCCAGGCGCGTTTCCATCATCTGCCAGTCGATTTCGCTGGCCACCACGCGGGCACGGTAGCGCTCGGCGAGCATCTGCGCGCCACCGTAGTGGTCGCCATGGCCGTGGGTGACGATGACGTAGCGTATCTGCGCCGGGTCCAGCCCCAGCCGGCGCATGCCGCCGTCGATGAGATCGGCCGCCTCCTTCGCGTTGTTCAGAGCGTCGATGAGGATCAGTCCATCGCTCGTCTTGAGCACCCAGGCGCTGACCCAGGCCGAGCCCACGTAGTACAGGTTGTCGAAGGCTTGCCCCGGCTCGGGCGGCGTCTGGTTGATGAGCTTGGCCAACCCCTCGTCCGCGGCCGCGCTGGGCGCGGCGCGCACGGCCGGCTGCGGATTGCAGACGGGCATCAGGAATTTCAGATCCTCGCCGGCGATGCGCCGGGCATCGGCCACATGCTGGTCCACGGTGGCTTGCGAAGCGGGCGCCTCGGCGACGGTGGTGCAAGCAACGAGCGCGGCCACAGCCACGCTGCTGAGGGATGGGGTCCGGATCATGTCGTCTCCTCGGGTTGTGGCGCTCGGAGCGGCGCGAATGGCTGCGAGCCAGCATACGCCTGCGCCGCAGTACTACAACGACGCTCCTATCCCGCCTCGACCCGCGCGCTGCACATCTCGATGGCGCGCTTCCACGCGGGCCTGGCCACGTGGAGCACGCACTAGCACTTGTGTGGATTTCGACGTACCTAACGTCGTGCTATACGGGGCGATTGGAGGGGCATGACGCATGACCACGCTCGTCTTCGGTAATTTCCCGGCCGACATGACCGAGCCGGGGGAATTTGGGTATGGCAGGTTCTTTCCCAGCCCGGATATCGACCTGGTTTCCGTCAGTGCCACCGAATTCACGGGTCGAGACCCAGCGACGGGAAGCACGACCACTGCGTTCGGCTCCTTCGACTTTTCCAGCGACGAAGCGTTCCTGAACAGCCGCGTGACCGGGGTGGTCGAGCGCACGTCGTCGGGAGCGTTGCTCTTCGAGTGGCGAGGCATCTCCCAGACCGTTCGACAAATCGTGGAGTCCCCCAACGACGAGACAGCAAACGCACTGGTCCTCGGTGGTCAGGACGTCATTGCAGGCGGCAGTGGTGCAGACATCCTGCGCGGCTACGCAGGCAACGACCTCCTGAACGGCAACGGCGGCAATGACGCGCTGCGGGGCGACCAGGGCAACGACACCCTCAATGGCGGGCTCGGCATCGACACCGCCTCCTACGTCAGCTCGGCAGCGGGGGTGACGGTCAACCTGGGAGTGGTCACGGCCCAGAACACCGTTGGCGCCGGTACCGACACGCTGATCTCGATCGAGAGCCTGACGGGCAGCAACCTCAACGACAGGCTGACCGGCAATACGGCCAACAACATCCTGAACGGTGGCCTCGGCAACGACACCATGGCCGGCGGCGCGGGCAACGACACCTACCTTCGCAACGCAGCGGGCGACGTGGTGACGGAGGCCGCCAACGCGGGCATCGACACGGTGCAGTCCTCGGTGACCTACACGCTATCCGCGAACGTGGAGAAGCTGACGCTCACGGGCGCAGGCCACATCAACGGCACCGGCAATACGCTCAACAACACCCTCACCGGCAACGCCGGCAACAACGTGCTCAACGGGGGCACGGGCAACGACGCCATGTTCGGAGGTGCCGGCAACGACACCTATGTCCGCAACGCAGCGGGCGACGTGGTGACGGAGGCAGCCAACGCGGGCATCGACACGGTGCAGTCCGCGGTGACCTACACGTTATCCGCGAACACGGAGAAGCTGACGCTCACGGGCACGGGCCACATCAACGGCACCGGCAACACGCTCGACAACACCCTCACCGGCAACGCCGGCAACAACGTGCTCAACGGGGGCACGGGCAACGACGCGCTCTTTGGGGTAGGAGGAGCGGACCAGCTTTCGGGCGCAGCGGGCAACGACCGGCTCAGCTGGGATGCCGCCGACACGCTGGTCAGCGGCAACGCCGGTGTCGACACGCTCCAGGTGAACGGCACCACCGCGCTCGATCTCACGGCCGTCTCCGACACGAAGATCCGGGACGTCGAGATCATCGATCTGGCGGGCAACAACACGCTGACGCTGGCCCTGGCGGATGTGCTCGCGATCTCCTCTTCCACCGACACGCTGCGGGTGGACGGCAACGCGGGCGACGGCATCAATGCGGGTGGCGGCTGGACGCAGGGAGCAGACCAGGTGATCGGGGCTCACATCTATGACAGCTACACCCAGGGCGCGGCGACGCTCCTGGTGGATGCCGACATCACGTGGATGATCATTTGACGACGGCCATGCCGCGTCGTCACTTTCGGGTCTGCGAAGAGACTGACCAGCGCCCCTACCAACCAGGCGACGCCGGCATCGAGCCCCATTCAGTGATTCTGGAGCGTCTTCTCGAAGAACTTCACGACTTCCGAATTGAAGCCAGCATGAAACGCCGGCCGATCGAAGCCCGCAGAGCTCGTGCAGATTGCAGGGGCTATCGAAGCGAGCGCATCGCTGCAGGGTGCCAGGAAATCGTAGTGACCGGCATTCGGAACGACGTGATAGTCCGGTGCCTCGGACAGTGCCAGTCGCACTGCCTCTGCATATCGCGGGTGCGGCACGATCACATCGTTCTCGGCTCGCCAGAGTTGCACCGGCACCTTGACGTTTTTCAGACCGTCCGGCGAGAACGTGAACCCGAGCGCTGGCGCGGCAACCACTGCGGCCTTGATGCGTGCGTCGGCGACTGCGCTGGAGGCGGGCGCGACGACCGGGCTTGCGCTCTTGGCCATCAACTGGCATGCGAAGTCGCCGGGATACTGCTGGCACATCGGACCGATCTTCGTGAAGTCCGCGACGCCACCGATGATCGCGAGCGTGGTGAATCCGCCTGCGGAAAAGCCGAACATGCCCACGCGCTGCGGGTTGATCGCCGCACGCCCCTCCCAAGTTGACAGTATGTGGTCGATCACACGACTGACCTGCCTCGGCCTGTCCATGATGTCGACGCTGCGACTCTGGTCGGCGTAGTTGTCGCCCGTATGGTTCATGGCCACCACGACGAAGCCCGCGTCAGCCAGGGCGATGGCCGTGTCGAAGTGTCCGAGGTAGGAACCGCCCGTTCCGTGGGACATCACGATCATCGGCAAAACCTTGCCGTTCACCGGCGCGTTGATTGCGACGCTCATCGTCGTCGGGCCCATTGACACTGATTTGGCAATGGTCTGGCTCGGATACCAGATGCCGATCACGAGTGGCTTGCCACTCGGGTCAGCGGCGACCCCTTGCTGGAAGCCGGCAGCATGGACACAGGCGCCAGCGAGCATGATCGCAATCGCAGCGAAGGCAGCTGACAGGTTCGTCTTGTTGAGTTTCATGAAAAGGCAGCCTGCGGTGGAGCCCACCATACTGACCCCATCACACTGAGACGTCCGTTCGTCAGCGCACGAATCGCGCTCAAGAGCCAGACCAGCCCACTAACGCGGCTCGATGGACGCAACGCCGACGCCCGCAACGTCGTTGGGCGCGCTGGCCGCCGGCGCGGCGTAGACGACCTTGGCAGCCGCCCTCGTTGTCTTGTTCGCTGCCGCGCAGACCAAGACGACGCAAACCGACGAGAGCAGCATGATCACGATGGTTCCGGCTACGTCGATCAGCTCTGTTCGAGACGATGTCCGCGCCAGCTTGGTTGCTTCCATGATTCCCCCGATCCGGCCGAACTCGGCGCCTCAATGCGTTGCATTGAACCGCGCGGCCTCCAATCGGAGAAGTTGGGACGCCAACGAATGGGATCCCTACTAGCTGGGACCACTCTGACCGCGGGGCCGTCGGCCGCGATGAAGCCATGCCAGCCGGCCGCCGGCTCGTCAGGCATGGCATCGCTCACGCAGCGACCATCTGATACCCCGGAGTGGAGCGCGACAGCGCCTCCTCCTCGGGCGTCATGTCGGTCGCGACGCCCTCGAACAGCGGCGTCGACAGGTAGCGCTCGCCGGTGTCGGGGAGCATGCAGCAAATGACGGAATCCTTGGGTGCGCGCTCGGCCACCTGAACGGCGGCTGCCAGCGAAGCCCCACCGGAGATCCCGGTGAAGATGCCCTCCTCGGCGGCGAGCCGCCGCGACCAAACGATCGCGTCGGGGCCGGCGATCGGAATCAGCTCGTCGTAGTAGCGCTTGTCGACCGACTCCTGCAGCACGTAGGGAATGAAGTCCGGCGTCCAGCCCTGGATCGGGTGCGGCGTGAAGGCCGAGTGGCTGACAGCGGGAGAGTTGTCGGGGCCGCGCTCCTGCGCGACGCCGCTGCCGAGCAACTGGGCGATCGAGGGCTCGCTCAGGATGATCTTGGTGTTCGGGCGCTCCTTGCGCAGCACGCGCCCGACGCCGGTGAGCGTGCCACCCGTGCCGTAGCCGGTGACCCAGTAGTCGAGCTTGTCGCCCTTGAAGTCGGCGAGCAGTTCCCGCGCCGTGGTGTTCTCGTGGACCGTGGCGTTGGCGGGGGTCTCGAACTGCCGCGCGTAGAACCATCCGTTGGCCTCGGCCAGCTCTTGGGCCTTGCGGTACATGCCCATGCCCTTGGCCGTGCGTGGCGTCAAGACCACCTTCGCTCCGAGGAAGCGCATCATGCGGCGGCGCTCGATCGAAAACGAATCGGCCATCGTGACCACCAGCGGATAGCCTTTGGCGGCACAGACCATCGCCAGCCCGATCCCGGTGTTGCCGCTGGTCGCTTCAACGACGGTCTGCCCCGGCTTGAGGGCGCCGCTGCGCTCGGCCTCCTCGATGATGCTGATCGCGAGGCGATCCTTCACCGAAGCGGCCGGGTTGAAGAACTCGGCCTTCACGTACAGCCGCACATGCTTCGGTGCCACGCGGTTGAGGCGGATGCAGGGCGTGTTGCCGATGGTGTCGACCACGCTGTCGTAGAGACGTCCGCGACCGTCGGTCGTGCGTGAGGCTTTCGAGGTCATGCGGGGGCTCCTGCCATGGTGAGGTGAAAGGGACCGTGCAGCGTATCGATCGGCCGCTCGTTGTCAACCGATGTACCCTCGCGCGGCGCGCGCCGGGCCGGCCTGTGATGCGCTCGCGCGATGCACGAGGAGAACCCGATGGCCATCGACCCTGACACGTTGCTGTCCCAGGCGATGTCGCACGCGCTGGCGTACCGCCGCGCGCTGGCCGAGGACCAGCGGTCGCCGTCGGCGGACTACCACGCCATGCTCGAGCGCTTCGACGAGGCCATGCCCGAGCAGGGCACCGATGCCGGCGCGGTGATCGACGCCCTCGCCACGCAGGCGCTGCCAGGGCTGATGCCGATGGCCGGGCCACGCTTCTTCGGCTGGGTGATCGGCGCTTCGCACCTCGCCGGCGTGGCCGCGGACTGGCTGGTCTCGGCCTGGGGCCAGAACACCGGATACCACTCGCCGACCCCGGCCACCGCGGCGATCGAGGCCGTGGCCGAGCGCTGGCTGCTGGAGGTGCTCGACCTGCCAGCGGGCAGCTCCATCGGCTTCTCGACCGGTGCCACGGTGGCCAACGCCATCGGACTCGCCGCGGCGCGCACCGGCGTGCTGCTCGAAGCGGGCTGGGACCCCGACGCCGACGGTCTCTTCGGTGCACCGCCGGTGCAGGTGCTGATCGGGGCCGACGCGCACTCGTCGGTGTTCTCTTCGCTGCAGCTCATCGGCTTCGGCCATCGGCGGGTGACGACCGTGGACACCGATGGCCAGGGCCGCATGCAGCCGCAGGCGCTGGCGCGCGCGCTGGGCGGCAAGCCGGGCCCGAAGATCGTGATCGCGCAAGCGGGGCAGATCAACACCGGCGCGTTCGATCCGTTCACCGAGATCGTGGCGCTCGCCAAGGCCGCCGGAGCGTGGGTGCACGTGGACGGCGCGTTCGGAGTGTGGGCCCGGGCGGTGCCGACACTGCGCCACCTGACCGCCGGCATCGAAGGCGCGGACTCGTGGGTGACCGACGGGCACAAGTGGCTGCAGGTGCCCTACGACTGCGGCTTCGCCATCGTCAAGGATCGCGCGATACACGAACGCGCGATGACGCAGTGGTCGAGCTACCTGCCCGCCATCGGCGCGGGCGACCGCGTGCCGTCGGCCCTGGTACCCGAACTCTCGCGCCGCGCGCGCGGCGTGCCGGTGTACACGCTGCTCAAGACCCTGGGTCGCAGCGGTGTGGCTGAGCTGGTGGAGCACCACTGCGCGCTGGCCCGGCAGTTTGCGCGGTTGCTGGCCAGCGAGCCGGGGGTGCGCGTGCTGAACACCGTGGCGCTGAACCAGGTGATCGTGAGTTTCGGCGACGGCGACGCCGCCGCGCGCCGCGCCGCCACCGAAGCCGTGATCGCGCGCGTGCAGAAAGACGGCGTCTGCTTCGCCGCGGGCGCGCAGTGGCGAGACGACTGGGTGATGCGCCTGTCGGTCAGCTCCGGCGCGACGACGGCTCGCGACATCGAGATGTCGGCCGCGGCCATCGTGGCGGCGTGGAGGGCACAACGGCTCACGCAGCCGCGCGGGGCTTCGTAGCCGGTGAACTGAAGATGATCGCCAAACTTTCCGCCGTCACGCGCGAACGACTGCGTCGATTCATGCGCATCGTGCGCATGGCCGCGGTCATCGGTGCGGGCGTCGGCGCAGTCTACGGCGGCGCGATTGCCGGACCGGGCACTCGCTCGCTGCTCGGTTCCCTGCTGATCTCCATACCGATTGGTGTCATCGCCGCCCTGCTCACGGCTTCATTGATCGCCGGCATCGAGATCTTGCTGCTGCCTCGGGCATCGATGCGATGGCTCGACGCGCTGCCGTTTGCCGCGGTGTTCATCCTGAAGACGCTGGTCTACGGCGCCATCGCTGGAGCGGTCTTCGCCGGCCAACCGGGGCAGCGCTTGATGGGCGTCGTCACCGTCTACAGCGCGCGCACCGCGCTGATTGCGGTTTGCCTCTCGCTCGTGGCCGTTGCCGTCTTGGTGATGATGTTTCAGGCGGCCGGCCTCGTCGGCTACCGCACGTTCATGGC
>DATDJF010000109.1:0-2648 GCA_036520715.1 Burkholderiaceae bacterium | reverse complement strand
TGGCCTGCCAGGTCTGGCGCGAACTCGACGTGATCGCGCCGTAGCGCGACCACGCGCAGACCCAGCTCCTTGGTGGGCGCCCGGCGCCCGGCGCGCTCTTCGTAGACGAAGCGCTCGCCGGCGCGCAGCGGCAACGCCGCGCTGCGATCGTCGTTCAGTGCCTCGGCGGGCGGCGCGCAATCGCGCCGTTGCGACGCCACCTGCAGTGCCTCGAAGCTGCCCTTCAGCGTGGCCATCTGCTGGGCCTCGACGCCCTCGGGGCGCATCGCCATCAGCGCCGGCCAGAACACGGTGACCCCATTGCTGAGCGCGATCATGTGGCTGCCGATGCGCTCGTCGACGGCGTAGGCCACATCGGCGGCCTTGAGCTGCACACGATCGGCCTCCTCGACGAGCCGCTCGCAATCCCAGCCGGCGTAACGCGCGGGGTCGGTGGCGGGCAGCAGGTCGGTCGAGTGGGTGGCACAGCCGCCGGCTGCACAAGTCAGCAGGGTGACCAACACATGGCGGCTGCTCAGGCTGGGTGTCACGGACTGGCGTTTCGAACCGAGTGCCAATGGTAGCGCGCGCACGGGCCCGGGTCGCCCTCACCCACTCAGGCCGAGGCCGGGTCTGCCCGCACGACCCCGCTCAGCCGGCAGCGCCGGCGTGCCGCGTCACCGTCAGCGCCGGCGCATGGGCCAGCGTCTGGTAGACCACGCAATAACGTTCGGTCAGGCGCAGCAAGGTGTCGAGCTGCTCCTGCGGCGCGTCGGTGTCGAGCTCGAAGTGCAGCCGGATCGCCTGGAAGCCCACCGGCGCTTCCTTGGCCACACCGAGCGTGCCGCGAAAGTCGAGGTCGCCCTCGGCGCGCACGCTGGCATTGCGCAGCACGATGCCCAGTGCGGTGGCCACTGCGTTGAGCGTGACACCCGCGCAAGCCACCAGGGCCTGCAGCAGCATGTCGCCCGAACACGCGGCAAGGCCGTCGCCCCCGGTGGCCGGGTGCAGCCCGGCCCTGACCAGCGCCTGGCCGGTCTGCACGCTGCAGCTCACGCCGTCGCCGAGCCGGCCATCGGCGCGCAACGTGATGCGCGCGGCGGCCGGCTGATCGCGGTACTGCTCCTTGAGTGGCGCCTGCAGCGAGCGCAATTGGTCGGGATTCATCGAGGCCTCGCGAAGTGAACCGCGCGCGGCCGCCGCCAGCGGCACTGCGCGAAGGAGAAGCGGGAAGCGCAGATCGTAGCGGGATCCCTCAAGCCAGCGCTGGCCCGGCGTCGATGAGTTCCAGCGCGGGCGGCATCACCAGCCGCGCCGCCTCGGCCACCGGCGCGTGCAGCCAGCGGTCGACGTCTTCGAGCTCGATCGACACCACGCTGCGCTTGTCTTGCCGGTCGGGCGCCAGCTTGGGGTCGGGCTTGTGCATGCGACGCATCAGCGGATGGTGGTCGGCGTTGATCGTGAGCATCGTGTAGCTTTCGAGCGTGTCACCGGTGGCCTTGTCGAGCCACGTGTTCCACAGGCCGGCCAGGCCCCAGGGCGTGCCGTCGGCGCGCCGAAAGCGCCACCACACGTTGCGCCCGCTTTCCCAGTTGGGCTCGTCGAACGACAGCGCTGGAATCACGCAGCGCTTGCCGTGGCGCCAGGCATCCTTGAACGAGGGCTTGCCCGCGACGTCTTCGAAGCGCGCGTTGACGGTGGCGAACGCCAGCTTGGGTGCGGTGGCGAACCACGGCACCAACCCCCACTGGCCGATCACGCACTCGCGCTCGGCATCGGTGGCGTCGCGCGCGGCGCGGATGAAGGGCCCGAGCGAGCGCGGGAACAGCTCGTCGCCACGCCAGGCGTCGTCACGCCCCACGTGCCAGTGGCGCTCGATGGCCGCGGCATCGGGGCTGATGTAGCGCGTGCACATGCCTCAAGCGCTACGAGACGCAGTAACGCTCCAGGAACTTGGGCCACACGTTGAGTGCGTACTGCAACTGCAGCGTGGCGCGCAGGCTGGCATCGGCCTTCGGGCCGGTGAATGCTTCCCACTCGGCGGCCGACATGTGGTCGCCCACCGCCTCGGCCACCAGCAGCGCGAACGGTGCCGGCGGCAGCATGTGGTCGCCGAAGTCGAGCAGCAGGTGCTGCCGCCCCTGCATCACCAGGTCGAGCACGTCGGCCGCCGGCGCGTGCGCGTGCGACGCGCGTAACGCCAGTGACTCGCTGATGATGGCCAGGGCGATCGTGTCGGGCATGGGCACACTCTAACGGCCACGCCCCGCGATCGGCGCGGTCCGACCTGCCGGAAAGCGGGGGTCCGGCACCGGCTTGAGGGACGTGCCCGCGGCGCTGCGGGCAACCCCGTCTTGCCACCGCCCGCCATGGCTGCAAGCGCCGTGCTTGACCCGGGTGGTCCGAGCCGGCAGCATCGCGCCATGCATGCAAGCACATGGGCCGGCACGCTGCTCTCGGCGGTGTTGCTGCTGCCGTGCACGCCGAGCAAGGCGGAGACACTGCGTTGCAGCAACGGTATTGCCGACGAAGGCGATTCTCGCCTCGCGGTCGCGTACAAATGCGGCCAGCCCGTGCTGGCAGACGCCTACTGCGCGCAGGTTTTCTACGCACAGACGCTGCAACCCGTGCCCGACCCCTATGCGACCTGGCTCGTGCCGTGCCAGCAG
>DATDJF010000108.1:0-4929 GCA_036520715.1 Burkholderiaceae bacterium | reverse complement strand
TGCTGCGAGCCGCGTTCTTCGGAACGTCGCCGAGCCCTAGAGCCCAGCCTTGAACGTGGCCAACAGGCGCCCCCAGGCGCGATCGGCCTGGACCTGGTCGAACACCTGGCTGTCGGGCGGGCACCAACCGTGGTCGGCGGGATAGACCTCCACTTCGACCGGGATGTTCTGCGCGGCGAAGGCGGCTCTCACCGTGTCCTTCGTGGTCGGGTCCTGCCTGTCGTCGTTCTGCGCCACGGCGATCAGCACGGCCTTCGCCTTCATGCGCGGCACCAGCAGATGCGGGCTGTTGGCGCGCTGGGCCTCGGGCGCCGTTGGGTTGACCACAGCGAGGCCGCCACCGTGAAAGCTGGCGCCCGCCTTCACGCGATCGGGCAGGTAGGCCATCGTGCGCATCACCAGCGGGCCGCCCATGCAGTAGCCGGTGGTGCCCACGCCACGCGAGGTGTCGACCGACGATTGTTTGTCCAGCCAGGCGATGGCGGCGGTGGCATCGTTGCGCGTGTTCCCGGGGTTGCTGACGGTCGGCGTCATCAGGCCGAAGAGCCGCTGGCGCACCGGCGGGTCTGAGAACTTCTCCTTCTGCGGGTCGAACACCTGGCCCTTCTGCAAGCGGTAGAACGGGTTCACCGTCAGCACGGCATAGCCGGATTTGGCGAGCCGCTGGCCCATCAGCCGGAAGGCAGGGCGCACGCCCATGATGTCCGGCCACACCAGCACGGCCGGCCACTTGCCGGCCGCGGGGGCCACGAAGTACGCATCCATCTTGCCGTCGGGCGTGTCGATCTCGACATCCTTCTCGGTGATCACTTCGGGGCTTGGCGGGGAGGTGGTGCACGCCGCCAGCGCTGCCAGCGACATCGCACCGAAGCCGCGACGCGACAGGCGCCCGGAGGCAAAGCCCTCCTCGTTGTCGAACTCAGTCCTCTCGTCACACATCTGTCGTCTCTCCTTGCAGGCCGAACCGCTCGACCGCTGCGCGGCAGGCTATGCGCCCGCGGCCGGCAGCGCAATTCGCAGATGCACTGCAGCGGCCGGTCGGCCGCCAAGCGCAGTGTGGTGCAACCTGCGTTGAGCGTCCGAGGGCTTCGCCGGCTCAGACGCCGAGCTGGCGCGCAGCCAGGTCCTTCATGATCTCCTCGGAGCCGCCGCCGATCATCATCACCTTGGCCTCGCGGTACAGGCGCTCGCTCCTGCTGCCGCGCATGAAGCCCATGCCGCCGAGGATCTGCACCGCCTGGTCGGCGCAGAACTGCATCGCCTGCGTCGCAACCACCTTGGCCAGGCAGGTGCGGGCCACCAGCTCGCTGCGCGCGCCCAGGCCGTGCTCGACGCGGTAGGCGAGGTCGTACACCAGTGCCCGCGCGGCCTCGACGCGCGCCACCATGTCGACCAGCTTGTGGCGGATCACCTGGCGCTCGGACAGCGGCGCGCCGAACGTGTGGCGCTCGCGCGCCCAGGCCAGCGCTTCGTCGGTGCAGGCCTCGCCGTAGCTGCACGCCATCGCGGCCATCATCAGCCGCTCGCTGTTGAAGTTGTGCATGATGGCCTTGAAGCCCTCGCCTTCGGCGCCCACGCGGTGCGCCACCGGCACGCGGCAGCGCTCGAAGTGCAGGTGCGCGGTGTCGCTGCACCACCAGCCCATCTTCTTGAGCTCGCTGCGCGTCAGCCCCGGCGTGCCGCCGTCGATCACCAGCAGCGAGACGCCGCCCGGGCCCTTGTTGGCCGGGTCGGTGCGCACGGCGACGGTGAGGAAGTCGGCGCGCATGCCGGAGGTGATGAAGGTCTTCTCGCCGCTCACCACGTAGTGGTCGCCGTCGCGCACTGCGCTGGTCTTGAGCGTCGCCACGTCGGAGCCGCCGCCGGGCTCGGTGATGCACAACGCGGCGATCCTGTCGCCGGCCAGCACCGGCGGCACCACGCGGCGCTGCAGCTCGGGGCTGCCGTGCGCCACGATCGGCGGCAGCGCGATGCCGTGCGAGCCCAGGCTCGCCTGCACGCCGCCGCAGCCGGCACGCGCGATTTCTTCCGCCGCGGCGATCGAGAAGAAGATGTCGGCCGGCGTGCCGCCCAGCGCCTCGGGGTAGCCGACGCCGGTGATGCCCACCGCGGCGGCGCGGCGGTACAGCTCGCGCGGGAAGGTGCCCGCCTCGTCCCAGCCGCTGGCGTGCGGCGCGATCTCGGCGTCGACGAAACGGCGCACGCTGGCACGGAACGCCTCGTGCGCGGCGCTGAAGTACTCCGGTCTCGGTGGCAGTTGAAACATGGCCCTCCCCGGCCTCATCCCGAGGTTGGGTATTCTTGCGCCCTTTGGTCGATGGGCCGCTCTCGGCGGCGGAGAATCAGCAGATGACGCGCGTGTTCAATTTCAGCCCCGGGCCGGCGGCCCTGCCCGAAGCGGTGCTGCGCCAGGCCGCCGACGAGATGCTCGACTGGCACGGCTCGGGCATGTCGGTGATGGAGATGAGCCACCGCGGCAAGGAATTCATCGCGATCCACGCCGAAGCCGAGGCGCTGTTGCGCAAGCTGCTGGCAGTGCCGGCCAACTACAAGGTGCTGTTCATGCAGGGCGGCGCCATCGGAGAGAACGCGATCGTGCCGCTCAACATGCTGCGCGGCAAAGGGTCGGCCGACTACGTCGACACCGGCGAGTGGAGCAAGAAGTCGATCAAGGAAGCGCAGAAGTACTGCAAGGTCAACGTCGCCGCGTCGGGCAAAGACAGCGGCTACACGCGCATCCCGCCGCGCGCGAGCTGGAAGCTCGACCCCGATGCCGCCTACGTGCACATCACGAGCAACGAGACCATCGGCGGCGTCGAGTTCCACACCACGCCCGAAGTCGGCAGCGTGCCGCTGGTGGCCGACATGTCGAGCAACATCCTGTCGCGGCCGCTCGACGTGAGCAAGTACGGCCTCGTCTACGCCGGCGCGCAGAAGAACATCGGCCCCTCGGGCGTGACGATCGTGATCGTGCGCGACGACCTGATCGGCCAGGCCTCGCCGATGTGCCCGACCGCGTTCGACTACAAGCTGGTGGCCGACAACGACTCGATGTACAACACGCCGCCCACTTACGCGATCTACATCGCCGGGCTGGTGCTGAAGTGGATCGACGCGCAGGGCGGCGTGACCGCGATGGAGGCGCACAACCGCACGAAGGCCGCGCTGCTGTACGACTACCTCGACGGCACGTCGTTCTACAAGTGCCCGGTGGCGCGCGAAGACCGCTCGCTGATGAACGTGCCGTTCCGGCTGCCCGACGAGAAGCTCGACGAGCCGTTCCTCAAGGGCGCGCAGGCGCGCGGCCTGGTGCAGCTCAAGGGCCACCGTTCGGTGGGCGGCATGCGCGCGTCGATCTACAACGCGATGCCGATCGACGGCGTGCGCGCGCTGGTGGGGTACATGAAGGAGTTCGAGGCAACGAATGGCTGATGCGCTTCCCATCCTGGTGATGAACCAGATCTCGGCCAGCGGCCTGACGCGGCTGCCGGCCGAGCGCTACAAGGTCGGCAAGGACGTTGCCGACCCGGTGGCGATCCTGGTGCGCTCGGCCGACCTGCACAAGGCGACGATCGCGCCCAGCGTGCGTGCCATCGCGCGCGCCGGCGCCGGCACCAACAACATCCCGGTCGAGCAGATGAGCGCGCGCGGCGTGCCGGTGTTCAACGCGCCGGGCGCCAACGCCAATGCGGTGAAGGAGCTGGTGCTGGCCGGCATGCTGATGGCGGCGCGCCAGATCGCGCCGGCCATGCGCTTCGTCGACGCGCTCGACGCCAAGGCGGCCAACCTCGACGCAGCGGTCGAAGACGGCAAGAAGGCCTTCGCCGGCATCGAGCTGGCCGGCCGCACGCTCGGCGTGATCGGCCTGGGCAAGATCGGCTGCCTGGTGGCCGACGCCGGCGTCAAGCTCGGCATGCAGGTGCTCGGCCACGATCCGGAGATCACGGTCGACGCGGCGTGGAGCCTGCCGTCGCAGGTCAAGCGCGCCGGCAGCGTCAACGAGGTGCTGAAATCGTCGCACTTCGTGTCGCTGCACGTGCCGCTGGTGACGGCCACGCGCGACCTGGTCAACGAGTCCAACATCGGGCTGCTGCGCCACGACGCGGTGCTGCTCAACTTCTCGCGCGAGGGCGTGGTCAGCGAGGCGGCGGTCGCCGCCGCGCTCGACGGCAAGCGACTGGCCGCCTACGTGACGGATTTTCCGAGCGCCGCGCTGCTGCACCACGCCGGTGTGATCGCACTGCCCCATCTGGGTGCCAGCACGCGCGAAGCCGAGGACAACTGCGCCGTGATGGTGGTCGACCAGCTGCGCGACTACCTCGAGCACGGCAACATCGCCAACGCCGTCAATTTCCCCAACGTCTCGATGGCGCGCGAATCGGCGTTCCGGCTGGCGATCGCCAATGCCAACGTGCCCAACATGGTGGGCCAGATCTCCACCGCGATGGCGCATGCGGGCCTGAACATCCACAACATGGTCAACAAGTCGCGCGGCGAGATGGCCTACACGCTGGTCGATGTCGACAGCGCGGTCAGCGATGCGGTGCTGGCCGACATCGCGCGCATCCACGGCGTGCTGGCCGTGCGCTACCTGCCCAGGTCCGCGGCAGCGGCCTGACGCTGCCGCGCCACGGCGCCGCGGCAGCGCACACGCGCCTGCGCGAGGCGCACGAACCCTGACAAAATGCCCTGCTTCTACCCAGGGAGCCGCCGCCATGCCTTCAGCCCACGCCTTCGCCACCACGCAACAGCGCCTGCGCATCGGTTCGGCGGCACAGGGCAGCTTGTTCTCGCTGCCGGCGTTGGCCAAACAATTCCCCAACGTCGCGCGGCTGCCGGTGTCGCTGCGCATCGTGCTGGAGTCGGTGCTGCGCAACTGCGACGGCAAGAAGGTGACCGAAGAGCACGTGCGCCAGCTCGCCAACTGGC
>DATDJF010000107.1:0-2505 GCA_036520715.1 Burkholderiaceae bacterium | reverse complement strand
CGTCGAGACGCTGGCCAAGTACGCCGGCGTGCCGGTGTTCAACGGCCTCACCGACGAGTACCACCCGACGCAGATGATCGCCGACGTGATGACGATGCGCGAGCACAGCGACAAGCCGATCTCGCAGATCAGCTACGCCTTCCTCGGCGACACCCGCAACAACATGGGCCACTCGCTGATGATCGTCGGCTGCATGATGGGCATGGACGTGCGCATCTGCGGCCCCAAGCAGCTGTGGCCGGCCGACGAATTCGTCAAGATCGCGCGCGGCCTCGAAGAGCAGTACGGCGCCAAGCTGACGATCACCGACGACCCCGCCAAGGCGGTGGCCGGCGTCGACTTCATCCACACCGACGTCTGGGTGTCGATGGGCGAGCCCAAGGAGGTGTGGAAGGAGCGCATCGGCCTGCTGATGAAGTACCAGGTCAACAAGGCGTTGATGAAGGCCAGCGGCAACCCGCAGGTCAAGTTCATGCACTGCCTGCCGGCGTTTCACGACACCGAGACCAAGCTGGGCAAGGACATCGCCGAGAACTACGGCATCAGCGACGGCCTGGAAGTCACCAACGAGGTGTTCGAGTCCGAGGCCAACGTCGCGTTCGAGCAGGCCGAGAACCGGCTGCACACGATCAAGGCGATCCTGGTGGCCACGTTGGGAGATTGAGATGTTGATCGTCACCGCCCTGGGCGGCAACGCCCTGCTCAAGCGCGGCGAGGCGATGACCGCGGAGAACCAACGTCGCAACGTGCGGATCGCGGCGCAATCGCTGGCGCCGGTGGCCAAGGACCACGACCTCGTGGTCGGCCACGGCAACGGCCCGCAGGTCGGCCTGCTGGCGCTGCAGGGTGCCGCCTACACCAAGGTGGAGACCTATCCGCTCGACGTGCTTGGCGCGCAGACCGAGGGGATGATCGGCTACATGATCGAGCAGGAGCTCGGCAACCTGATGCCGTTCGAGCGCCCGTTCGCCACCCTGCTGACGATGATCGAGGTCGACGCCAAGGACCCGGCGTTCAAGAACCCCACCAAGTTCATCGGTCCGGTCTACGCCAAGGACGAAGCCGATCGCCTCGCCGCCGAGAAGCAGTGGGCCTTCAAGCAGGACGGCGACAAGTGGCGCCGCGTCGTGGCGTCGCCCGAGCCCAAGCGCATCTTCGAATTGCGGCCGATCAAGTGGCTGCTCGAGCACCACACCATCGTCATCGCTGCCGGCGGCGGTGGCATTCCGGCGGTGTACGAGGCGGGCGCCGACCGCAAGCTGGTGGGCATCGAGTGCGTGATCGACAAGGACCTGGCCACCGAGCTGCTGGCGCGCGACCTCGGCGCCGACCTGCTGGTGATGTTGACCGACGCCGAAGCGGTGTTCGTAGACTGGGGCAAGCCGACGCAAAAGGCGATCCGCCGCGCCTCGCCCGAGGCGCTGGGGAAGATGTCGTTCGCTGCCGGCTCGATGGGGCCCAAGGTCGACGCCGCCTGCCGCTTCGTGCGCGCCACCGGCAAGCGTGCCGCGATCGGCGACCTCGGTGATCTCTCGCGCATCATCGCCGGCGAGGCCGGCACCACGATCACGGCCGACGCGCCGGACATCGAGTACGCGGGCCGCTGACTCCCGCCCGGCCGCCGAGCGGCGCTGCCGGCGGCGGCCGCGGATTACCTAAGTCACGCCCACTCGGCGGGCCGGCTGTTTATTCTCGGCCATGCCGACGGGAGCCGGTTGTGCGTAGCGACCACCAGAACGAGACAGGGCGTGCCGGCAGCAGCGGGTTGCCGGGGCGTCGCGCCAGCGGCGCGGCATGGCTGTGCGCGTTGCTGGTGGCCGCGGCGCTGACCGGCTGCAAGTCGACGCCACCGCCGCCACCGCCACCCCCTTTGCCCACGCCGGTGACCGGCAGCATCCAGGGCGCGTCCGAACTCAACCCGAGTGTCAGCCAGCGGCCGTCGCCCTTGCTGCTGCGGGTGTACGAGTTGAAGTCGCCCACCGCCTTCAACCAGGCCGATTTCATGGCGCTGTATCAAGCCGACCAGGCCACGCTGGGCGCGGACCTGATCGCGCGCGAGGAGTTCATGCTCGCGCCGGGCGAGATCCGCCCGTATCGCAAGTCGCTGACGCCCGAGACCAAATTCATCGGCGTCGTCGCGGCGTATCGCAACCTCGAGCAGGCGACCTGGCGCACGATCGTCCCCGTCATCAGCCCCGGCAAGGCCCAGGCGCAGAAGCTGGTGATCCGAGCCGACAGCCTGGCGGTGTCGGCGTCGTTGCAGCCTTGACGCCGCCACCGCACGCAGCCGCGCCATGACCGTGCGACATCGGGTGATCTGGTCGCAGGGCATGTTCCTGCAGCCGCATCACTTTCAGCAGGAAGCGCGTTTCTTCGAGCACCTGGTCGATGCCCGCGTGCGCGCGGCCGAGCACTATGCCTGGGGCTTCGGCGAACTGGTGATCGATGAAGCGCAACTCGCGCTGGGGCGCGTGGCGCTCACCCGCGCCAGCGGCGTGCTCACCG
>DATDJF010000106.1:0-9893 GCA_036520715.1 Burkholderiaceae bacterium | reverse complement strand
CGCGGATGCCTTCGTCGTTGGCGACGGTGACTTCCTTGCTGCGCAGCCCCAGCACCGCGTCGGCGACGCCGGCGGTCACCGTGATCGGCGCGATCTCGTCCTTGAACAGGCCGGCTTCGAGCGCCGCGCTCGCCTTCTGCTGGCTGGCGGCGCCGTATTCATCCTGCCGCTGCTTGGGAATGTTGTAGCGCTTGGCCACGGTCTCCGCGGTCTGCAGCATCGTCCAGTAGATCTCGGGCTTGCTCTTGGTGAGCGCCGGGTCGCTCAGCATGTGCATGTTCATCTCCTGCTGCACGCACGAGATGCTCTCGACGCCGCCGGCGACGAACACGTCGCCTTCGCCTGCGATCACGCGCTGCGAGGCCATCGCGATGGTCTGCAGGCCGCTGGAGCAGAAGCGGTTGATCGTCACGCCGGACGTCGTGATCGGCAAGCCTGCACGCAGCGCGATCTGGCGCGCGATGTTCATGCCGGTGGCGCCCTCGGGGTTGGCGCAGCCCATCAGCACGTCGTCCACCGCAGCGGGGTCGACGCCGGCGCGCTCGACCGCGGCCTTCACCGCGTGGCCACCGAGCGTGGCGCCGTGGGTCATGTTGAAGGCGCCTTTCCAGCTCTTGGCCAGCGGCGTGCGGGCGGTGGAGACGATCACGGCTTGGGTCATGGTGTGGTCCTGGGTGATGCGGATGTGGAGTTGTCGAGGCTCACCGATCAGGTGAACGACTTGCCCTCGGCGGCCAGCTTGGTCAGCAGCGGCGCGGGCTGCCAGAACGACGCGTCGTCGCGCGGGTTGGCGGCGAAACGCTTCATGCTCTGCACGACGTTGAACAGGCCCTGGCTGTCGGCGTAGCACATCGGGCCGCCGCGGTACAGCGGGAAGCCGTAGCCGGTGAGGTAGACCATGTCGATGTCGCTGGCCTTGCTGGCGATGCCTTCCTCCAGGATGTAAGCCGCCTCGTTGACCAGCGCGTACACCAGCCGCTGCACGATCTCTTCGTCGCTCACCTTGCGCGGCGCGATGCCGAGCTCCTTGCGGTAGTCCTCGATCATCTTGTCGACCACCGGCGATGGCGTAGCGTCGCGCTTGCCGGCCTGGTAGTCGTACCAGCCGGCGCCGGTCTTCTGGCCGAAGCGGCCCATCTCGCACAGCAGGTCGGCGGTCTTGCTGTAGCGCAGGTTCGGCTTCTCCACCGCGCGGCGCTTGCGGATCGCCCAGCCGATGTCGTTGCCCGCCAGGTCGCCCATGCGGAACGGCCCCATCGCGAAGCCGAAGCGCTCGATCGCCTTGTCCACCTGCGCCGGCGTGCAGCCCTCGTCGAGCAGGAAGCCGGCCTGGCGCGAGTACTGCTCGATCATGCGGTTGCCGATGAAGCCGTCGCAGACGCCGGAGACGACCGCGGTCTTCTTGATCGCCTTGGCCATCGTCATCACGGTGGCCAGCACGTCCTTGGCAGTCTTCTTGCCGCGCACCACCTCGAGCAGCCTCATCACGTTGGCCGGGCTGAAGAAGTGCAGGCCCACCACGTCTTGCGGCCGCTTGGTGAACGAGGCGATCTTGTCGACGTCGAGCGTGGAGGTGTTGCTGGCGAGGATGGCGCCGGGCTTCATCACCGCGTCGAGCTGGCTGAACACCCTTTCCTTGACGCCCATCTCCTCGAACACCGCCTCGATCACCAGGTCGGCGTCCTTGATGTCGTCGTAGCTGAGCGTGGTCTTCAGCAGACTCATGCGCTGGTCGTACTTGTCGGCCTTGAGCTTGCCCTTCTTGACCTGCGACTCGTAGTTCTTGCGGATCGTCGCGATGCCACGATCGAGCGCGTCCTGCTTCATCTCGAGGATCGTCACCGGCACGCCGGCGTTGAGGAAGTTCATCGAGATGCCGCCGCCCATCGTGCCGGCGCCGATCACGGCGACCTTCTGGACCTTGCGCTGCGGCGTGTCCTCGGGCACGTCGGGGATCTTGCTGGCCGCGCGCTCGCCGAAGAACGCATGGCGCAGCGCCTTGCACTCGGGTGTCAGCATCAGTTGCTTGAACAGGTCGAGCTCGTAGACCATGCCGTCGTCGAACTTCTTGGTCACCGAGCCCTGCACCGCATCGACGCACTTGGGCGGCGCCGGAAAGTTCCTGGCCATCGCCTTGACGGTGTTGCGCGCGAACTGGAAGTAGGCGTCGGCATTGGGGTGCGACACCTTGAGGTCACGCACACGCGGCAGCGGCCGCTTGTCGGCCACCGACTTGGCGAACTGCACCGCTTCGGCGACGACGTCGCCGTCGGCGACCTTGTCGAACAGCTTCTGGCCCGGCAGCGACGCCAGCACGTCGCTGGGCACCGGCTCGCCGCTGACGATCATGTTGAGCGCGGTCTCCACGCCCAGCACGCGCGGCAGGCGTTGCGTGCCGCCGGCGCCGGGGATGAGGCCGATCTTCACCTCGGGCAGCGCCACCGGCACCTTGGGCGCCGTGACACGGTAGTGGCAGCCGAGCGCCAGCTCGAGCCCGCCGCCCATGCACACGCCATTGATGGCGGCGACGATCGGTTTGGTGGAATCCTCGGTCAGGCGGATCAGGCTCAGCAGGTTGGGCTCGGCGGTCGACTTCTGCGAGCCGAACTCGCGGATGTCGGCACCACCGGAAAACGCCTTGCCCGAACCGGTGACCACGATTGCCCGCACGGCAGCGTCGGCCTGTGCCTTGTTCAGGCCGTCGGCGATGGCGCGACGCGTCTCGAAGCTCAAGCCGTTGACCGGTGGATTGTTCAGGGCGATGACGGCGACGCCGTCGCGGACTTCGTAGCTGGCACTCATGGGTGGTTCCTCGTCGGCGGTGCGCGCCAAGGGAGAAATGGAACGGTCGTTCGATTCTAGGGCGGGCCTGCGCGGCGTTTGTCCCGGCCGCGACAAGGCGATTGTGTTCCTGCGGCGTCAGCGTGGGTAGCGTGGGGGCGATGCGCTCGCCGCCCGCCGCATGCAAGGGCTCAGACCTCCAGCCACTCCTTGCGGATGTCGGCGTTGGCCTTCAGGTCCTGCGGCGTGCCTTCGAAGACGATCTGGCCGTGGCCCATCACGTACAGGCGCCTGGAGATGCGCAGCGCGATCGTCAGCTTCTGCTCGACCAGCAGGATCGACACGCCGCGCGAGGCGATGCGCTCGAGCAGCTCGGCCACCAGCTCGACCATCTTCGGCGCCAAGCCCTCGGTAGGCTCGTCGACCATCATCAGGTCGGGGTCGCCCATCAGCGTGCGGCACATCGTCAGCATCTGCTGCTCGCCGCCGGACAACACGCCGCCCGGCGTGTCGGCGCGCTCGCGCAGCCGCGGGAACAGCTCGAACATGTCGTCCATCGACCAGCGGCCGCCGCCGCGCGTGGACTTCATGCCGAGGATCAGGTTCTCGCGCACCGTCAGCTGCGGAAAGATTTCGCGGTTCTCCGGCACGTAGCCCAGGCCCGCGTGCGCGATCTGGTGCGGCTTCAGCGCGATCAGCTCGCGGCCCTTGAAGCGCACCGAGCCTTCACGGTCGACCTCGCCCATGATCGCCTTGATCGTCGTGGAGCGGCCGACGCCATTGCGCCCGAGCAGCGACACGATCTCGCCCTCGCCGACGCTGAAGTCCACGCCGTGCAGGATGTGGCTCTTGCCGTAGTAGGCATGCAGGCCGTGCACCTCAAGCATGGCCGGCCTCCTCGACCGCGCTGCCCAGGTAGGCCTTCTGCACCTCGGCGTTGGCGCGGATCGCCGGCGGCGTGTCGGTGGCGATGACCTCGCCGTACACCAGCACCGAGATGCGGTCGGCCAGGTTGAACACCACGCTCATGTCGTGCTCGACGATCAGCAGGGTCTTGCCCTCGCTGACGCGGCGGATCAGCGCCACCGCGTGCTCGGTTTCGCTGCGGCTCATGCCGGCGGTGGGCTCGTCGAGCAGGATCACGTCGGCGCCGCCGGCGATCGTGATGCCGATCTCGAGCGCGCGCTGCTCGGCGTACGACAACACGCCGGCCGGCGTGTCGCGCCGCTTCGCGAGGTTGATCTGCTCAAGGATCGAGTCGGTGCGTTCGCTGGCGTCGCGCGCCTTGGCCACACGTTGCCAGAAAGAGTAGCGGTAGCCGAGCGACCACAAGACGCCGCAGCGCACGTTCTCGAACACCGACATGCGCGGGAAGATGTTGGTCACTTGGAAGCTGCGCGCCAGGCCGCGGCGGTTGATCACGAACGGCGGCAACCCGGTGATGTCGGCGCCGTCCAGCCGGATCTGGCCCGAGCTGACCGGGAAGCGCCCGCTGATCAGGTTGAACAGTGTCGACTTGCCGGCGCCGTTGGGCCCGATCACTGCGTGGCGCTCACCCTGGCGCACATCGAGATTGACGCCGCGGATGATCGGCGTGACGCCGAACCGCTTGTGCACGTCGACCAATTGCAGCGCCGATGCCGACGCCGGTTTGGCCTGGGTCGCAGCGTTGTTCATCGCGCGCGCGCGGCCTGTGCGGCCTCGTGGTATGCGCTCGAGACGCGCGGCCCCACGCGCCGCAGCGCCCAGATGCCCGCGGCCAGCAGCACGACGATCACGCCCCACGCCAGCGGCGACTTGGCGTCGTAGTTGACGCCGAGCACGTGCATGGCCGAACCCTGCGCGGCGGCGACCAGCAGATGGTGCGTGGTCTCCACCAGCGCGATCGCGCCGACGCCGATCAGCACCACCGGCACCAGCGCCAACGCATAGGCCGGCACCACGCGGCGCAGCGTGCCGGCCGCCAGCAGCGGCTGGTGCATCAGGATCAGCCCACCAAGCCCCCACGGCGCGTACATCACGACGACGACGAACATCAAGCCGACGTACAGCTGCCACGCACCGGTGTAGTCCGACAGCGAGATCTGCAATGCGGTCATCAGCACCGCACCGATGATCGGCCCGATGAAGAACGCCACGCCGCCGATGTAGGCCATCAGCAGCACGAAGCCCGACGGCACGGCGCCGACCATGCTCGACGTGACGATCTCGTAGTGAATCGCCGCCAGCCCGCCGGCGACGCCCGCAAAGAAGCCCGACAGGCAGAACACCAGGAAGCGCACCATCTGCGTGCTGTAGCCGACGAACTCGGCGCGCTCCGGGTTGTCGCGCACGGCGTTGCACATGCGGCCCAGCGGCGTGCGCGTGATCGCGTACATCGCGGCGACGCACAGCAGCATCCAGGCGGCTATCAGGTAGTACATCTGGACCTGCGGACCGAAGTTCATGCCGAACAAAGCCAGCGTCTTGGTGCGGCTGGTCGAGATGCCGCCCTCGCCGCCGAAGAAGCCGCGCAGGATCAGCGAGCAGGCTGCGACCAGCTCGCCGATGCCCAGCGAGATCATCGCGAACGCGGTGCCTGCTCGCTTGGTCGACACCCAGCCGAAGATCACCGCGAAGGTCAAGCCGGCGAGGCCGCCCACCAGCGGCAACACCAGCAGCGGGACCGGCAGCTTGCCACCACCGACCACGTTCAACGCGTGCGCGGTGATGAAGGCACCGAGGCCGTAGTAGACCGCGTGCCCGAACGACAACATGCCGGTCTGGCCGAGCAGCATGTTGTACGACAGGGCGAAGATGATCGCGAAGCCCATCAGGCTCATCATCGTCAGCGACGCGCCGCTGGAGAACACCAGCGGCAACACTGCCACGACGAGGATGGCCCCGCCCCACAGCGACCACGCGGCGCGACCATGCGGCACGGCGCTCATGTATCACGATCCCCGAGCAAGCCCTTGGGCCGGAAGATCAGGATCAGCACCAGCAGCAGGTACGGGATGATCGGCGCCACCTGCGCGACGGTGGCCATCCAAAGATCGCCGCCGACCGACTCGCGGGTCAGCTTGATGCCCACGTGGGCCAGCACGTCGGCCAGCGACACGTTGAGCGCCACGGCGAACGTCTGCACCAGTCCGATCAGCAGCGACGCCACGAACGCGCCCGGCAGCGAGCCCAGCCCGCCGACCACCACGACGACGAACAGGATCGGCCCCAACGACGCCGCCATCGCCGGCTGCGTCACCAGCGCGGGCCCGGCGATCACGCCGGCCAACGCGGCCAGGGCGCAGCCGACGCCGAAAACCAGCATGAACACCAGCGGCACGTTGTGGCCGAGCGCACCCACCGTCGCCGGGTGAGTCAGCGCCGCGCGGATGATCAAGCCGACCCGCGTGCGCGTCAGCAACAGCAGCAGGCCGATGAACACTGCCACCGACATCAGCAGCATGAACATGCGGAACGCCGGGTAGTTGGTCGCGAACAGCGTGAAGGCGGCGAAGTTCAACGCGTCGGGCACGCGGTAGTCGACCGGCACCTTGCCCCAGAACATCTGCACCAGCTCTTCGATGATGAAGGCCAGCCCAAACGTGAACAGCAACTCGGCGACGTGGCCGTGCTTGTGCACGGTGCGCAGCCCGTAGCGCTCGACCAGCGCCCCGATCACGCCCACCAGCAGCGGCGCCAGCACCAGCCCGGGCCAGTAGCCGACGTAGCGGCTGATCTGGTAGCCGAAGTAGGCGCCCAGCATGTAGAAGCTGGCGTGCGCGAAGTTGAGCACGCCCATCATGCTGAAGATCAGCGTCAACCCGCTGGCCAACAGGAACAACAGCATGCCGTACAGCACGCCGTTGAGGGTCGAGAAGATGATCAGCTCGAGCATCGGCTAGCCACCGCGCGTCAGCTCATGCTAACAAAAGGGGCCGCCAGTCAGCGGCCCGTTTGCAGACATCGATGCGCCGTCAGTTGGGCGCTGCCATCTTGCAGGTGGTGGGAATCACCGTGTCGGCCGCCTTGATCAGGCCCACGGTCTTCCAGCCCCAGCCGGTCTTTTCTTCGTCGTGCTTGGTGCCCGAACCGAACGACGAGATGTACATGTCCTGGAACAGCGAGTGGTCGGTCGGTCGCATGAAGACCTCGGCGCCGAGCGAATTCTTGTACTTCATGTCGTTCAGCGCCGCGGCCACCTTCTTCGGCTCGGGCGACTGAGCCTTGTTCAGCGCATCGGCGAACATCTCCATCTGGTTCTTCATTCGCAGGTACCACCAGCCCTGCTGGTTGGAGCCGCCGTACTTCTTGAGGAAGGCGTCGGCGAAAGCCTCCATCTCTGGCGCCGGCACATTGGTGTGCCACTCGCTGATCTGGTAGACCTGATGGTCGAGCCCGGTCTGCTTGATCGCCGTCGGGCCGCCGGCGCCGCCCGCGTAGTAGGTGTACCAGTTGACCTTCAGACCGGCGTCGGCCGCAGCTTTCAGCAGCAGCGACATGTCGTTGCCCCAGTTGCCGGTGATGACCGAATCGGCGCCCGCGGCCTTGATCTTGGCGATGTAGGGCGCGAAGTCAGTGATCTTCAGCAGCGGGTGCAGCTCGTCGCCGACAATCTGGACGTCGGGGCGCTTCTCCTTGAGCATCGCATTGGCCGCCGCCTTCACCGCGTGGCCGAACGAGTAGTCCTGGCCGATGATGTAGACCTTCTTGATCTCCTTCTTGTCCTTCATGAAGTTGGTCAGCGCGGCCATCTTGATGTCGGAGTTGGCGTCCCAGCGGTAGTGCCAGTAGCTGCATTTGTCGTTGGTGAGCGACGGGTCGACCGCGGCGTAGTTGAAATACAGCACTTCCTTTCCGGGATTGCGCTCGTTGTACTTGGTGACGAACTCCGAGATCGCGATCGCGGCGCCCGAGCCGTTGCCCTGGGTGATGAAGCGCACACCGGCGTCGATGGCCTTCTGCACCTGCACCAGGCTCTCTTGCGGGCTGCCCTTGTTGTCGTAGGCGACGACCTCGAGCTTCTGCCCGCCGAGCACGCCGCCCTTGCCGTTGATGCCCTCGATCAGGAACTGGATGTGCTTCAGCCCGTGCTCGCCGATGGTCGCACCGCCGCCGGACAGCGGATCGACGTAGGCGATCTTGACTTGCGCGAAGGCCGCCCCAGCGCACAGCATCGCCGCGCCGGCAACCAGGCTCACCCTTGAGATCCACCGATTCATACGTACTCCTGTAGTCGCAAAAACAACGCCGGCCGCCAGTCTGACCAAAACACCCCGGTGCGACCACGGGGACTACCCGAGCGCCGAATCACCTCGGGGACGCCAGCACGTGCGACTTGAATTGCTCGCGCAGCTTGATCTTCTGCATCTTGCCGGTGGCGCCGAGCGGAATCGAGTCGACGAACACCACGTCGTCGGGAACCTGCCACTTCGCCACCTTGCCTTCGAAGAAGCCGAGCAGATCCTCCCGCGTCGGGTTGCTGCCGGGCTTCTTGACCACCACCAGCAGCGGCCGCTCGTCCCACTTGGGGTGAGGCACCGCGATGCAGGCGGCCATCGCCACCGCCGGATGCGCCATCGCGATGTTCTCGACGTCGATCGAGCTGATCCACTCGCCGCCCGACTTGATGACGTCCTTGGTGCGGTCGGTGATCTGCAGGAAGCCGTCGGGGTCGATGGTGGCCACGTCGCCGGTGGGGAACCAGCCGCCGATCAATGGGTCGCCGCCCTCGCCCTTGAAGTAGCTGGCGATGATCCACGGGCCCTTGACGTGCAGGTCGCCGCTGGTCTGGCCGTCCCACGGCAGATCCTTGCCGTCGGGGTCGACGATGCGCATCTCGACGCCGAACACCGCGCGCCCCTGCTTGGTCATCACGGCCAGCTGCTGCTCGGGCGGCAAGTCGCGCTGCTTGAGCTTGAGGTGGCACACCGTGCCCAGCGGCGACATCTCGGTCATACCCCAGGCGTGCAGCACGGTGACGCCGAAGTCGTCGCGAAACGCCTGGATCATCGCCGGCGGGCAGGCCGAGCCACCGATCACCGTGCGCTTCATCGTCGTCAACTTGAGGTCGTTGCTCTTCATGTGGTTGAGCAGCGCCAGCCACACCGTGGGCACGCCGGCCGACAACGTGACGCGCTCCTTTTCCATCAGCTCGTGGATCGACGGGCCATCGAGCGCGGCGCCCGGGAACACCAGCTTGGCGCCGGTCATCGCGGCGCTGTACGGAATGCCCCAGGCATTGACGTGGAACATCGGCACCACCGGCAGGATCGCGTCGCGCGCCGACATGCCGATGCCGTCGGGCAGCGCCGCGCCGTAGGCGTGCAGGATCGTCGAGCGGTGGCTGTACAACGCCCCCTTGGGGTTGCCGGTGGTTCCGCTCGTGTAGCACAGCGCCGCGGCGCTGCGCTCGTCGAACTGCGGCCATTCGTACTCGTCGGCTTCGACGCCGATCCACTCTTCGTAGCTGCGCAAGCCCGCAATGCCGGTGTCGGCCGGCAGCTTGTCGGCGTCGCACAGCGCGATCCACTGCTTGACCGTCTTGCAGTGCGACCAGATCGCCTTGACGATCGGCAGGAAGGTCATGTCGAAGCACAGCACCTGGTCTTCGGCATGGTTGGCGATCCACGCCACCTGGTCGGGCGCCAGCCGCGGGTTGATGGTGTGGATCACGCGGCCGCTGCCGGCGATGCCGAAGTACAGCTCGAAGTGGCGGTAGCCGTTCCAGGCCAGCGTGGCCACGCGGTCGCTGAAGCCGAGCTTCAGGCGATCGAGCGCGCCGGCCACCTGGCGGGCACGCCGCGCCGCATCGGCATAGGTGTAGCGGTGAAGGTCGCCTTCGACGCGGCGCGACACGATCTGCGCGTCGCGATGGTGGCGGTCGGCGAACTCGATCAGCCCCGAGATCAGCAGCGGCTGCTCCTGCATCAAACCCAGCATCTCGTCTCCGTGCGGCCAGGCCCAGGCTGGCCGCAGCGAATCTTGCGGTGCACGGGCCCGCTTGGCATGGGGTGAATCCCCGGCTCGGCGCCGCGCGAAAGCACATAGCCCCGACAATGGCGGCATGAACGCCCCGCTGGAGCACCCGGTCGTCGCCGAGCCGCGCTGGCGCGGGCACGGCTTCATGCGCT
>DATDJF010000105.1:0-7350 GCA_036520715.1 Burkholderiaceae bacterium | reverse complement strand
CCGGTGGCGGCGCCCGAGATGCCGGCCTGCGTGTAGATCGACGGCAGGAACCCGATCACCGCCAACCACTGGCCCGAGTAGACGGCGAAGCTGGTGGCGATGAGCCACACGCCGCGCGACGACAGCGTGTGGCGCAACCGTGTCGCCCAGTGCGGGAGTGGTACACCGGGTGACGGCGCTTGCGGCAACGGCGATGCGTCGGCTGGTGCATCGTGCACCGTGCGCGACAGCCACCACGCCGCCGCCGCGCTCACGCCGGCCAGCAACCACCACCAACTGCGCCAGTCGAAGGCACCGATCCACAGCGGGCCGGCAAGCAGCGCGCTGGCGGTGGCCAGCGGCATGTAGGCACCCCACACGCCGAGCATCAGGCTGATGCGCTCGGGCGGCACCAGTCGCCGCACCAGGCCGGGCGCCGGCAACACCACCAGCAGGAATCCGAAGCCCTCGACTGCGCGCAGCGCGAGCAGCAGCGCCACGTGCCGCGACGCGCCGCCCAGCGCGCTGGCCACCGCCAACACCGACAACCCGATCAGCATGCTGCGTCTCAAGCCGAGCGAATCGGCCAGCGCACCGAAGGCCACGCCGGCGCACATGCCCGCGCCCTGCACCATCGACAACAGGAATGCCGCCTCCAGCAGCGTGAGGCCCAGTGCCTGCTGCAGCGTGGGAATCGCCGGCGGCAGCTTGCCGACGTGCAGCGCCGCAGCGACGCCCGCCAGGATGACCACCAGTGCGGGGTCGAGTCGGCTTGGCGTCTGGATACGAGGGGTCGCACTCATGGGGCGCCCGAGTGTGCCTGCATCGGCAGCCACGTTGCCTCGCATGCCGCCGGCCTGCCGCAACCGAGCAGCCGGCGTGTGCCGCGAACGACATCGCCCTGGCCCGGCCGGCGCCGGGCGAGGGCGCCGTTCAGACCTCGATCGTGCGCGAGCCCGTGTCGCGATGCTTGGCGTGCTGACGCAGACGCGCCGCCAGCCGGTCGGCGGCGCGGCGCGACTGGTCTGCCGCCGCGTGCCACCACCTGCCGGCGTCGCTCCAGAATTCGGCGATGGCCTCGGCGCGCAGTTCGTGCGCGCGGGTCATCGCCAGTCTGCGCAATGCATCGCGTTCGGCCAACGTGGCGGGTGGCCAGACCACCGCCGGGTCGACGGTGCGGGGCGGCGTATGGTTCGTCGAGTGAGGGTTCATGGCAGTGCTTCGCGGTTGGTTCGTGGTGTCGGGAATCTAGGCCTCGATCGCCCGTACGGAAAGCACCTGAACGGCTCTACGGTGTTGCAGTTTCTGCAACACCGCGGCACGATCGCGCCATGCAGCTGCAGCTCGACGACGTGGCCCTGTTCGTGCGCATCGTCGAGCTCGGCACGTTGTCGGCTGCGGCACGAGAGCGCCACGCGCCGGTGAGCCAGGTCACCCGTTCGCTGGCGCGGCTCGAGGCGGCGTGTGGCGTGCGCCTGCTGCATCGTTCGACGCACGGCCTGAGCCTCACCGACGAAGGTGGCACCTTTCTCGCCCATGGCAAGCGCCTGCTCGAGACCACGGCCGACCTGCACAGCGAGCTGAGCGGCAAGACCGGCGGCCCGGCCGGCTGGGTGCGGGTGAGCGTCAGCGCCGTGCTGGCGCAGGCGGTGATCGCGCCGAGCCTCAATGCGCTGGTCAAGCGCCACCCGCAGCTGCACCTCGACATCGCGGCCGACGACCGCATGGTGGACATGGCGCGCGACGGCATCGACGTCGCCATTCGCACCGGCACGCCGCACAGCGACACCCTGGTGGCCCGCCAGATCGGCGTGCTCACCCGCTCTTTGTATGCCTCACCGGACTACCTGCAGGAGCGCGGCTTGCCTCGCCACCCCGACGATTTGCTGCGCCACCGCCTGATCGGCAACACCGCACACGCGGCGCTCAACCGCTGGGCGTGGCGCGAGCGCGGCAAGGGTGGCGGCGAGTTCGTGGTGCAGGGCGACACCCGCACCGACAACACGGCCGTGGTGCTGGCGCTCGCGCAGCACGGCGCCGGCATCGCACGCATCGTGGACCTGGTGGCGCAGCCGCTGGTCAAGGCGGGTGCCCTGGTGCCAGTGCTGCCAGCGCACTTTTCGACGACGCCGGTGCCGATGTTCGCGGTGATGCTGCACGAGCGCCACCGTCTGCCCAAGATCCGCGCCTGCATCGATCATTGGGCGCACTGGATGGCACAGCTCGATGCACTTCGCGCTCGCCGCATCACGCGGGCGATTTCGCGCGCACAATCGCCGGCGATGCCACACAAACAAGGAGAACAGCCGTGAAAGGCGATGCCAAGGTCATCGAGTTCCTCAACAAGCAGCTCAAGCACGAGCTGACCGCGATCAACCAGTACTTCCTGCACCAGCGCATGCTCAGGCACTGGGGTTTCGGCCGCATGGCCAAGCATGAGTACGACGAGTCGATCGAGGAGATGAAGCACGCCGATCGGCTGATGGAGCGCATCCTCGTGCTCGAAGGGCTGCCCAATCTGCAGGACCTCGGCAAGCTGATGGTCGGCGAGAACCCGGTGGAGATCCTGCGCTGCGACCTCAAGGCCGAGCAGACCTCGCACAAGACGCTGAAGGATGGTGTCGCGCACTGCGAGTCGGTGCGCGACTACGTGTCGCGCGAATTGCTGGAGTCGATCCTGGAGGACACCGAGGAGCACATCGACTGGCTCGAAACCCAGATCGAGCTGGTGGGCAAGGTGGGCGAGCCCAACTGGCTGCAGTCGCAAATGGGTGACGAGGGCGCCGGCAGCTAGATCCCGGATCGCCGGGCACGCGGGTTGCCTCACCTTGTTTATCCCCAGCAAGGAGCCGCAGCCATGCCCATCGAACTGCCCCGCCTGAACTACACCTTCGACGCGCTCGAGCCTCACATCTCGAACACGACCCTGAAGACGCACCACGGCAAGCATCACAAGGCCTACGTCGACAAGACCAACAAGCTGATTGCCGACACGCCGCTGGCCGGCGCGTCGCTCGAAGAGATCGTGCGGCATGCCGCGCAGCGGCGTGCGCACGAGAGTGCGATGAACAAGTTGTTCAATCAGGCCGCGCAGGCCTGGAACCACGCGTTCTACTGGCGCTCGCTGCGGCCGCCGAGCAACGCCAAGCCGCAGGGCGCCCTCGCCGACGCGATCCGCGGCAGCTTCGGCAGCCAGGCACAGCTCGAGGAAGCGCTCAAGACCGCGGCCGTCGAACAGTTCGCCAGCGGCTGGGCCTGGCTGGTGCTCGATGGCCGCACGCTGCGCGTCACCACCACCCACGACGCCGACACGCCGATGGTGCATGGCCAGCGGCCGTTGCTGGCGATCGACGTGTGGGAGCACGCCTATTACCTCGACTATCACGAGAAGCGACCCGAACACGTGACGGCGGTGATCGGCCGCCTGCTCGACTGGGACTTCGCGACGCACAATTTCGAGTCGAACTGACGCCTCGATCGAAGGTGCACAGCGGCCGGCTGCGGCTCAGCCGCCGCGGCCGCGGCGTCAGGGCGCTTCGGGCTGGCTGACGAAGCCGATGCGCGTGAGGCCGGCCTTGCTGGCGTCGGCCAGCGTCTCGGCCACCACACGATAGGCGACCGCCTGGTCGGCGTGCAGCTGCACCTCGGGCTGCGGCTGCTTGCGGCCCTCTTGCACGAAGCGGCGCGCCGCTTCGGCGCGGTCGACGGGCTCGCCGTTCCAGTGGCGCACGCCGGTGGCGTCGATCGCGAAGCTGATCTTCTCGGGCTTGGGCACGTTGACCTGCGAGCTGACCTGCGGCAGCTCGAGCTTGACCGCGTGCGTGAGCAGCGGCGCGGTGATGATGAAGATCACCAGCAGCACCAGCATGACGTCGATCAACGGCACCATGTTGATCTCGGCCATCGGTGCGCTGCTGCGCTGCGCGTCGAAACTGGCGAAGGCCATCGTGAGTTTCCTTCGCTCTCACGCCGCGTGGCCGGGCGCCACCAGCGGCCGCACGTTGCCGCTGCCGGACACCTCGACCGGCTTGCTGCTGGCCAGCGGCGCGCCCATCGACACGAAGTTGAACAGCTCGTAGGCGAAGGCGTCGAGCCGCGCGATCAGCACGCGGTTGCTGCGCGTGAGCCAGTTGTAGGCCACCACCGCGGGGATCGCCACCGCCAGGCCGATGCCGGTCATGATCAGCGCCTCGCCCACCGGCCCGGCCACCTTGTCGAGCGTGCCGGCGCCGCTCAAGCCGATGGCCGCCAGCGCGTGGTACACGCCCCAGACGGTGCCGAACAGGCCCACGAACGGCGCGGTGGCGCCGATGGTGGCCAGCACCGTGAGGCCGCCTTCGAGGCGCATGGTCTCCTCGTCGAGCACCTTCTTGATCGTGCGGGTGACGAACTCGCGCGAGGTGCCGGCCTCCGACAGCTTGGAGGCGCCGTAGCGCGCGTGGTGCGCCTGCGCGTGCAACGCGTGCGCGCTGACGTGCGAGAACGGGTCGCGCACGCCGTGGGTGTGGATCTCGTGTTGCACCTCGTCGAGCGAGCCGGCGTTCCAGAAGAAGGCGAGGAACTTGTCGCTGTGGCGCTTGCGCACGATGTGCGTGAGGCCGCGCAGCCCGATCAGGCACCACGACAGCAGCGACATCGCGATCAGGATGAACAGCAGGCCGCGGCCGACGAAGTCGCTTTGCGCGAGCAGGTGGGCCAGGCCGATCGAGCTGGTTTCGTTCATGGATCAGTTCTCCAGTTCAAAGGCGAGCGGCATCACCACCCAGAAGGCGAGCGCGCTGCCGTTTTCGGTATAGGGCTTGAAGCGGGTGGCGCGCACGGTGGCCAGCGCCGAATCGTCCAGGCGCGGGAAGCCCGACGAGCGCACGATGCGCATCTCCTGCGGCATGCCGTTGGCGTCCACCAGCACCCGCACGTCGACCCGCCCTTGTTCGCCCAGGCGCCGCGATGCCAACGGATAGTTCAGCACTGGCTGCACCAGGTAGCGCACCGCGTGGATGTCGACCGCCCGCGGCTGCGGCGGTGCTGGCGCCGGTGGCGGCGGCGCTGCGGTGACCACCGGCTCGGGCGCCGGCGGTGGCGCGGGCTCGGGAATCGGCTCGGCCGGCGGCACCTCGAACGGCGCGGGCGCCACTGCCACCGGCGGCGCCGGTGCCGCGATCACCGGCGGTTCGCGCTTGGGCGGCGGCACGCGCCGCGGCGGTGGCGGCGGCGACGGTGCGGGGGATGCGGGAGGCGCGAGCTGCTGCTGCAGCAACACCGGGATCACCTCGGCCACGGCGTGGCGCACGCCATCGAGCTGCAGCAGGCCCCAGGCAGCGGCTGCCTGCAGCGAGATCACGCCCGCCACGACGGCGTGCCGCGTCGCGGGCGACAGCGCGTCCTGACGTTGCAGCGAAGGGTGCAGGGGTGAAAGGTGCGGCATCTCGGTGGCTGGCCGTGTCGGCCGGCGGACGGCCAAGGCCCAAGTGCGCGGGCGAGCAGGCGGCAGTTTACCCGCAAATGCGAATCACTATTATTTGCCCAAGCGACCTCGTGATACGGTCGGCGCACATCGGCGAGGTCCGGCAGCAGGCAGCGGGGACCGCGCTGCCTCTTCGTCGCTGCCCCATGGATGCTTCGCCATGAACCAATCCTTGTTCGACCAGGGCCTGAAGACACGCCGCGACGTGCTGGGCGCCGAGCACGTCGACGCCGCCATCGCCGGCGCCGACGACTTCAACCGCCCGATGCAGGAGCTGGTCACGCAGTACTGCTGGGGCGAGGTCTGGAACCGGCCCGGCCTCGACCGCCGCACGCGCAGCCTGCTCAACCTGGCGATGCTCACCGCGCTCAACCGGCCGCACGAGCTGAAGCTGCACGTCAAGGGCGCGCTGCGCAACGGCGTCACCAAGGACGAGATCCGCGAGGTCTTCCTGCAGACCGCGATCTACTGCGGCGTGCCGGCAGCGGTCGACAGCTTTCGCAACGCGCGCGAGGCGTTCAAGGAAATAGGCCCGTAGAGGCGCCAAGCCGGTCGGCGCGCGCAGCGATGCACGCGCGGGCCGACCACTCGCTTGCGCGCGCGCTCAGCCGAACAGCTTGGTCGCGATCTGCGTGACGTGCTTGCCCTGGAACTGCGCCATGCCGAGCTCCTGCTGGCTGGGCATACGCTCGCCTTTGCCGCCGGTGATGGTGCTCGCGCCGTAGGGGCTGCCGCCCTTGATCTCGTCGAGGCCCATCTGCCGGGCCTCGGAGTACGGCAGGCCGACGATGATCATGCCCTGGTGCAGCAGCGTGGTGTGGAAGCTCAGGATGGTGCTCTCCTGGCCGCCGTGCTGCGTGGCGCTGGATGAGAACACCGAGCCGACCTTGCCCACCAGCGCGCCCGACATCCACAGCGGGCCGGTCTGGTCGAGAAAGTTGCGCATCTGGCCGGTCATGTTGCCGAAGCGTGTGCCGGTGCCGAAGATGATGGCGTCGTAGTTGGCCAGCTCGGCCGGCTGCGCGATCGCTGCCGGCTGGTTGCTCTTGCCGCCGGCGCTCTTGAACACGTCCTGGGGCATCGTCTCGGGCACGCGCTTGATCTCGACCTTGGCGCCCGCCACGCCCCGCGCGCCCTCGGCAACCGCGTTGGCCATGGCCTCGATGTGTCCGTAGATGCTGTGATAGAGAACAAGAACCTTGGCCATGACACCTCCTGGATGCGACCGTCGATCGGATGGAACGAGCCGATTCTGCGAATCGGACGCCGGCGCAGGCACGAATCGCTTTGCACGCAGCGTTCGTGACTGCTGAACGACCGCACGCTAGCGGCGAAACGATGTCCGGGCCGGCGTCAGGGGCGGCCCGGCGCGCGTTCAGGAGTGCGGCGTCGACTCGGCCACCCAGCACAGCGTGTTGACCAGGGCCATCTGCTCCGGCGTCTGGCACTTGATCGCCATCAGCGCCGGGTTGGCGATCACGACCGCCAGGCACTTGGCGCGCGAGACCGCGACATTGATGCGGTTCTTGCTGTACAGGAACTCGATGTGGCGCGGCAGGTCGTGCTCGCTCGAGGTGGTCATCGAGACGATCACCAGCTCGGCCTCCTGGCCCTGGAAACGATCGACCGTGCCGACGCGCGCGCCCGCGGGCAGCAAACGCTTGAGCAGGTTGACCTGCGCGTTGTACGGCGCGACGACGAGCACGTGGTCCGCCGTCATCGGGTGTTCGACGCCGTCACGGTCGGTGTAGCGCTGGCGCAGCGCGCTGTCGTAGAGCTCGCGCACCAGCGCGGCCTCTTGCGGGCTGCTCTGTGAGCAGCCGTCGTGCAGCAGCGCGGCGTGCACGATGCCCGACGGGCACAGCAGCGGGTGCGCAGCCGGCGACAGCACCAGCGTGCGCCGCACG
>DATDJF010000104.1:0-2569 GCA_036520715.1 Burkholderiaceae bacterium | reverse complement strand
TTGCCCAGGGAACCCGTGACCCAGCGCCAAGAAACCGTCGTCGCACCCGTACACCGGGTCGGTGTCCGGAAGGGAGCCCGCCGCCAGCACTGGCCGCGGGCTTTTCTTATGCCGGCGCCGCATGCCCTCACGGCAGCAATCGCAGGCGGTGCGCTGGCGAAGGAGTGGCGCGCCACGATGGCGCTGGCACGCTTGTATTCGCAGGGCTCCCGATTCGACCGGCCTGGGCCAGAGCGGAGCTCATTTGCACTGAAGGCCAGCCGCTGTCGTGCTCATCGAAGCCCGCTCGTCCGCCTGCGGCGGCAGATGCATCACGGTCGCCTCGAGAAAACCCTGCAGGCGCCGGCGCCTCAGCAGCGGTTGGAACAGGTTGTGGGGCGATTCGTGCCGGCGATCACGGATGGGCCGCAGTTCGGCCGGTACGCACTCGGCGAAGGCCTGGGCCGCGACGACATCCTTCTGCGCATCGACGCCGAAAGCCAGCACCACGCGGGGCGGGGTGGACGAGGCCGCGGCATAGCGGCGCGCAAGCTCACCCACGTCTTCACCGAGCGCGGCGAACCAGCGCGGGTCGGTCGGGCTGCCACCACCGGCCGACAGCACGCCCGGCAGCCCGAGGCGCAGCGCCGTGAGCAAGGCCGGCGTGCCGCCACCGCTCGTGCCCAGCGCCACACAGCGTCGATAGGCGTCGATGCCGGCCAGACCCCGGAGCTTGTCGATGGTTTCTTCCAGCGTGCTGCCGAGTTCGGGCAGTCCATGCCGGTGCCCCTTGCCGCGCGGGTAGCCCACCATCAGGACGTCGTTGCGCGCGGCATCCAGATGCTGCAGGAAGACCGGCACCGGCAGGAACGGCCGCTGCGATGAGCCCACGAAGCAGATCAGCAGGGTTTTGTCGTGCCGCGCGCCGCCGGCGCTGTACAGCCTCAGGTGCCGTGACAGCCTGCTGCGCCGGTACGGCTCGGGCCGCGGCTTGGCCGCCTGCGCGTACAAGCGAAGCAGCTTTCTCAGCCACCGATCGCGCAGCTCGGCGGGCGACGTCTGGGCGCCCCACAGCCGCGAGACCGGCGACAGCAGGCGCAGGCCCTGCTGCAGCAGCGTGCGCACCGCAAACCACGGCCCCTGCGCGTCGCGCAGCGCCACCAGTTCCAACGGCGTGATGCGGTTGGCGAGCCCGATGTGCAGCGCATTGAACTGGTTGACCGAGCGGCAGCGGCGCGCGGCGCGGCAGTAGTACTCGATCATCCCTTGCTCCGGATCAGCGCCACCAGCCGACCGAGCGTGCCGACCTTGCGCAGACGCTCGGGCAGGATACTGACGCCGGCATTGACTTCGATGGCGATGCACAGCTCCATCTCGGCGAGGCTGTCCATGTCGAGGGCATCGATAGCCACCTCGTTCGTGCCGGCGAGGAATGCCTCGGTCAGGTTCTTGTCGCGCAGCGCGATGACGCTCGCGTACTCGAGCGCCTCCACCAGCATCGCACGGATCTGCGGCTCCGTCATGACATGGCGGCCTTGGGTCGGAACGCGTTCACGAGGTCGCGCTTGATGGTCTTGCCCTGGCTGTTCTTCGGCAATTGATTCAAGACGAGCACGCGGCGCGGGGTGCGCAGGCCCAGATGCTGATGGCAGAACTGGCGCAACTCGGCGGCCGTCACGATTTCGCCTGCACGCAGCACCACCGCGGCGACCGGGATCTGCCCGTGCACGGTTGACGGCATGGGTAGCGCCGCCGCCTCGGCGACCGACGGATGGCTCTCGAGCACGCGTTCGATTTCGGCCGGGAAGATGTTGAGCCCGTTGAGCACGATCATGTCGTCGCGCCGGCCCTGCACGATGAGCTGGCCGTCGTCGCGCAGCGCCCCCACGTCGCCGGGGTAGAACCAGCCGTCGCGGAAGCGTTGTGCGGTCTGCGACGGGTTGTCCAGGTACCCGGTGGCCATGCCGCTCGCGCGCAGGCGGATCTCGCCGGTCTCGCCGGGCGGCAGCACGTGGCCGTCCGCCCCGACCACCTGCAGTTCGACGCCGGGCAGCGGCGGCCCCACGCTCTCATCCGCGTCATGGTCGCCCGGCAGGGCCATGGCGATGGCGCCACATTCGGTGGCCGCATAACGCACATACAACTGCCGGGTGCTGCGCTCGAGGATGGCGCGGCGCACGCCGATCGGCACGGCTGAGCCGCCGGTGCGCAGCTTGACGGTGCCGAGCCGATGCGCCTCGGGCGACGCCGCCAGATCAGCCGCGTGCATGCGAGAGACATCGAGGCACGTCACTCTGTGGTCGAGTGCAAAGTCGACCACCTGGGCGTTGGCCGGGCGGAACACGTTGGTGCCGCCCGCCCACACGCAATAGAGCCGGTGGCGCTTGGAGTTGTTGTGCTCGATCGATGCCAGGCGCAGCAGGCGCTCGTCACGGTAGTCGGCGTGCCGTGCGGCCTGGGCTGCGATCTGCACCTCGTCGAAGGCGACGAGATTCATGCTGCCGGTCGTGCCGGAGGTCTTCAGCAGCAGCATGCCCGTGGCAGGCGCGGTCGGCGGCATGCTGGGCCCCGTCTCTGATGCGTCGGCATG
>DATDJF010000103.1:0-23053 GCA_036520715.1 Burkholderiaceae bacterium | reverse complement strand
CTTGGGCTTGCGCGCCACCACCTTGTTGATGAACCAGGCGTAGCGATGCGGCAGTTCGTTGGGGTCGTCGCCGCGCGAGCGTGCGGCGGCGCGCATCTTCTCGTCGCACAGATACGCCATGTTGGTGTCGTCCATCTGCACATAGTTGCAGCCGGCGTCGGCCAGCGACTGCAGCTCGTCGCCGAAAGCCTTGGCGACGTCGTCGTAGAACACCGGGTCGAGCTCGGGATACGCCACCTTGTCGATGCCTGCGCGGCCGCCGCGGAAGTGCAGCATCGTCGGCGACGGGATCGTCACCTTGGGCGTCAGCCCCTTGCCGACCTGCGACTTGAGGTACTGAAAGTCGGCGAGCTGGATGTTCTTGGCGTGGCGCACCTTGTCGATCACGCGGATCACCGGCGGCGCCAGCTCCTCGGTGCCGTCGGGCTTCTTCACCGTGACCGGAATGTCGGTCTTCACGCCGCCGAGCTGCTCGAGAAAATCGATGTGGAAGTAGGTGCGGCGGAACTCGCCGTCGGTGATCGACTGCAGGCCGACGTCGGCCTGGAACTTGACGATCTCGGTGATCGCCTTGTCTTCCACCGCGCGCAACTGCTCGGCGGTGATTTCATTCTTCGCGCGTTGCTCGCGCGCCTGCAGCAAGTAACTCGGGCGCAGGAAGCTGCCGACGTGGTCGGCGCGAAACGGCGGGGTGGTGCGCTGGGTCATCGAATTCTCCGGAACGAATCGGGATGCTAACGCCCTTGCGGCGCTGGGCCAGAATGCAACCCAACACCACGGGGAAACCACATGCTCGAGATCGTCGGCCTGTGCGGCAGCCTGCGCGCCGCGTCGTACAACCGCATGCTGATGCGCCTGGCGGGATCGTCGATGCCGGCGTCGATGCGGCTCGACCCGCTGGAGTGGCGCGACGTGCCGGTGTTCGACGCCGACGTGCTCGCCAAGGGCCTGCCGCCCCCGGTGGCCTCGCTGCGCGAGCGCGTGCGCGGCGCCGACGGGTTGCTGATCGTGACGCCCGAGTACAACTTTTCGATTCCCGGCGGGCTGAAGAACGTGATCGACTGGCTGAGCCGCGGCGAGGACCAGCCGTTCTCGGGCAAGCCGGTGGCGATCCTCACTGCCAGCGCCGGCCCGGTGGGCGGTGCGCGCGTGCAGTACGACCTGCGCAAGGTGCTGCTGTTCGTCAACGCGATGTCGCTGGTCAAGCCCGAGGTGTTCGTCGGCAACGCCGCCACCAAGTTCGGCGCCGACGCCCAGTGCACCGACGAAGCCACACGCAAGTTCGTGGGCGCGCAGATGACGGCTTTCGAGGCGTGGATCGGCGCGGTGAAACGCATGGCGCCGCCGGCCGCATGACCACACCCCCGCACGCGCCAGGGCCGTGCGAAGAACGCGGCGTCACTCGGCCTTGATGCCGGCCGCGCGCACGAGCGCGGTCCAACGCTCGAGGTCGCGCGCCAGTTGCGCACGCGCTTCGTCGGCGGTGAGCGGCAACGGCCGGCCGCCGGCGCGCGTGAAGGTGTCCTGCACCGCCGGGGATGCCGCTGCCCGCGCGAGCTCGCTGCGCAGCCGGTCGAGCGCGGCCGCCGGCGTACGCGCCGGCGCGAACAGGCCGAACCACGATTCGAGCTCGAGGTCGGCCACGGCCGACTCGCGCAGCGTCGGCAGGTCCGGGTGCATCGGGTTGCGCTGCGCGCCCGACGTGGCCAGCGCTTTCACGGTGCCGCCGGCCACCTGCGCGCGTGCGGTGGGCGCCAGGTCGAAGAACAGGTCGACGCGGCCGCCCAGCAGGTCCTGGTAGGCCGCCTGCGCGCCACGGTACGGCACGTGCACCAGCTCGACGCCGGCCAGGTGCCACAACGCCGCGGCCAGCACGTGCTGGCCCGAGCCGTTGCCGGCGGACGCGTAGGTGAAGCCGCCTGGCTTGGCGCGCGCCTGGCGCACCAGATCGGCCAGCGATGTGACCGCCAGATCCTTGCGCGCCATCAGCGTGTAGCTGTAGGTCACTGCCACGCCCAGCGGCTCGAAGTCGCGCACGCTGTCGTACGGCAGCGCCGGATACAGCCCAACGTTCAACACCATGTTCGACACCGAACCCACCAGCAGCGTGTAGCCGTCGGCCGGCGACTTCGCGGCGGCCTCGGTGCCCACCAGCGTGCCCGAACCAGGGCGGTTCTCGACCACCACGCTCTGCCCGAGCTGGCGGCCGAGCGTCTCGGCCAGCGTGCGGCCGACGAAATCGAAGCCGCCGCCCGGCGGCTGCGGCACGATGATCTTCAGAGGCCGCGACGGATAGTCGGCCTGCGCGAGTGCGCTGCCGGCAGCGGCAAGGGCCAGCACCACGCCGAGCGCGGCGCGCCTCAGTGACTGTCCGACGTGCGCGAGTGGAGTCATCGCCATGCTCTCGTGCTGAAGAGGTCAGTGCGCAGCCGCGACGCCGAGCCAGGCATCCAGCGGCGTCGGATCCGCCAGCAGCGACGCGCTGGTGGCCGCCAGCGCGATGCCGCCGCGATCGAGCACGATCGCGTCGTCGGTGACCTGCAGCACCATGTGCGGGTGTTGCTCGACCACGATCGACGACAGCCCTTCCTCGCGCGCAACGCGGCTGATCGCGGCCAGCAGCTCGGCCACGATCAACGGCGCCAGGCCCTCGAGCGGCTCGTCGAGCAGCAGCAGGCGCGGGTTCAGCACCAGCGCCCGCGCGAACGCGAGCATCTGCTGCTCGCCGCCAGACAACTGCGTGCCGAGGTTGCGCTGCCGCTCGGCCAGCCGCGGGAACAGCTCGAACACGCGCTGCACCGTCCACGGCCCGGGGCGCGCCACCGCCGTGAGGTTTTCTTCGACGGTGAGCGACTTGAAGATGCAACGCTCCTGCGGCACCCAGCCGATGCCGGCCGCGGCGCGCTCGTGGGCCGGCAAGGCGTGGATCGCCTGTCCCGCGAGCACGATGCGGCCGACGTGGCGCCGCGTGACGCCGACCAGCGTGTCGATCAACGTGGTCTTGCCGGTGCCGTTGCGGCCGAGCAGCGCCAGCGAGCGCCCGGCGTCGAGCGTGAAGCTCACGTCGCTCAGCACCACCGCCTCGCCGTAGCCGCAGGTGAGGCCCTCGACTGCGAGCAAGCGTTCAGCCATGCGCCACTCCTGCCGGAGCCCCATGTGCCTCGCCCAGGTACACGGCGCGCACCTGCGGGTCGGCGGCGATCGCCTCGGGCGCGCCCTCGGTGAGCACCGCGCCGTTGACCAGCACGGTGATACGGCGGGCGAAGCTGAACACCAGGTCCATGTCGTGCTCGATCAGCAGCACCGACACGTCGGCCGGCAGCGCGGCCACCGTATCGAGGATGTCGCGGCGCTCGCTGGCCGGCACACCGGCGGCCGGCTCGTCGAGCAGCAGCACGCTCGGCTGCAACGCCACCGCCAGGCCGATCTCGAGCAGCCGCCGCTTGCCGTAGGGCAGCTCGCGCGTCGCACGGTCGGCGTGTTCGGTGAGCCGGAACTGTTCGAGCAGTTGCTCGCACTCGGCAGCGATGCGCGCATCGCTGCCGACCGGCTGCCACCAGCGCCACGCCGCGCCGACGCGGCTGGCCACCGCGAGCGCCAGGCTCTGCAGCGGCGTCAGCGATCCGAACAGCTGGTTGATCTGGAACGTGCGCACCAACCCCAGGCCGACGCGCGCATGCGGATTCATCGTCGTGATGTCGCGCCCGCCGAGCACCACGCGGCCCGAGGTCGGCGCCGACACGCCGGTGAGCAGGTTGATCAGCGTGGTCTTGCCGGCGCCGTTGGGGCCGATCAGCGCATGGCGCGCACCACGCTCGACGGCCAGCGACACGTTGTCGGTGGCGGTGATGCCGCCAAAGCGCTTGACCAGCGCGTGGGTCTGCAGCACGACGTCAGCCACGGCGACCCCGGAACCACAGCCACGGCCTGAACAAACGCTCGCGGCCGACCAGCATCAGCACCACCAGGAACAGGCCGATCCAGAACGTCCAGTACTGCGTGGTGATGGCCGACAGCAGGTCGTGCATCACCTTGAACGCGATCGCGCCGGCCAGGCCGCCCCACAGCCAGCCGGCGCCGCCGATGACGAGTGCCAGCATCACGTCGGCGCTGCGATGAAACTCCAGCACGTCGAGCGACACGAAGCCGGTGGTCTGCGTCAGCAGCGCGCCGGCGGCGCCGGCCAGCGCCGCACCCAGCGTGTACACCACCGCCAGCCGCGCCTGCACCGACAGGCCCACCGCCATCAGGCGCAGCCGGTTGTCGCGCAGCGCCTGCAGCGAGGCGCCGAGCGGCGAATGCACGATGCGGCGCAGCAGCAGGAAGGCGATGAACAACACCGCCAGCGAGTAGAACGAGGCCACCCGCGCGCCGAGGTCGAACTCGAAGCGGCCGAGCAGCGGGCCGATCACCACGCCCTGCATGCCGTCGACGCCGCCGGTGATGTTGTCGAACTTGTTGGCCAGCTCCAGCAGCACCAGCGCCACGCCCATGGTCACCATCAGGCGCGTGAGGTCGGTGCCGCGCACGATCATCGGGCTGGTGACGAGCCCCAGCAGCGCGCCGGCCGCGATGCCCACCACCAGGCCGACCAGCGGATCGGGCATCACGTGCTTGGCGAACAACGCCGCGCCGTACGCGCCGGCGCCGAAGTACGCCGCGTGGCCGAGCGACACGATGCCCGCGTAGCCGAGGATGAGGTCGAGCGACATCGCGAACAGCGCGAAGATCGCGATCTCGTTGATCAACGGCGCATGCGCCCCCAGCACGAACGGCGTCGAGAGGATGGCGAGCCACAACACGGCTTCCCAAGGGCGCCAGCGCGAGGGCGCCAGCAGGCGCGCCGTTGTCCCTGCGGGATTCACAGCACTCATCGTCCACTCTCGCGCGTGAACAGCCCCTGCGGCCGCCACAACAGGATGGCGATCATCAGCACGTAGACGACGAAAGCGCCGAGCTTGGGCGCGTAGTACTTGCCCATCACGTCGGCGATGCCCAGCACCAGCGCCGCCACCAGGGGCCCGGTGATCGAGCTGGTGCCGCCGACCGCGCAGACGATCAGGAAATAGACCATGAACTTGAGCGGGAACGTCGGGTCCAGCCCGAGGATGTCGGCGCCGAGCGCACCGCCCAAGCCCGCCAGGCCCGAGCCCACGGCGAAGGTGACGAGGAACACCCGGTTCACCGGGATGCCCAGGCCCGCGGCGACACGCGGGTCGTCGACCGCGGCGCGCAGGCGGCTGCCGAAGCGGGTGCCGCTCAGGATCGCCTGCAGCCCGAGGGCCAGCGCGACGCACACCACGATGATGAACAGGCGATAGGCGCCCATGCCGAGCTGCATGGCGCCGCTGCCGATCTCGAAGCGCACGCGCAGCCACTCGGGGAGCTGCACGGTCTGCGGCGAGGGGCCGACGAAGTAGTCCACCGAGGCCACCGCCATGAAGGTGAGGCCGATCGAGAACAACACCTGGTCCAGGTGCGGCTTGCCGTACATCGGCCGGTACAGCGTGCGCTCGAGCAGCGCGCCGGCGGCGGCGGTGACGGCGAAGGCCACCGGCAGGCAGGCCAGGAACGGCCAGCCCTGGTTGCGCATCAGCACGATCAGGATGTAGCCGCCGGCCATCGCGAACGCGCCGTGCGCCAGGTTGATGAAGTTCATCAACCCCATCGTCACGGCGAGGCCGAGCGCCAGGATGAACAGCAGCATGCCGTAGGCGACGCCGTCGAACAGCAGGGTCAGCATCGGTCAGGTGGGCGGTCGCTGCTGGAAACAAAGAGCCGGCTGCGACAACATCCCAGCCGGCTCGACAAACAACGTGATGGTTCGCTTATTTGAGTTTGCCAGGATCCTTGACGGCCTTTTGCACATCGAACTCCACGTTCCACAACTGCCCGTTGACGCGCTCGACCTTGCGGATGTAGATGTCCTGCACGATGTCGCGCGTCTGCGCGTCGATCAACACCTGGCCGCGTGGGCTCTCGAACAGCTGGCCCTTCATTGCGTTGAGCAGCGCTTCTCCTCCTTGCCCCTTGGTGGCATTGAGCGCGTTGTAGATCACGCGCATGCCGTCGTAGCCGCCCACCGCCATGAAATTGGGGCGGAACTTGTTGGCCGCCTGGAAGGCGTCCACGAACTTCTTGTTGGCCGCGCTCGGATGCGCTGCCGAGTAGTGGTGCGAGTTGATCACGCCGAGCGCGACGTCGCCCATGTCGTTGAGCTGGTCGTCGTCGGTCACGTCGCCGGTGGCGATGAGGCGGATGCCGGCCTTGTCGAGGCCACGCTCGCCGAACTGCTTCATGAACTGCGCGCCCTGACCCGACGGCAGGAACACGAACAGCGCATCGGGCTTCAAGTCGCGCACCTTCTGCAGCACCGGGGCGAAGTCGGGGCTGCGCAGCGGCGTGCGCAGCTTCTCGAGCACCTGGCCACCGTTGAGCTGCATGCGGTCGGCAAAAAACTTCTCGGCGTCGAAGCCCGGGCCGAAGTCGGCCACCAGCGACACCGCCTTCTTGATGCCGTTCTTGGTCGCCCACTCGGCAATCGGCACCGTGGCCTGCGGCAGCGTGAAGCTGGTGCGCACGATGAACGGCGACGCTTCGGTGATCGCCGACGTGCCTGCGGCCATCACCACCATCGGCGTCTTGCTCTGCGTGGCGATCGGCGCGGTAGCCATCGCCGCCGGCGTGACACCGAAGCCGGCCAGCACGGTGACCTTGTCGTTGACCACCAGCTCCTGCGCGAGGCGGCGCGACGTGTCCGGCACGGCAGCATCGTCCTTGATGATCACCTCGACCGTCTTGCCGCCGGCCTTGGTGCCGTTTTGCGCCTGCCACAGCCTGACGGCGGCCTCGATCTGCCGGCCGGTGGAGGCCTGCTGCCCGGTCATCGGCAGGATGAGGCCGATCTTCACGGTGTCGGACTGCGCGTGCGCCCACGGCAGCACGGCCAAGCCGGCGGCCCAGGCCAGCAGATGGCGCTTCGATCTGTTCATGCGGATGTCTCCAACGTGGTGGGCCGGCGCGCGGCGATTGTGGTCGAGCACAGGCACTGCTGCGAGGGTCGGCTGACACTAGCAGATATTCCCGTTTGGCATGAGGGTAATCGCCCGGGCTGACGCCTGCGTCGGGGTGACGGCCTGGCCAGGTACAACGGCTCAAGAGCGGGCAGCGGCCGCGTCGTCGCGCCAGTCGGTATCGAGCACCACGCCGCCGCCGACCACGCGCGACACGCAACTGCACAGGCGGCGGCCCTCGCGCTTTTGCGCGTCGCTCAGGAAGACGTCGCGGTGATCGAGCGTGCCGTGCAACTCGATGACGTCGAGCGTGCACAGGCCGCACTCGCCGCGCCGGCAGTCCGACAGCGTCTCCAGCCCATGCTGCTCCAGCACGTCGAGCAGCGAGCGCTCCGGCGGCACGACGAACTCGACGCCGTGCCGCGGCAGGCGCACCCAGAACGCCTGCGCGGCCACCGTGCCGCCGCTGCCGAAGGTTTCGAAGCGCAGCAGGTGCGGCGGCCGGCCGGCGCGCGCCCACGCCTGCCGCGCGGCCTCGAGCATCGGCAACGGGCCGCACAACAGCATCTGCCCTTGCGGATGCAGGCCAGCGATCAGTGGATCGAACTGAAGGCGGCCCGCCTCGGCCGACACGTGACAGTTCAGCCGCTCACCGAAGCTGGCGGCCAGCGCCTGCGTGTACACCAGTTCGTCGCGCGAGCGGGTGGCATGCACGAGCGTGAAATCGGCGCCGCGCGATGCCAGCGCCAGCGCCATGCCGAGCAGCGGTGTGATGCCGATGCCGCCGGCCACCAGCAGCGATTGCGGCGGCGCCGTCGAGAGCTCGAACTGGTTCTGCGGCGCCAGCACCTCGAGCGTTTCGCCGGCGGCGAGCTGCCACATCGTGCGCGAGCCGCCGCGGCTGGCCTCGACCCGCTTGACGGCGATGCGATAACACGCCTGGCCGGGCTCACCGACCAGCGAGTACGAGCGCGTGTCGATGTGGCCGTCGATCGGCAGCCGCACCTGGATGTGGCTGCCCACCGTCCATGGCAGCGCACCGCCTTCGGGCTCCAGCTCGAATTCGCGCACGGTGGGGCTCAGCGTGCGCAACGCACGCACACGCGCCGGCCGCCAAGCGATGGGTTGATGCATCTTGCTTCCGAATGTCTTGGCTTCAGCGGCCGACGCGGCGGATCAGGCGCGCCCCCGGCACCCGCTGCAGCGCCTGCCGGTTGCGCAGCGCGTCGCGCAGATTGGCGCGCGCGATCTGCGCATGTTCGTGCATCACCGCGGCGGCGCGTGTGCCTTCGCGCGCGTCGATCGCTTGCATCACCGCATGGTGCTGCGCCTGCGCCACCACCAGCGTGTCGCGCGCCTGCGGCCCGCTGGTCTGCACCATCACGAAGGCGTTGGGCGACGCGAACGGCAGCGTGATCACGCGCTCGATCTGGCGCCGCACGAGCGCGCTGCCCGACATCTCGGCCAGCAGCGCGTGGAACTGCCGGTTGTGCGCCACGTACTTGGCCAGCGTGGCCGCGCTGAGCGCGGTCGCGTCGGCCAGCAGGACATCGATCGCCTGCAGGCACTCCTGCGCGTCATGGCGCAACGTGGCGCCGACGCCGCGCTCGGCCGCCAGCCGCGCGGCCAGTGCCTCCATCGTGGCGCGCACCTCGATGGCGTCGTGGATGTCGGCCTCGTCGAAGCCGCGCACCGCGAAGCCGCCGCCGGGCAGGACCTCGAGCAGGCCCTCTTCCTGCAGGCGCTGCAGCGCCGCGCGCACCGGCGTGCGCGACACGCCCAGGCGCTCGACCAGCGCCAGCGCGGGCACCCGTTCACCGCTGGCGAGTTCGCCACCGACGATCAGCTCGCGCAGGCGCAGCAGCGCGCGCTCGGTCTGCGACGCGCCGGCATCGTCGTCGACGTCGGCGGCGCGCACGACGGCGCGGCGCGTGCTCATCGCGGCACCCTGTTGGCAGCGCGCTTCATGACTGCGGCTGCGCCGCCTGCAGCGCGATCACCCGCGCCGCCGGCTTGGGCGCCGACTCGGCGGCGATCTGGCGGTCGATCAGGCGACGCGCCCACATGCCGCCGGCGTCGATGGCCAGGTTGTAGAAGCGATGCTCCGGCCGCGCATCGATCGCCTTCTGCTGCGCCTCGAGAATGATCTCGTCCTCGTGGAAGATGCCGGCCACGCCCTCGCGCAACTCGTGGGTCAGGCGTTGCTCGTGCAGGCAGTAGTTGCGCGCGAAGGCCCAGAAGTACAGGCAGCTGCGCTCGGTCTCGGGCGTGATCGTGTTCAACACGTAGCCGTTGACGCCTTTGCTGCGGTCGCTGGGCGCGCCGTCGCGCGGCACCGCGCCGCTGCCCGCCTCGGCGACGCCGACGTCGATGGCCACCGTGCACGGCGCCTCGAAGCGGATGATCTGCCAACGGTCGACCTGGCCCGCATAGCCGCGTGCGTGGCGGATCTGCCCGGCCCAGAACGGCGGCGGCACGATGTCTTGCATCCAGCGCGTCACGGTGGCGTAGCGGTCGCCGTGCGTGGTGACGAACGGCGCCTCGGCGACGGCGCGGTCGCCGATGCTGCCGCCGTGCACGAAGGTCTCGTGCGTCAGGTCCATCAGGTTGTCGATCACCAGCCGGTAGTCGCACTGCACCCGGATCAGCCGGCCATCGCCGGTCCACGCCGGGTCGTCGTTCCAGTGCAGGTCGGGCACGCGGGCCGGGTCGGCCTGGGCGGGATCGCCCGGCCAGATCCAGACGAAGCGGTGCTTCTCGACCACCGGGAAAGCGCGCACGCAGGCGCCCGGGTTGACGGTTTCCTGCGACGGCATGTGTGTGCAGCGACCCTGCTCATTGAATACAAGACCGTGGTAGCCGCAGACCAGCTCGTCGCCCTCCAGCCGGCCCTTGGACAACGGCAGCAGGCGGTGCCAGCAGGCATCCTCGAGCGCCACCGCAGCGCCGTCTTCCCTGCGAAACAGCACGAGCGACTGGTTGCAGACGGTGCGTGGCAGGAGCTGCGGGCGCTTCAGTTCGGTGTCGTACGCGGCGGCGTACCAGGCGTTGAGCGGGAAAGTGGCAGCCATGAATGTGTACCCAATGTATACAATCGGAGCTTAGCCGGAGCATTCCACCGTGTCCAGCCCTCGCTGGCCCGCTTGTCGTGCCGGCGACATCGCTTGACGTTTGGCTTGGCGTAAGCTGCCGACGCCGGCGCCGCAGGTGCCGGCAAGCGTTCTCAGGGCGGGGTGAAAGTCCCCACCGGCGGTAAAGGCGTGCACTTTGGCGCCCAAGCCCGCGAGCGCCCACGGTCGTCAGGGGGCCCCCAAGCCCCCCGAGGGGATCAGGCGAAGTGGCAGAGCCACATTCGCCTGAGCCGTGGGGTCAGCAGATCTGGTGCAATTCCAGGGCCGACGGTCACAGTCCGGATGAAAGAGAGCGCGACACCGCGTCGGCCGCGCGTGCACACGCGCGCGTGCGCCGGCGTCGGTTCGTGCGCCCTGATTCAGGTAGCCAAGTCATTGGAGTCCACCATGAATCAGTATCCCAAGCACTTTCCCATCGCCGGTGCCAAGCGCCAGCGGCTGGCCGTCGTGTGCGCAAACTGGCACGCCGAGCTGGTGGCACAGGCGCGCGAGGCACTGCTCGACGAACTGGCGCAGCTCGGCGTCGCCGAAGATCGGGTCGATCGCTACGAGGTGCCCGGCGCGTTCGAGATCCCGCTGCTTGCCTTGCAGCTCGCCCGTTCGGGGCGTTATGCAGCCATCGTCGCCTGCGCGCTGGTGGTCGACGGCGGCATCTACCGCCATGAGTTCGTCGCCGGCGCGGTGATCGACGGCCTGATGCGCGCGCAGCTCGACAGCGGTGTGCCCGTACTCTCGGCCGTGCTGACGCCGCAGGCCTTTCACGAGCACCAAACGCATGCGCGCTTCTTCGCCGAGCACCTGGTGCTCAAGGGGCGAGAGGCAGCGCGGGCGTGCGTCACCACGCTCGGCGTGCACCAGACGCTGATCGAGCAGCTCGCCGCCTGAAAGGCCGGCTGGGCCTGAGTCCGGTCCGCGGGCGTTCCCGCCCTCGCGCCGGCCACTGCCGGGGCTCAGGCGTCTTCCGCCGCCACCGCTTCGGGCGCGCGCATCACCAGCACCTTGTCGACACGCTTGCCGTCGAGGTCGACCACCTCGAAGCGCCAGCCCTCCCACTCGACACGATCGGTGGTGTCGGGCAGGCGCCCGAGCAGCAGCATGATCATGCCGGCCAACGTGTTGTAGCGGCCACGGTCTTCCTCGGGCAGCTCCTTGAGGTCGAGCCGGTCTTTCAGCTCGGGCACCGGGATCAGGCCGTCCATCAGCCAGCTGCCGTCCTGGCGCCGCACTGCCCAGGCGTTTTCGGCGCTCGGCGGCGCGAACTCGCCGGTGATCGCCTCGAGCACGTCGCGCACGGTGATCACGCCCTGCACAGCGCCGTACTCGTCGACCACGAACACCAGCTGCGCCTCGGAGACACGAAAGTGCTCGAGCAGCTCCATGCCCGACAGCGTCTCGGGCACGAACACGGCCGGCTGCAGCAGTTCGGCAAGCGGCGGCGCCTGGCCCGCTGCCAGTGGCGCGATCAGGCGCTGCGCGGGCAGCACGCCGATCACGTCGTCGAGGCCGCCACGGCACACCGGGAACCGCGAGTGCGGATGCTCGGCGATGATCGCCAGCACGTCGGCCAGCGGCGCCTCGACGTCGATCCACGCGATCTCGGTGCGCGTGATCATCATCGAGCCGATCTGGCGCTCGTCGAGCCGGAACACGTTGCGCACCATCTGGTGCTCGTGTTCCTCGATCACGCCGGCGTCGACACCTTCCTCCAGGCTGGCGGCGATCTCCTCCTCGGTGACCGAGCGCATGACGTGGTTGCGCAGGCCGAACAATCGAAGCACCGCGTCGGTGCTGGCCGACAGCAGCCACACGAACGGCCGCGTGGCACTCGACAGCCATTCCATCGGCCGCGCCACGTGACGCGCCAGCGTCTCCGGAAACATCTGGCCCACCCGCTTGGGCACCAGCTCGCCGAAGATGATGGTGAGGAAGGTGATGATGATCACCACCAGCCCGGTGGCGCTGAGCTCGGCCACCCGCGGCGGCACGCCGATCTCGCCATGCAGCCAGGCCGACAGCGGCGCCGAGAACGCGGCCTCGCCGACGATGCCGTTCAGGATGCCGATCGAGGTGATGCCGATCTGCACTGTCGACAGCCAGCGCGTGGGCTGGTCGTGCAGCTCCATCGCGGCCTGCGCGCCCGCCTCGCCGGCCTCGACCATCACCGCCAGCCGCGCCTTGCGCGCGGCGGTGAGCGCCATCTCCGACATCGCGAACAGCGCGTTCAGCAGAATCAGGAAGACGAGAAGCGCAACGTCCATCGATCGGCGCGCGGTGGGGCGGCGCGCCCGGTCGCAGCCAGGGGGCGTTGAGCGTAGCAGAATCGGACCATGCATTTCCTGATCGGCGACCTGCAGGGCTGCCGCGACGCGTTCGATCGCCTGCTCGCCGAGATCGGCTTCTCGCCGTCGCGCGACCGCCTGCACGTGCTGGGCGACCTGGTCAACCGCGGGCCCGACAGCCTGGGCGTGCTGCAGCGCCTGCACGCCATGGGCGACGCCGCGAGCTTCCTGCTCGGCAACCACGACCTGCACCTGCTCGCAGTGGCCGCCGGCGTGCGGCCGCCGCATCGCAGCGACACGCTGCAGGCGGTGCTGGCGAGCCCCGAGCGTGATGCCTGGCTGCACTGGCTGCGCCACGGCCGGCTCGCCGACCGTGCGCACGGCTGGCTGCTGGTGCACGCCGGCGTGCTGCCGCAGTGGGACGCCGAACAGACGCTGGCGCTGGCCGCCGAGGTCGAGGTGCTGTTGCGCAGCGACGCCTTCGACGCCTTCGTGCCGCGCCTGTACGGCAACACGCCGGCACGCTGGGACGATGCGCTGCAAGGCGACGACCGCTGGCGGGTGATCATCAACGCACTGACCCGGCTGCGCTTTTGCACTGAAGACGGCACGATGGAGTTCAAGGTCAAGGACGCCGCGGCCGCAGCACCGCCGGGTTATGCACCGTGGTTTCGCATCGCGTCACGGCGCAGTGCCGGCACGCCGATCGCATTCGGCCACTGGTCGACGCTCGGGCTGATCGACCAGCCCGACCTGCTGTCGCTGGACACCGGTTGTGTGTGGGGCGGCAGCCTCAGCGCCGCGCGCATCGACGGCGGAAGGCGCGAGCTCTTCGCGGTGCCCTGCAAGCCGAAGTGAACGCCGCTCGCCGCTGCCGCCCCGGTGGCGCAGGATAAGATCGCGCCCGCACTGGGTGCCGCAGATCCTCGTTTCGAGGCCTGCGGTTAAACGGGAAGCAGGTGCGCGCGTCCATGCAGCAGTTGATGGGCGCACAAAGCCTGCGCTGCCCCCGCACCGGTTGGTGGGTTGGGATGTCATACACATCCCTGAAGCGGCCGACATGCCACTGCGGACCTCACGGTCCGTGGGAAGGCGGCTGCCGAGGGCGCGATGTACAAGCGCCGACCCGCGAGCCCGGATACCGGCCTGCTGCAATGGCCGCCGCGCTCGCCTCGGGCGCGGCGATTCCTGTCTATGCAGCCTGCGGGGACGCTGGCTGCGGGAGTCTGTCTGTGCATCCGACCAAGCCTTCGCGCCGGGCCATTGCCGCCGGCGTTGCCGTTGTCGTTTCGCCCCTTGCGGGCACGTCTTCCTGGGGCGCCGAACCAGTGCCCACGGTGGTGATCACCGCCAACCGCGTGCCGCAGCCCACCGACAAGGTGATCGCCGACCTGGTGGTGATCGATGCCGAGCAGATCGCCCGCGCCGGGCCGATCGGGCTGGCCGAGTTGCTGCAGCGCCATGCCGGTGCCGAGCTCAGCTCGACCGGCGGGCCCGGCCAGCCGAGCGGCGTGTTCGTGCGCGGCACCGGCACCGGCCAGGTGGTGGTGCTGGTCGACGGCGTGCGCGTCAATTCGTCGACCACCGGCACCACGGCGCTGGAGCACCTGCCGCTGGCGCAGATCGATCGCATCGAGGTGTTGCGCGGCCCGGCGAGCAGCCTCTACGGCTCCGACGCCATCGGCGGCGTGATCCAGATCTTCACGCGCGCGCCCGACGGCATCGGCGCCGAGGCGAACGCGGGCAGCGACCAGCGCGGCGAAATCCGCGCCGGCGTCGGCGGCACCACGGGCGACTGGACCTGGTCGCTCAACGCCGGTGCGATGGAAGTGCGCTCGTTCTCGGCCACCAATGCGAGCCACCCCTTCTCGTACAACCCCGACGACGACCCGTACCGCAACAAGAACGCCAACGGCGCGCTGCAGTGGCGTTGGGCCGACGGCCACAGGGTCAGCCTGCGCGGCACGCTGAGCAACGCCACCACCCACTTCGATTCCGGCCCGGACACCGACGACATCAACCACCAGCGATTGGGCAGCCTGGCCATCGAGAGCCAGGACCGCATCACCGACATCTGGCGCAGCACGCTGCGGCTGGCGCGCGGCAGCGACCACTCGGCCACCGACGGTGCGTTTCCGAGCACCTTCGACACCGACCAGGACCAGGCGACCTGGCAGAACGACATCCGCCTGGGCAGCACCACCAACCTGAGCGCCGGCGCCGAGTGGCGGCGCGAGCGCGTGACCAGCAGCACCGAATACACGCAGACGTCGCGCATCACCTCGTCGTTGTTCGTCGCCGCGCAGCACGCGCTGGGTGCCGTGGAGCTGGAGGAGTCGCGGCGCAGCGACCACAACACGCAGTTCGGCACCCACACCACCGGCCGCGTCGGCGCCGGCTGGGCGTTCGCGCCGGACTGGCGCGTCACCGCGGCGGCGGGCACGGCGTTTCGTGCACCGACGTTCAACGACCTGTACTTTCCCACGCAGTTCGGCTTTTCGGGCAATCCGAACCTCGAGCCCGAGCGCTCGCGCGGCGTCGATGCGGCGCTGCGCTACCGCAGCGGCGGCACCACTGTGAGCCTGGCCGCGTTCTACAACGACGTCAAGGATCTGATCGCGGTGGATCCCACCTTCACCACCGTGATCAACGTCAACCGCGCGCGCATCCACGGCACCACGCTGACCGCGGCGCAAGGGTGGGGCGCCTGGCGGGGCGACTTCGAGTGGACGCACCAGAGCCCGCGCGACGCCGCGACCGACAACCTGCTGGTGCGCCGTGCGCAGGATCACGGCCGCGCCGGATTGGCCTACGACACCGGCAGCTGGAGCGTCGGCGGCGACGTCGTCGCCAGCAGCTTTCGCTACGACAGCGCGGCCAACACGCCGGCCTCGCGCATGGGCGGCTACGGGTTGCTGTCGCTGTACGCCAACTGGTCGATCACGCGCGAGATCACGCTCGGCGCGCGCGTGCTCAACGCCACCGACAAGCGCTACGAGATCGCGCAGGGCTACAACACCGCGCCGCGGCAATACCTGTTGACGCTGGCGGCCGCGTGGAAGTGAAGCCGACTGCTGCCAACCCGGTGTTCGCGAGGCGCCTGCGGCGCCGCTGAACGGAGCCGGCCGTGCCACGGGCGCTGCGCATCTGGCTCGTGCTCGCGCTGTGCGCGGCGGCGGCCTTCGGCCTGGCGCTGGCCATCGGCAGCCACGCCATCACGCCGCTCGAGCTGTTGCGCGTGCTGCTGCAGCCCGACGACAGCGTCGACGCGCAGATCGTGCACGAGCTGCGGCTGCCGCGCGCGCTGGCCGCGTTCGGCACCGGCGGCCTGCTGGCGCTGGCCGGCGCGTTGATGCAGGTGCTGCTGCGCAATCCGCTGGCCGACCCGTACGTGATGGGCGCATCCGGCGGCGCCGCGGTCGGCGCGCTGGCGGCGATGCTGCTCGGCCTCGGTGCGGCGTTCACGCAGGGCGCCGCGTTCGCCGGCGCCCTCGCCTCCACGGTGCTGGTGTTTGCGCTGGCGCGCCGCGAGTTCGCCGGGGCGGCGCTCAGCGAGCCCGGCCTCGGCGCGCCGCGGCTGCTGCTGGCCGGCGTGATGCTGGCCGCGCTGTGGACGGCACTGGTCACGCTGCTGCTGACGCTGTCGCCCGAGGCGCGTATCCGCGGCATGCTGTTCTGGCTGGCGGGCGACCTGAGTGCCGGCAGCGGCAGCGGCGCCGCGCTGGCCGTGCTCGTGGTGCTGGTGGCGATCGCCTGGCCGCTGGGCCGCTCGCTCAACGTGATGTTGCGCGGGCCGTTGATCGCGCTGACACTCGGCGTGCACGTGGTCGCGCTGCGCCGCGCGCTGTTCGTGCTCGCCTCGCTGGCCACCGCGGTGGCGATGACCAGCAGTGGCGCCATCGGCTTCGTCGGCCTGGTGGTGCCGCACGCGCTGCGGCTGGCCATCGGCAACGACCAGCGCGTGCTGCTGCCGGCCTGCGCGCTGGGCGGCGGCACGCTGCTGCTGCTGGCCGACACCGCCGCCCGCACGATAGTGGCGCCGCAGCAATTGCCGGTGGGGCTGCTCACCGCGTTGCTGGGCGTGCCGACGTTCCTGGCCCTGCTGCTCGGGCGCGCGCGATGAGCGGCGCCGCACCGCTGCTCGACGCCTCGGGCCTGACGCTGCGCGCCGGCACCCGCGAGCTCGCCTCGGGCCTGGCGCTGCGCGTGCACGCGGGTGACCTGTGGTGCGTGCTCGGGCCCAACGGCAGCGGCAAGACCACGCTGCTGCACACGCTGGCCGGCGTGCAGCCGCCGGCGGCCGGCCGCATCGAGGTGATGAACAGCGACCTCGCGCAGGCGTCGCCCGAGCAGCTCGCGCGCTGGCGCGGCCTGCTGCCGCAAACGGTGCACGACAGCTTTTCGGCGACGGCGCTGGACGTGGTGCTGCTCGGCCGCCATCCGCACCACGACCGCTGGTCGTTCGACGACGCCGAGGACCGCCGCATCGCGCACGACGCGCTCGCCGTGGTCGACGCGGCGGCGCTGGCTGCGCGCGACGTCACCACGCTGTCGGGCGGCGAGCGCCAGCGGGTGGCGATCGCAGCGCTGCTGGCGCAGCGCGTGCCGCTGATGCTGCTTGACGAGCCGACCGCGCACCTGGACCTCAAGCACCAGGTCGGCGTGCTCGAGCATCTGCGTGCGCTCGCGCGTGCAGGCGGCAGCGCCGCGGTGATCGCGCTGCACGATCTCAACCTGGCGGCACGATTTGCCAGCCACGTGCTGGTGCTCGGTGGCGCGCGGCCGCTCGCCGGCACCGTCGACGACGTGATGAACGAAGACACGCTGAGCGCCGCATTCGCACACCCGCTGCGGCGTCTGCGCACGGGCGCACGATGGACCTACATCGTCGAGTGATCCGCCGCGTCGCGCCGGCCTGGATGGCATGGTCGCTTGCCTGCTGCTGCGCCATCGCCGCGCACGCGCAGATGCCGTCCTCTGCGCCAATCCAGGCGGCCGTGCGCGTGCTCGACATCGACGGCCACGCCGTCGAGCTGGCGGCGCCAGCGCGGCGCGTGATCAGCCTCGCGCCGCACCTCACCGAGCTGATGTTCGCCATCGGCGCCGGCGACCGCGTGGTGGGCACCGTCGCGCACGCCGATTTTCCCGACGCCGCGCAGCGGCTGCCGCGCGTCGGCGACAGCGCGTTGCTCGACCTCGAGCGCATCGTGGCGCTGAAGCCCGACCTGGTGCTGGTCTGGCGCCACGGCAACTCGCCGCAGCAGTTGCAGCGCCTGGCCGTGCTCAAGCTGCCCACCTACGCCAGCGAGGCCCGCACGCTGGCCGACATCACGCGCACGCTGCGCGACCTCGGGCAGTTGAGCGGCTCGCCGCACCCGGCCGAGCGGCAGGCGGCGGCGTTCGAAGCCGAGGTGTCCGCGCTGCGGGTGCGTTATGCCGGCCGTCGCCGGGTCGACGTGTTCTATCAGATCTGGAACCCTCCGCTGATCACGATCAACGGCCAGCACCTGATCAGCCAGGTGCTGGCGCTGTGCGGCGCACGCAACGTGTTCGAGGCCGAGCGGCTGCTCACGCCCACCGTGACCGAAGAAGCCGTGATGCTGGCCGACCCGGACGCCGTGGTGGCCGGCTGGAGCGATTCGTACGGTGCCTCGCCGCTCGAGCGCTGGCGGCGCTTGCACGCCCTGCGGGCCGTGCGCCAGGGGCACCTGCTGCAGGTGGACCCCGACCTGCTGCACCGGCAGTCCGACCGCGTGCTGCTGGGGGCGCGCCAACTCTGCGACAAGCTGGACACGGTGCGGGCAGGGCTGCCGCCGCGTTGAGCAACGTTGCGCAGGCGTGTGCGGATGTATCAGGCGGCACCGTGCGTGCGCAGCGTGAAAAGTCTGTCGTCGCGGCCATGGCCGGCACGTTGAATGCCCAGCAACGCAGCACCCCGCTGATACGCTGCCACCACTGTGGAGGAGACCCCGATGCGCACACTGTTCACATCCGCTCGTGTTCACCTGGCCTGGGCACTGCTGGCGCTGGGCGCGCTGCTGGCCTCGTGCGGCGGCGGCGGCAGCACGCCGAGTTCATCGACGCAATTCAAGTCGGTGGCGATGGCCGGCGAACTGCTCACCTACTCGATCGACACCACCGCACTGACCTACAGCTACACCATCACCGAGAGCCAGTTCGGCCTCGACGGCAAGACCGGCTCGGGCACGCTGACCCGCAACCCCGACGGCTCGTATTCGCCCTCGGGCATCCCGAATGCGCGCATCGTGATCCTGCCCAACGGCTTGCTGCTGGGCGCCGTGCGCGAGCGCTTCGGCACCGCCGTGGTGACGGTGCCGATCATCGGCTTGAGCGACCCGGTGACCACGGCCGGAGCGCTGGCCGCCACCTACAACTACATGCACCGCGGCTGCCTGGGCGTGGCCTGCTCCACCGACACCGGCACCTTCGTGATCGCCGCCAACGGCACCTGGTCGTCGTGCCCCGCGGCCAACCTCGCCGCCGGCGCCTGCACATCGGGCGGCCGCAGCGGCACGCTGGTGTCGATGGGCGACGGCTTGTGGCGCGTGATGGAAGGCGCTGCCAACGTCGGCACCGCGCTCGGCTTCAACTCGGCCGGGCAGAACGTGCTGCTGATCGACCTGAAGGACGGCGGCCGCGGCGCGAGCGGGCTCGGCGTCGGCCTCGTCGTCGGCGCGCAGCAGGCGACGATGACCACCGCGCAAACCGACGGCGTCTGGATCGCGGGCACCAGCAACGGCCACTGGGCGGTATTCACGGCCAGCGGCAGCGACATCACCTTGAACAACTTCGATGGGCTTCCGGTCAGCAACGTGTCGGGCACCTTCAGCGCCAACACGCCGTGGCAGGGCATGGCCACCACCAACGGCGGTGGCAGGGGCTTCCTGGCCGGCAACGGCGTCTACGTGCTCGAAACGGCCAACGGCTACGCCGAACTCGGCGTCAAGCTGCGCTGAACGGCTCGCAGGTTTGGCAGAGCAGCGCCCTTCGGGGCGCTGTTCTGTTTTGCATGATCTGAATTGCCTTACGATCTTTCAGTGACCCGGAGACGTGGCCGAGCGGTTTAAGGCAGCAGTCTTGTTCAGCGCCACGCCAGTGGCGCTGCGCCGGAACTCATATCGCGCGAGCGATGTGAGTGCAGGCAAAACTGCCGTAGCATCCCGGCAAGAAGCTGGAGACGTGGCCGAGCGGTTTAAGGCAGCAGTCTTGAAAACTGCCGACGGTTTACGCCGTCCGTGAGTTCGAATCTCACCGTCTCCGCCAGACCACTAGGAAACACGGGGCTTAGAGCCCCGTTTGCTTTTCATACGTGCCATAAAACGGCCATTGAAACCTCCCTGGCCCTTTGCCCTGCCCGGGCCATACCGAAACCGCAGCGCGTCGCGCTCGTCCTGCGTCTCGGGCAGCTCGCGTGTAGCGAGCGCGACGGCAGGCTGTACCGCCGTTGATGGCTCAGGTCACTTCTCGCGCAGATGCGTCAACGGCCATAGGCTTGCGCAAGGACCTTCTTCATTTCATTCATCGCCTCTGCGAACGCACCCATGGGGGTCACGGCATGAAATCCACCGGGCGGCACGTAGTTTGTCAGTTGATTCGCGCTGGCCGCTGTGGGACCGGGTGGCTGCGCAGCTCGGGCCGCTTGATGCGTTGGCTCGTGCGAGAGTCCCCCATTCGGTTGTGGCGGTTGTGGCACTGGGGGGTCCACTGGCTCCCATCGGCGAGGGTTGTTCGCAAAGTCGATGATGCGTCCGACATTGGGAATGGGGGGCATGGGCATGGCAGGCTCCTGGGGTGGTGAACTGGCGCGCGGCGGCAGGCGTTGCCACGCCCACGTTGACCACCTACGGGTCCAACCCTTCAGGAGACGCCTGGGAGTGTCATCCTAGGGGTGGCGGGGCCGCCTACCGCTCCGTGTGCAACCTCGAAGCAGGCACCCTGTAGAGTGGCAATTGCCGGGCATTGCTGCGAATTTCCGACGCCCCAGCTCCGTATACCACTTGGCATAGGTGGCTTGGTTCCATGCCACACGCAACCGACCGGAGATCGAACATGCAGGCCATCGCTCGTGTCATCGTCGTGCTCTGCTCGCTCGCCGGCTGCGGCTTGCCGACGCCGCCCAACGCCACACCGTGCGAGGTGGCGCCGGGAACCCGTGAGTGCCAGATCTGGATGGACAATCGCATGGGTGGATGATCCCGGACACCGAAGCGGACCCGGGACCTCTGCTCACGACCCACTTGAATGGAAAAGTCGTTCGCCGCGATCGTCTTGCTGATGTGCCTGTTTGCGCTGGTGCGCATGATGCTGCGCCCGCGCCTGCGCTCGCGTGTCGATCGTGCGCTGCAGCGCAGCTGGTGGTGGTGCCGCGACGCCTTCGCCCGCCTGCGCAGGCGGCCGCGCGTCAGCAGCGCCGATGCGCAGCGCGAGGCCCGCGAGGCGATCGAGCGCGCCGCGCGGCGCAAGAAGAACTTGCACTGAGCGCGGTGCGCTCAGTGCGTGCAACCGAGTTGCTTGCGGCGGCGGCCGCGCTCAGCGCCGGCGAAACGCCAGCACCAGCATCCACAGCGCACCGACGCCGGCCAGGCCGATCGCCGCCCACACCTCGGGTGGCAGCGTCTTGACGGCGCTGTCCATGCCGGCCAGCGGCACCGACACGCTGATCAGTCCGGCGGGCTTGCCGGCCACGTAGCCGTAGCCGCCGCCACCGTTGAACTGCGCGTTGGTGCGGATGAACTCGGGCGCGTTGTCGGGGTTGTCGTGGCAACGCAGGCAACTCGGCTGTGCGACCACCGAGCGGGCGTACAGCAGCCGGTTGCCGCTGACGCGCCAGTATTCCTGCGCAGTCGGCGCATCGGCCTTGTTGTCGGCGGCGGCCTGCACGGCGTCGAGCGCCTCGCGCTCGAACGCGTCGGGCGCATTGTTCTTGTTGAGCACGGTGCGCGCGGTCAGGCGGTAGCGGGCCTTGCTGCCCGACGCGGTGATGACGTCGGCCACTTCACGCTGGATCAGCGCCGGGTTCTTCCAGTGGTAGGCCTCGATGCGCTCGAGCGCGGTGCGCTCGGCCACCGCGGCCTCGACCTTGGAGCCCTGCAGCACCTCGTTGTCGGCACCCGACATCGAATACACCGAGCGCGTCAGGAAGTTGCCGGGGATCTTGGCGGCGGAGCCGACGGTGCGCACGTGCACGCCGCCGTACTGCGATGCCCACTTGCCGATGTTCTCCACCATGTCGGCCACGGTGCGGCTCTCGCTGACGGTCTGCTTGAGCACCAGCGACTCGCTGAGCCACCAGGTGGCGGCCCCGAGGCCGCCGGCAAACAGGACCATCGGCACGATCAGCTTCAAGCCCAGGCGAGACGGTTGCATCGCTCGCTGCTGCACTCTCTTGTCCATTCGCGGCACTCCCTCATGCACCTTTCGGCAGATGCTGTTTGTACGTGCATGAGCGGGCCAGCGGACGCATGCGCGCACAGCGCAGCCGTGAACTGTTGGCAGATCGCCCATCGACGCGGGTCCCCGGGCCGCGGGGGCTGCGAACAATTCACGCGCGCCGGCCAGGTGGGGTCGCGGACTCGACAGCGTGCGAACCTCGATGCAGTCCGCCGCGCCGCAGCGGCCGGCAGCGGGCGCCGCTGCAGGCCGCGGGGGCGGAAAGCCCGCCCCGGGCGGCGGTGCGACGCACAGTATCCTCGGGCCATGTACGCGGCCCATTTCGGTCTGAAGCGCGAGCCTTTCTCGATCGCGCCCGACCCGCGCTACCTGTTCATGAGCGAGCGCCACCGCGAGGCACTGGCGCACCTGCTGTACGGCGTGCGCGGCGGCGGCGGCTTCGTGCTGCTGACCGGTGAGATCGGCGCCGGCAAGACCACGGTGTGCCGCTGCTTTCTCGAGCAGGTGCCCAAGCGCTGCACGGTCGCCTACATCTTCAACCCCAAGCTCACTGCGCTGGAGCTGCTGCAGTCGGTGTGCGAGGAGTTCCGCATCGAGGTGCACGCACGCGCCGGTGCCGCCGCCACGCTGAAGGACCACGTCGACGCGCTCAACGAGTACCTGCTGCGCAGCCACGCGGCCGGCCACAACAACGTGCTGATCATCGACGAGGCGCAGAACCTGTCGATCGACGTGCTCGAGCAGCTGCGCCTGCTGACCAACCTGGAGACCAACGAGCGCAAGCTGCTGCAGATCATCCTGATCGGCCAGCCCGAGCTGCGCGACATGCTGCTCAAGCCCGAGCTCGAGCAGCTCGCGCAGCGTGTGGTCGCGCGCTTTCACCTCGATCCGCTGGCCGAAGAGGAGACGGCGCACTACATCAAGCACCGCCTGTCGGTGGCCGGCATGAACGGCCTGATCCCGTTCGACCGCGAGGCGCGCCATCGCATCTTCGAGTTGACGCGCGGCGTGCCGCGGCGCATCAACCTGCTGTGCGACCGCGCGCTGCTCGGTGCCTATGCCAGCGGCCGACAGCGCGTCGACAGGACGATCGTCGACAAAGCCGCCAGCGAGGTGTTCGACCAACGTGACCGAGGCGTCACCTGGTCGCCCACTCGCAAGGTCGCGCTGGCGGCCGGCGTGGCACTCGGTGTGGTGGTGGTCGCTGCAGCAGCGCTGT
>DATDJF010000102.1:0-17056 GCA_036520715.1 Burkholderiaceae bacterium | reverse complement strand
GTCGCCTTGCGTCCAGGGGTGGCGCCGCTGATCGAGCAGGCCCGCCGCGAGGGCCTGCGCCAGGCGATCGTCACCACCACCAGCCGGGCCAACGTCGAGGCGTTGCTGGAGCTCCACTTCGGCGCCGCCTGGCCGCATCACTTCGAGGCGCTGATCTGCGGCGAAGACGTGCGCCACAAGAAGCCCGACCCCGAGGCCTACGAAGCCGCGCTGTCGACGCTGGACCTGTCGGCGGTGGAGGCGGTGGCGATCGAAGATTCACCCGGTGGCGTGGCCGCCGCGCGCTCCGCCGGCGTGGCGGTGATCGTGACGCGCAGCCACTACTTCAGCGACGCACCGATCGATGCCGCCACCGCGATCGGCCCCGGCCTGCACACCCGGGAGGGCTGGCTGCCGACGCCGCTGCAACCACGCGACGGCGGCGGCATCAGGGTCGACGATTTGCGCAACTGGTGCGCGCTGATGGACACCGTCTCGCACTGGCCGTGACGCGGCGCGCCCGAGCGCCGAAGAGGGCGCGTCAGCGTGGACCGAAACGCGGCGTGGCCAGGAACGCCAGCTTCGATGTGCCGGCGGGCAATGCGGGTTCGGCCGGCGCTCCCGCGGCCGGCGCAGCCCAGCGCCCGTCGACCAGCACCTCGTGCGGGCCGAACTGCGCCTTGTAGGCCATCTTCGGGCTCTGGCCGATCCAGTAGCCGAGGTAGACGTGCGGCAGCTTCAGCAGCTTGGTCTGCTCGATCTGCCACAGCACGCTGTAGGTGCCGTAGCTGGCCGCCGGGTCGGGCTCGAAGAACGTGTAGACGGCCGACAAGCCGTCGTTCAGCACGTCGAGGATCGACACCATGCGCAGCGCGCCGGTGCCGTCGGCGGACGGCTCGCGAAACTCCACCAGCCGCGAGTTGACGCGGCTTTGCAGCAGGAACTGCGTGTACTGGTCGACGCTGTCGTGGTCCATGCCGCCGCCGGAGTGGCGGCCCGACTGGTAGCGCAGGTAGAGCTGATAGTGCTCGGGCAGGAAACACAGGCGCAGCACACGCGCCTGCAGGCCCTGGTGCGCCTTCCACGCGCGGCGCTGGCTGCGGGTGGGCTTGAAGCGTTGCACCGGCACGCGCAGCGGCACGCAGGCGCGGCAACTGTCGCAATACGGCCGGTAGGTGAACATGCCGCTGCGCCGAAAGCCGTTGGCCACCAGCCCCGAGTAGGCATCGGCATGGATCAAGTGGCTGGGCGTGGCCACCTGCGAGCGCGCCAGGCGGTCGGGCAGGTAGCTGCAGGGGTAGGGCGCCGTCGCATAGAACTGCAACGACGACAGCGGCAACTCTTTGGGATGGGTCACGGGGCGGTGGCCTCTTGCGGGGCACCGCGCGGCTCCAGACCGAGTTGCGCCCACATCGCGCGATCATAGGTCCAGCGCCGCGGCGGCGCTTCGGCCAGCGCGGCGCCCAAGTGGCGCTCGAATGTGGCGCGCGGGATTTCGCGTGCGCCGAACGAGGCGAGGTGGCCGGTGTGCTGCTGGCAATCGATCAGTTCGATGCCGTGCGTGCGGCAAAAGGCCACCAGCGCGGCCAGTGCGATCTTCGACGCGTCGGTGCGCCAGCTGAACATCGACTCGCCGAAGAACATGCGGCCGATGCCCACGCCGTAGAGGCCGCCGGCGAGCTTGCCGTCGATCCAGGTCTCGAAGCTGTGGACGCGGCCTTCGTCATGCCACTCGCTGTAGGCGCGCACCATCGCCGGCACGATCCAGGTGCCGTGCTGGCCCTCGCGTGGCACCTGGGCGCAGGCGCCGATCACGCGGTAGGCGTCGTGGTCGATGCGCACTTCGTGGTCCGGGCCGGCCACGAAGCGGCGCAGCGTCTTGGTCAACGAGCGCGACAGCTTGAACTCGGCCACCGGCAGCACCATGCGCGGGTCGGGCGTCCACCACAACACCGGCTGGCCGTTGCCATACCACGGGAAGACACCGCGCCGGTAGGCCTCTTCCAGGCGCTGGGTGTTGAGGCGTCCGCCGGCGCACAGCAGGCCGGGTGCATCGCTGGCCGGCCCCAATGCGCGGCGGGTGGCCGGCAGCGGGGCCGTGTCGTCGATCCAGGTCAGCTCGTGCATCGTGCCCATGGTGCCAGGGTCTGCAGGCGGACCCCATCTCCCCCGGTGTTCTACCAGCAGCAGCTTTCGTGCCCAAGCGCCATGATGCACATGCCACAGCCGGATTGGGAGCCCTCATGTGCAGGACTTGGTTGATTGCCGTTGCCCTTTGGTCGTCGGCCATCGCATGGGCGCAGGACTACCCGACGCGCCCGGTGCGCATCGTCGTGCCGTTCGCCGCCGGCGGGCCGGCCGACGTGTACGCGCGGTTCATCGCGCAGCGCCTGCAGGCGGCGCTCGGGCAGCCGTTCGTGGTCGAGAACAAGCCGGGGGCGGGAGCGATCACCGGAACGCAGGAGGTCGCCCAGGCGGCGCCCGATGGCTACACGCTGCTGATGATGTCCAACACGCACACCGTCAACGAGACGCTGATTCCCAACCGGCCGTATCAACTGATGCGCGACTTCGCGCCGGTGGCGCCGATCAACTACTCCGATCTGCTGCTGGTCGTGCACCCCAGCGTGCCGGTGAGCAACGTGGCCGAGCTGCTGGCGCTCGCGCGCAGCAAGCCGGGGCAGCTCAACTACGCCTCGTCGGGGCCGGGCACGCCGTATCACATGGCCGGTGAGCTGTTCAAGTCGATGGCCAACGTCGACATCCTGCACGTGCCGTACAAGGGCAGCTCGGGTGCGCGCACCGACGTGCTGGCCGGCCACGTGCAGATGATGTTCGATGCCGTCACCGCGATGGCGCCGCAGGTGCGCACCGGCAAGGCGAAGGCGCTGGCCACCACCGGCCGCACGCGCTCGTCGATCATGCCCGAGGTGCCCACGGTCACCGAGTCGGGCGTGCCCGGCTACGAGGCCGTGATCTGGCTCGGCCTGATGGCCCCGGCGAAGACGCCGCCTGCCGTGCTGCGCAAGCTCACTGGCGAGATCGCGCGCGTCGTCGGCCTGCCCGAGGTGAAGCAGGAGTGGGCCGCGCAAGGCGCCACCGCGATGGCGCTCAGCGTCGAGGAATTCGATCGTTACCTGCGCGCCGACATCGAGAAGTGGGCGCAGATCGTGCAGAAGGCCGGCATCAAGGTCGAGAACTGAGAGCGCGTGGCAGCCGCCCCCATCGTGCATCTGCTGAGCGCCGGCGCGGCCAAGGGCCTGGTGCTGGCGCTGCAGCCCGAATTCGAACGTGCGGGCGGCCTGCGTTTGGCAAGCACCTTCGGTGCCGTGGGCGCGATGCGCGAGCAGCTCGATGCGGGAGCCCCGTGCGACGCGATCGTGCTGACCCGCGCGATGCTCGACGGCCTGGCCGCTGCCGGCCGGGTGGCTGCAGGCAGCGTGCGCGACATCGGCTGGGTGCACACCGGCGTGGCGGTGCCGTTGGGCGCTGCGGCACCCTCGGTGGCCGACGCGACCGCGCTGCGCGCGCTGCTGCAGCACGCCAGTGCCATCTACCTGCCGGACCCCGAGCGGGCCACCGCCGGCATTCACGCCCTGAAGGTGCTGCGCGAGCTGGGCCAGGCGCAGCCCGCGCGCCTGCGCCCGCATCCCAACGGCGCTGCCGCGATGGCGGCGATGGCGAGCGCGGCCGACCCCGCGGCGGTCGGCATCACGCAGGTCAGCGAGATCCTCTACACACCGGGGCTGCATCTGCTCGGCGCCTTGCCGGCGCCGTTTACGCTGGCCACGCTGTACAGCGCGGCGATCACGCAAGGCGCGACGCAGCCCGAGGCAGCGGCGGGCTTGCTGGCGCTGCTGAGCGCGCCGGCGCAGGCGGCGCTGCGCCGACAAAGCGGCTTCGAGGCGCAGTGACCGCGCGCCGATGAGCAGCGACCTCGACGATGGCGGCCTCGCCGCATTGGCGGCTGATCAGGCCGGCCGGTTGCTGCTGGCGCTGCGCGCCGACTCGGGCTTGCGCGGCGAGGCTCTCGGGCAGGCCGGCGATGCGCAGGCCAATGCGGCGATCGTCGCCTTGCTGACGCAGCATCGCCCGGACGACGCATTGTTGTCGGAGGAGCAGCCGTCCAGCGCCGCACGCCTGCAGCACCGTCGCGTCTGGATCGTCGATCCGCTGGACGGCACGCGCGAATACGGCGAACCGGGGGCGCGCACCGATTGGGCGGTGCACGTGGCGCTGTGCGTCGACGGCGTGCCCACCGCCTGCGCGGTGGCGCTGCCGGGCCTCAAGCAGTTGTGGCGCAGCGACCGCCTGCGGGCATTGCCTGCCGAATACGCCGGCCGGCCACGCATCGTGGTCAGCCGCACGCGGCCGCCGCCTGCCGCAGAGGCGCTGGCGCAACGGTTGGACGCGCAGGTGCTGCGCATCGGCTCGGCAGGTGCCAAGGCGATGGCGGTGCTGCGCGGCGATGCCGAGCTGTACGTGCATGCCGGTGGCATGAACGAGTGGGACTCGTGCGCGCCGGTGGGTGTGGCGCTGGCCCACGGGCTCACCGCCTGCCGCTTCGACGGCAGCGCCTGCCGCTACAACCAGCCCGACCCGAAGACACCCGACCTGCTGATCGGCCGCGCCGACTGGGTCGAGCGCGCGCGCGCCCTCTTGCCGTCGCCGTGAGACTGGAGATAGTTCTGATCAGGAATAATTAAGAATATTCCGTTTCTAGAATACGATACGGATATTCCTGATCCGAACTGACGGCACATGCCCAGCGCCATTCGCACCAGCGGCCAGCTCGGCCCCGCGCTGCGCGCGCTGCGGCAGCGGCGCGGCTGGTCGCAAACCGAGCTTGGCCGCCGCGTCGGGCTGTCGCAGGAGCGCATCTCGAGCATCGAGCGGCGGCCCGAGCGCATCACGATCAGCCAGTTGCTGACGGTGCTGATGGCCCTGGACGGCGAGTTGTTCGTCGCCGCGCGACCCACCTCCCCGCCGCCGGATTCGTGGTGATGGCTGGCCGCCCCAGCCGCCAGCGCGCGCTCGATGCGTGGATGAACGGCCAGCGCGTCGGCCGCTGGAGCGTCAGCGCGCAGGGCGTGCACGGCTTTGCCTACGACGCCACGTGGCCGGGGTCTGCGCGGGCCCGGCCGTTGTCGCTGTCGCTGCCGCTGGGCGAGGCCAAGCCGTTTCGCGGCCAGCGCGTGCAGGCCTGGTTCGACAACCTGTTGCCGAGCGCGGCGCTGCCGAGGCAGCGCCTGCAATCGTCGTTCGGTGTGGCCAGCGCCGACACCTTCGACCTGCTGGAAGCGGCCGGCCGCGATTGCGCTGGCGCGGTGCAACTGCTGCCTCCCGGCGTCGAGCCGGGTGACCCGATGCAGGTCGAGGGCGAGCCGCTGTCGGAGCGTGACCTGGTGCGCCTGCTCGATGCCTGCGCCAGTCCATCGGCTTTGGCAGCGGTCGACGCGACGCTGCCGCGCGTGGTGCTGGGCGGCACGCAGGCCAAGACGGCGCTGTTGCGCCATGGCGGCCGCTGGTGCCGGCCGCTCGGTGCCACGCCGAGCACGCACATCCTGAAGCTGCCGCTGGGCGCTGCCTCCGGTGGCGCGCCGGCGATCAGCACGTCGCTGGAGAACGAGTGGCTGTGCGGCGAGCTGCTGCGCACCTTCGGCTTGACGGTGGCCGCCTCGCGCATCGAGCTCATCGGACCGCACAAGGTGCTGGTGATCGATCGCATCGACCGCCAGTGGCTCGACGGCCGCTGGTGGGCGCGCCTGCCGCTGGAGGACTTTTGCCAGGCCGGCGGCACGCCGCCGCAGCGCTGCGCCACTTCGGCCGGCGGGCCCGATGTCGGCCGCATGCTCGACCTGCTGCGCGGCTCCGAGCAGGCTGCCACCGACCGCGAGCGCCTGCTGGTGGCGATGGTCGTGATGTGGCTGCTCGCGGTGCCCGAACTGAGCGGCAAGCGCTTCGCGATCCGTCTGCTGAGCGGCGGCCGCTTCGTGCTGGCGCCGCTGTGGGGCGCGATGTCGTCGTGGCCGCTGCTGGGGCGCTCGCCGAAGGCATCGTCGCTGCAACGCCTGCCGTGGACGCTGTCGCCCACCGGCGAGGCACTGGCCCATCACCAGGTCACGCGTGCGCACTGGCTCAAGGCTGCGCAGCGCCATGCGTTGGGCGCGGGTTTCGATGCCGTGGTGGCCGGCCTCGCCCAGTGGGCCGAGCAGGCGATCGACAGCACGGCCGCGGCGCTGCCGGCCGGCTTTGCCACCTCGGTGAGCGAGCCGGTGTTCGAAGGCCTGCGCCGCGGCGCACGCGCGCTGTCGAGCTGATCGCGCTGCCTGGCCGCGGTGCCTCGCGCCGCGCGCGACACGGCCGCGCGCCGCGATGCCGGACAGCACCGGCGTTGCAGCTGAAATCGCCGCGCTCCTGCGCGCAACCGGATTGCAATCTGCGCCCGCGAGGATGACGGCGTGCTCAATGCACATCCAGGAGATACGAGATGAACAACGAACTGCGCCACCCGCTGACCGATCTGACGGCTGGTTCCATCCTGCGCGTGCGCGACGGCCAAGGCCGCGCCATCGTGGTGTTCGAGGGCCGGGTCTGGATCACGCTGGAGGACGACCCGCGCGACATCGTGCTGGACGCCGGCGAGAGCTTCAGCGTCGACCGCCAGGGCTTGACGCTGGTGCAGGCCTGCCGCGACAGCAAGCTCATCCTGGCGCACGGCGATGCGGGCACGCCGGCGCTGTCCGCCGACGAATTGCACCAATGGGCGCACACGCAGCGCAGCCAGGCCATCGGTGATGCGCTGGCCGCGAGCGTGACCGCGCTGCAGCGCGCAGTCGCCAGTGCGCTGGCGACTGCGTCGATGTTGATATCACCGCGCAGGCCGGCGCCGTGCACGACGGTTCGCTGAAGCCCGCCGCAAGGATCATGGAGATCGCCATGCCCGCGTCCGCGGTCGACGGGCTCGTCGAGCCGCCGCGCGAGCGGCGCCGCGCAGGCGTGCGCATCCGCCGCGTGCAGGCAAGCGACGCCGCGCTGCTCGACGAATTCGTGCGCGGCCTGTCGGCGGCCTCGCGGCAGCGGCGCTTTCACACCGGCGTGCGCGAGATGCCGCCGCAGTGGCTGCAGCGCATGACCCACCCCGACCCCGGCCGCGAGCTGGCGCTGGTGGCGCTGGCCGTCCAGGACGGCCGCGAGACCTGCATTGCCGAGGCCCGCTACGTGCTCAGCGACGACATCGCCGAAGGGCGCGAGTTCGCGCTCGCCGTGGCCGACTCCTGGCAGGGGCGGGGCATCGGCAAAACCCTGCTGCTGAGGCTGGGCTGCCACGCGGCGCGCCACGCCGTGCCGCGGCTGGTGGGCGACGTGCTGCACGACAACCTGCCGATGATCGAACTGGCGCGCGGCCTCGGTTACGCCGTGCGCCGCCACCCGGCCGACGCGCGGCTGGTGCGCGTCGAGCAGTGCTTCGGCGGCTCGTTGGGCATCCTGCGTGCTGCGCACTCCGGAATTGGCCTTGGGAGCGGCCCGGCGCCTCTTGGCGGGCCTGGTGCATCCCTCGTTCTCGCCGGCCAGGCTTCATTTGAAACACAAGGCCGACCGGCCTGACACGCCGGCGCAGCGGCACCTGCCGATGATGACCGCCACACGCAGCAAGGAACGACCATGGCACCCTTGATCCCCACCCACCGGCCCCTGATGACGGCCACCCGCGCGGCCATGCTGGTCGCGGTGGTGGCCAGCGCGAGCAGCGTCTACCTGGCGCTGGCCAGCACCAAGGCACAAGCCGCCGCGACCACCGAATGGATCACCGACGCGGGCGCCTGCCCGGCTGCCGACCGCAAACATGTCACCCAATGATGGCGTGGCGCGACGCGGATCCGCGTTGCGCCGCGTGCGGCTGGTCGACGCCGACCTGACCTGGCGCGACCTGCTGGGCCAGTGGCTGTCGACGCTGGGCTGCACGGTCGTACCCGAGCCCGCGAACGACGGCGAGCCGCCGCCGGCGGCTGACCTGGTGATCGTCGACCTGCCGTTTCCGCGCCAGGGCGGCGTAGACTTGGTGCGGCGCATCGCCGCCCAACACCCGACGACGCCGATCCTCGCCTTGTCGACCAACTTCTTCTCCGGCATCGAATGCTGCGGCCCGGTGGCCCGCACCCTGGGCGTGGACTGCGTGCTGCCCAAGCCGGCCACCCGCGAGGCACTGGCCACTGCCGTGCGCCTGGTGCTGCCGTCGGCGAGATGACGCCTCCGCGCTTTCTGCGCGGCCTGCAAGGCCGTCAGCGGCTTCGGACGGCCGGGCGCCGCTGACATGAGCGGGCCGGCCGCCGGGTTCGCCGCCGCGCCCGCGCGCCTGACCTGGCGCAGCATCCCGTGGATCGGCGGCGCGTTCATCGCCGCCATCGTCGCGCTGGCCGCCTTCGACATCGTGCGCGGCTACCGCGCCAATGCGCTGGAAACCGCCCGCGAGCTCGACACCCACTCGCGCGTCATTGCCGAGCAGACGGCGCGCAGCCTGCAGGCGGTGGACCTGGTGTTGCGCCACATCGCGGGGCAACGCCACAACGGGGCGCGCGCGGAGCTGCACATCTTCCTGCGCGAGCAGGTGATCGGCCTGGTCCAGGTCGAGCAGTTGATGCTGTTCGACGCGCAAGGCAAACTGGTGGCCAGCTCGATGTCCGCCGGGCTGCCCGATCCTCTGCCGGATGTGTCGGGCGAGCCGCTGTTCCGCACGCTGCAGGCCGGCAAGGTGATCGAGCCGGTGGTCGAGAGCGTGCGCAAGGATCCGTTCCATCCGGGGCAGTGGGTATTCCCGATCGCGCGCCGGCTGCATGCGCCCAACGGCACGTTCGCCGGCATCGTCGTTGCCGAGGGGCGGGTCGACTACTTCCAGCAGTTCTACCGCGACGTGCGGCTGGGCGCGGGCACCACCGTCTCGCTGATGCATCGCAACGGCACCCTGGTTGCACGCTATCCGAGCGCGGACATGGCGATGGGCCAGCGCTTCGGCATCGTCGAGTCGATGCTGGCACTGCGCAACGCCGACCCCAACGGCCCGATGCGCAGCGTCAGCCCGGTCGACGGGGTCGACCGCTTCGGCGCGCTGGCCATGGTGCCCGAGCAGCCGTTGGCGGTGATCGTCACCCGCGATGCCGACGTGGCGATGGCGCCGTGGCGCCAGCAGACCTCGGGCGCCATCGCGCGCACGCTGGCGATGAGCGTGCTGGCCGCGTTGTTGCTGGCAGTGCTGCGCCGCCAGTTTCTGCGCCTGGACAAGACGCGCGCGTCGCTCGAAGTGTCGCGCGAGCGTTTTGCGCTGGCGGCGGCCGGCTCCGACGAAGGCATCTGGGACTGGGACGTGGTCGGCGACAAGGTCTACGCGTCGGCGCGGGCGCGCGAGATCTTCGGCCTGCCGCCGGGGCCCGACACCCAGCCGCGAGACACCTGGTTCACGACGATTCGCCTGCACCCCGACGACCAGGCGGCGCGCAGCCAGGCGATGCAGGCCCACATCAGCGGCCTGACGCCGGTGTACGAAGGCGAGTACCGCGTGCAGCACGGCGACAAGTGGCGCTGGGTGCGCGTGCGCGGCCTGTGCGTGCGCGATGGGCAGGGCGAGCCGGTGCGCATGGCCGGTTCGGTGACCGACATCGATTCACGCCGGCGTGCCGAAGACGCGATGAAGCTGTCGGAGGAGCGCTACGCGCTGGCGATGGCCGGCCTCACCGGCGGCCACTGGGTGTGGGACACCGAGACCGACGCGCTGTTCGTCTCCGACACCGTGCATCAGCTGTTCGGGCTGCCGCCCAACACGCGGGTGGCCACGCGCACCGAATACTTTCGCAGCGTGCGCGTGCATCCCGACGACTGGGAGGGCCTGGCCAAGGTCAACGACGACGTGACGTCCGGGCGCACGTCGCGCATCGACTGGGAGTTCCGCATCCTGCTGCCGGGCAGCAACGAGGTGCGCTGGATCCTGACGCGCGCGCACAGTTTGCGCGACCACCAGGGCAAGACGGTTCGTGTGGCCGGTGTCAGCGTCGACATCTCGGCGCGCAAGCAGACCGAGCAGGCCCTGCGCCTGAGCGAAGAGCGTTTCGCGCTCGCCGTGCTGGGCTCCGACGACGGCGTGTGGGATTTCGACTACGTCAACCAGCGTGTGTTCGCGTCGCGCCGCTGCCGGCAGATGCTCGGCATCCCGCCGGAGCCGGAGGTGCAGCCGCTGGACGAGTGGTTCCAGACGGTGGTGCTGCACCCCGAGGACATGCCGCAGCGCGCCGCGGCGATGCAGGCGCATCTGGACGGCCTGACGCCGGCCTACGAGGGCGAGTGGCGCGTGCGCCATCCGGGCAACCAATACCGCTGGGTGCGGGTGCGCGGCATGTGCGTGCGCGACGCCGCCGGCAAGCCGCTGCGCATGGCCGGCTCGGTATCGGACATCGATGCGCGCAAGCGCGCCGAGGAGTCGCTGCGTCAATCCGAGGAGCGTTACGCGCTGGCGGTGGCGGGCTCCGACGACGGCGTGTGGGACTGGGACCTGCGCTCGGGCATGGCCTTCGAGTCGGCGCGTGCGCGCGAGCTGCAGGGCCTGCCGCCGGGGCCCGAGTTGCAGCCGCTGGACGACCTGGTCGGTTCGCTGCGCGTGCACCCCGACGACGTGCCGCGGCGCGCCGAAGGCATCCGCGCCCACCTGGCGGGCGAGACGCCAGCCTACGAGTGCGAGTACCGCGTGCGCCGCGACGATGGCAGCTATCGCTGGATCCGGGTGCGCGCGCTGTGCCTGCGTGACGACGAAGGGCGGCCGTATCGCATGGCCGGCTCGGTGAGCGACGTCGACGACCGCAAGCGGGCCGAAGAGGCGCTGCGCCTGTCGCAGGAGCGCTTCACGCTGGCCGTGGCGGGCTCCAACGACGGCATCATCGACTGGGATCTCGTCAACGACAGCATGTACACCTCGGAGCGCATGCTCGAGATGATCGGGCAGCCGCCGCAGCCCAACGTGCGCCCGCGCGCCGAGTGGATGGCGCTGCTCGACCTGCACCCGCAGGACCGCGATCGCCATGCCAAGGAACTGCAGCGCTTCCTGGACGGCCACGAGACCTTGCGCGAAGGCGAATACCGCATTCGCCGCGCCGATGGCGTGTATCGCTGGGTGCGCCTGCGCAACTTCTGCATGCGCGACGCCGAGGGTGCGCCGTTGCGCCTCACGGGCTCGGTCAGCGACATCGACGACTACAAGCGCGTCGAGGCCGCCCTGCGTGAATCGGAGGAGCGGTATGCGCTGGCGCTGACCGGCTCCAACGAGGGCCACTGGATGTGGGACTTCGGCCCCGACACGATCTTCGTGTCGGCCAAGCTGGCCGAGATCTTCGGCCTGCCCGGCGGCACGCAGGTGTTGCCGGCCGAGCGCTACTTCGGGTCGATCCCGCTGCACGCCGACGACCGCGAGCGCGTGTACCGCAATCGCAGTGATCACGTGGCCGGGCTGACGCCGCGGCTGGACCACGAGTTCCGCATCATCCGGCCCGGCAGCGGCGAGGTGCGCTGGATCCACACCCGTGCCCAATGCTTTCGCGATGCCAGCGGCAAGGCCACGCGCCTGGCCGGATCGACCACCGACGTCACCGCCCGCAAGCGGCAGGAAGAGGCGCTGCGCAGCTCCGAAGAGCGCTACCAGCTCGCCGTGGCCGGCTCCAACGAGGGCCTGTGGGACTGGGACCTGGCCAGCGACATGCTGTTCCTGTCGCCGCGCGCGCAGCAGTTGACCTTCGTGGAGTCGGCCGAGCCGTTGCAGCCGCGCCGGGTGTGGATCGACAAGACCCGCTACCACGCCGACGACATCGAGCCGGTGCGTCGCACGCTCGCCCGGCACCTGCAGGGCGAGACACCGTTCTTCGTGGTCGAGTACCGGGTGCAACACCACTCCGGCGCCTGGCACTGGTATCGGCAGCGCGGGCTCGCGTTGCGCGACGACACCGGCAAGCCGTACCGCATGGCCGGCTCGATGGAAGACATCACGCAGCGCAAGAACGCCGAGTCCGACCGCGAGCGCCTCGAAACGCAGCTTCGACAGGCGCAGAAGCTCGAGGCCATCGGCACGCTGGCCGGCGGCATCGCGCACGACTTCAACAACATCCTGGCCGCCATCCTCGGCTATGGCGAGATGGCGCAGAAGGACTCGCCCGAAGGCTCGGCACAGCGCCGCCACATCGATGCCGCGCTGAGCGCCGGCATGCGCGCCAAGTCGCTGGTCGAGCGCATCCTGGCGTTCAGCCGCAGCGGCATGGGCGAGCGTGTGCCGGTGCACGTGCAGTCGGTGGTCGACGAAGCGCTGGAGCAGCTCAAGGCGTCGCTGCCGGCCGGCATCACGCTGCAGCAGCAGCTCGATGTCGGCGACGCCGCGGTGCTGGGCGACCCGACTCAGGTGCACCAGGTGGTGATGAACCTGTGCGCCAACGCCGTGCAGGCGATGCGCTCGCGCGGCACGCTGACCGTCACGCTCGATCGTGTGCAGTTGCAGGCGCCGAGTTGCGCGACCAGCGTGCTGCCCGACGGCGCCTACGTGCGCCTGGCCGTCAGGGACACCGGCACCGGCATCTCGCCGCGCGTGCTCGAGCGCATCTTCGATCCGTTCTTCACCACCAAGGAGGTGGGGGTCGGCACCGGCCTCGGGCTGTCGCTGGTGCACGGCATCGTCACCGACCTCGGCGGCGGCATCGACGTCGACAGCCGGCCGGGCGAGGGCGCCACGTTCACGGTGTACCTGCCGTGGCGCAGCACCGTGCAGGCGCCGGCGCCGGTGCAGGAAGAGGTGGCCGGCGGCGGCGGCGAGACCGTGCTGCTGGTCGACGATGAAGAGGCGCTGGTGCGGCTGGGCGAGGAGATGATCGCCGGGCTCGGCTACGAGCCGGTGGGCTTCACCTCGAGCACGGCGGCGCTGGAGGCGTTTCGCGCGGCGCCGGGCCGCTTCGATGCCGTGCTGTCGGACGAGGCCATGCCCGACATGACCGGCTCGGAGCTGGCGCGCGAGATCCGAGCCATCCGCGGCGACATCCCGATCGTGCTGATGAGCGGCTACGTGACCCCGGCGCTGACGCACCGCGCGCGCGATGCCGGCGTGCTCGACGTGCTGGCCAAGCCGCTGGTGGCGCGCGACATCGCGCGCAGCCTGGCCGACGCGCTGCAGCAGCCCTGAGGGGGCGCGCGCGGATTTCAAACGAAATCCGCTGGCGCGGCAACGAAACGGTCGCGCAACGCGCCGGCGTTGCAATGCAGTCTCGACAAACCCAAGAGGCTGCTCATGAACACCGCCAGCATCGCCGAACGCAGCTTTGCACCCACCGTGCCGCTGCTCGGATCGCAGGGTTGGATCGTCGCACCGGCTGCCGACGAGCCGGGCGCCGGCATGGCGGCGCGCCTGCGCCAGTGGCTGCAGCGCAGCCGCACCCGCCGGGAGATCACCGAACTCGACGAGCACCTGCTGCGCGACATCGGATTGACACGCCTCGATGTGATCGCCGAGTCGAGAAAACACTTCTGGCAGCCTTGAGCCCGCACCCCCAAGCCCGCTACCATCGGGCATCTTCGTTACCCGCAGGCCGCTGGTCGGCGGCCGCCACGAACGCCGTGTCCGAGTCGACTCCTCAAGCTCAACCTGCGCTGGCGCCGCACGTGCTGACGCTCGACGACGATCCGTCGGTGCGGCAACTGGTGCACGACTACCTGGCCGAAAACGAGCTGCGCGTCACCGCGGTGGCCACCGGTGCCGAGTTCGACCAGGTGATGGCGCGCGAGGCGATCGACCTGGTGGTGCTCGACGTGCGGCTGCAGGGCGAGGACGGGCTGCAGATCGCGCGCAAGCTGCGCGAGACCTCGACGATCCCGATCCTGATGCTCACCGGCCGCGCCGAAGAAGCCGATCGCGTGATGGGCCTGGAACTCGGCGCCGACGACTACCTGACCAAGCCGTTCAGCCCGCGTGAGCTGCTGGCGCGCATCCGGGCGCTGCTGCGCCGCGCGCGCGCCCAGGCCACCGTGGCCGATGCGATCGCCAAGGTGCGGGCCTATCGGTTCGGCGGCTGGGAGCTCAACATCGGGCTGCGGCGCCTGAAGTCGGCGCAGGGCAAGGTGGTCGAGTTGACCAACGGCGAGTTCAGCCTGCTGGCGGCCTTCGTCTCGTCGCCGCAGCGTGTGCTGACGCGCGACCAACTGCTCGATCTGTCCCGCCTGCACAACGCCGAGGTCTACGACCGTTCGATCGACGTGCAGATCCTGCGCCTGCGCCGCAAGATCGAAGTCGATCCCGCGCAGCCGCAGTTCATCAAGACCGAGCGCGGCGCGGGTTACCTGTTCGCCGCCAATGTCGAGTTGGTGAGCTGAGCGCGGCGCGCCGGCGCCTCGGCCGGCGGCGTTTCAGTGGTAATGCCCGGCGTGCCGCACCGTAACGCCGCGGCAACCGGCGTGGCGCGAAATGCGCGGCATCATGAACGCCGCCACCTCGACGATCCGCAACGCAGCCGTGCGCTGGCTCGGCGCGCTGTCGTTGGCCGGCTGGAGCCTGCTGTCGGGTTGCGCCGCGCTGCCGGGCGACGTGCAGCGGGCGCACAGCGACACGATCGTCGATGTCGCCAGCACGCCGCTGGCCCGGCTGGCGCTGGCATCGACCCCCGACGACAAGCGGCACCTCTCCGGACTGCGGCTGATGCCCAACGGGCCCGAGGCCATCGCGGCACGCATCGCGCTGGCGCGGCGCGCGCAGAAGTCGCTCGACGTGCAGTACTACGTCGTGGCGCCCGATCAATCGGGCCGCCAGTTCCTGCGCGAGCTGCGCGACGCGGCGCAGCGCGGCGTGCGCGTGCGGCTGCTGATCGACGACCTGCATGTCGACGACGCCGACGACCTGCTGCTCGGCCTGGCCGCCCATGCCAACGTGCAGGTGCGGCTGTTCAACCCGCTGCCGGTGCGCGGCGGCGCGCTGCAGACGCGGCTGCTGCTGTCGCTGCACCAGTTCGAGCGCGTGAACCGGCGCATGCACAACAAGCTGTACATCGCCGACAACGCGTTCGCGGTGACCGGCGGCCGCAACATCGCCAACGAATACTTCATGCGCGGCGAAGCGGCCAACTTCATCGACATGGACGTGTTGTCGACCGGGCCGGTGGTGCATGGCCTGTCCGACGTGTTCGACCGCTACTGGAACAGCGAGTCGGCCTACCCCATCGAGTCGCTGGTGGCGCCGCGTCACCCGGCGCAGGCGCGCGCGTCGTTCGACGACTGGGTCGCCGGCGAGCCGGCGCCGCTGCTGGCCGACGAGCTGGCCATGCAACTGTCGACAGGGCCGGCGTTGGCGCTGCGCTTCGCACCGGTGAGCGTGTTCGCCGACGAACCGTCCAAGGTCGCGGCGAATGCCGCCGCTGCGCCGGCCACCGCGATGGGCAGCACGCTGGCGGTGATGCGCTCGGCACAGTCGGAGGTGACGATCGTGTCGCCTTACTTCGTGCCAGGCGAGGGCGGCCTGAAGCTGATGCGAGCGGCGATCGACAACGGCGTGCGCATCTCGGTGATGACCAATTCGCTGGCCTCCACCGACGAGCCGCTGGCCTATGGCGGCTATGCGCGCTACCGCGCGTCGATGCTGAAGCTTGGCGTGTCATTGTCGGAGTTGAGCCCGCTGCCCAACCGCCGCTTCGACATGATCGGCGACATGCGCTCGTCGCTCGGACGCCTGCACGCCAAGGTGGCGGTGGTCGACCGCCGCTGGCTGGTGGTGGGCTCGATGAACATGGATGCCCGCTCCTCGCGCACCAACACCGAGCTCAGCCTGGTGATCGACGACGTCGGGCTGGCCACCGCCGCGCTGGCGCTGATGCACCAGCGCTGGTCGGACAGCCACTACCGGCTGCGCATCACCGGCAGCGATGGGCGCCTCGAGTGGCTCGAGCCCGATGACGACGCGCCGGTCGTCTACCGCAGCGAGCCGCACGTCAACTGGCTGAGCCGGCTGCGCTTGAACGTGCTGTCGATGTTCGTGGCGGAGGAGTTGCTGTGATGCTGCCGTTGCGCTGCGCGCCGTAGAGGGCGGCGAGCGCGGTGATCACGTTGGCCAGCATCTGCTCCCACGAGTCGTGCTGCCAGGCGTTGACCATCCACAGCGCCGACACCAGCAGCATCGTCAGCCGCAATCGCATCGCGCGCAGATAGAACACCGCGAACGTCGACAGCAGCGAGGCGACCAGCAGCAGGGCTGATGGCCACCCGTTCCACGTGAACGCGGTGACGGCGAGCGTCAGCGCCATGAAGGCGGTGCAGGCCGCATGGCGCACCCGATCGGCGGCTTGCAGCGTGACGGCCGAGGTGGCGGTGCGCCCGGCGCTGACCAGGCTCAGCGCGGCGGCCGTGTGCGCGCCGAGCAGCAGGTTGTTGAGTGCCCAGAGCGCGCCCGACAAGCCCGACTGCAGCCGCAACGCCCGTTCACAACCGCGCACGAGGGCGCTGACGTTGAGGGCGAGGGCGCAGACGCCGGTGGCGTGGATCAACAACAACTCGGTGGGCATCGGCGCAACGGCAGGACAACTCGCGGACAGAGCCCGCGTGGCTGAAGTTGCTATCGCGCGGCACCCGCAGTCTCGCCCTGCCGGAGCCTGCGCCATCGGGCGATCAAGCGCCGGCCGGCTGTGTTGTTCGCGCGATCGAGCCAGACGCGCCGCGCATCAGGCGGCTCGCAGGATGTAACGGATGCCGTCAGTGCGCGCGATGGCCCGCGGACAGTGCCCGGTGCATGACCGCTGCCGGGCGGGGCGAGTGTGTCGCCAGCGGGATCGAAAGGCGCGAGCAGGCGGGCAATGTTTCCGTGAAGTCGGGGCGCACCTCGTCCAAGCGCATGGAGTCGGACTGGTGGAACTCGTTGGCTGCCATGCGCGAACCATCGACGTGTTCGAACGAGGCGAAGTCGTCGTCATCCTGGCTGGTGCCATCGAACCCGAATACTCGGGCCAACCACCGCAACTTGGCCATCGCACGTCCCCTGCTTGCCGCAAGCGTTGCTCAGGCTGCAAAGCATGCGCCCCGGCAGGCG
>DATDJF010000101.1:0-6388 GCA_036520715.1 Burkholderiaceae bacterium | reverse complement strand
ACTCTTCGCCGAGCGACGCGCGGGTAATGATCTCCGTGCAACGCGGATTTGGCGAATACTTTCTAGGGGTCGGACGCGCAGCTGCGGGGGCGGCAGGCGCCCGGTCGCGCGCCGCGGCGGGCGGCTCCGCGGTGCCGGGTGCCATCTCGGCGGCCGCGGGCGCCGGCAACGGGCTGGCGTCCACCGCCGGCGCAGGAACGATCGCCGTGGCTGCCGCCGGTGGCTGTGCAGCCGAGGGCAGCGGCGCGGTTGCGCGCCCGTCGCTCCCCGGCGCAACGGTCGGCACGGCCGGCGCTGCTGCCGGCGGCTGCGCGTCGACCCGTGGGCTCCAGCGCGGCGCCGGCAGGCCCCACCACGCCACGCCGAGCACGACGACCAGTGCGCCCACGGCCACGTACAACCACACCCGCCCGGCGCGCCGGCCCGGCAGCAGCCGCTGCGGCGGCGGCTCCGACACCGCGGCGTGCGACGGCGGCGCCGTGGCCCTCGGCAATGCCGTCGCCTTCGGTGGCGCCGATTGGCGTGCCGAGGGGCTCAGCGGCGGCTCCGACTGGCGCGGCGCGATCAGCGGCCCGTCGCGCACGACCACGGTGTCGTCCAGTGGTGTCGGCGCCGTCGGAATGCGCTCGGCCTTGCGCGCGCGTGAACGCCGTTCCTCGACGCCGAGCTCGTCACGCAGCGCGATCGCGCTTTGCGGCCGCTGCTCGGGCCGCACCGCGAGCGCGTGATCGATCGCGCGCAAGAAGCGCTCGCTGTAGCGGCCCGCGGCCAGGGTGGCCAGCGGCACCATGGTGTCGTTGACCAGCCGCGCCACCGACTCCGGCGGCGTGCGGCCGGTGATCGCGTAGTGCACCACCGAGCCGAGCGCATAGAGGTCGGTCCACGGCCCCTGCTTCATCGTCGGCATCTCGGCGTATTGCTCGACCGGTGCGTAGCCGGGCTTCAGGAACGCCGTCAGCGCATGCGTGGCGTCGCCGATCACGCGGCGCGCCGCGCCGAAGTCGAGCAACAGCGGCGTGCCGTTGTCGAGCAGCAGGATGTTGTCGGGCGCGATGTCGCGGTGATAACAGTGCCCGCGGTGCATCACGTCGAGCGCATCGAGCAACTGGCCGAGCTGCCGCAGCAGCCAGCCCTCCTCGGGCGGTGCGCCGAGGGCGTTGAGCGCCTTCTTCATCGTGGTGCCCTGGTAGTACGGCATCACCATGTAGGCGGTGCCGTTGGCCTCCCAGAAGCGGTACACCTTCAGCAGCGACGGATGGTCGAAGCTGGCCAGCAGCTGCGCCTCGTTGACGAAGCTGCGCAGCCCGAGCGCAAAGGTCTCCGACGACTTGTCGGTGCGCGGTATCACCAGCGAGCCGTGGGTGCGTGCGGCCAGCGTGGCGGGCATGTACTCCTTGATCGCCACCTGGCGCTGCAGCGACGCGTCCCACGCCAGGTAGACGATGCCGAAGCCGCCTTCGCCGACGACGCCGCGGATCTGGAACTCCGCCAGCCGGGCGCCGTCGGGCAACGCGTTGCCGCTGCGCCGGCCGCTGGGGCCCGGAACGGTCCCGTCGTCGGCTGGCTGCGAGGGCGCTGCGGTCATGGCGGCGCAGGATAGCGCGGCGGGCACAGCGACGGCGCGGCGCCCCGCCGCGCGCCTAGTACGTTTCGAGGTGCAGCCGGCCTTCGCGCTGCAGCGCGCTGCGTAACGTCTCCCAGTGCAAGCCCGCTTGCTGCGCGACGTCGCGCAGCGCCAGCACGACGCCCTCCTCCATCGCCTTGAGGCCGCACACGTACAGGCAGGTGTCGGCGTCTTTCAGCAGCTCGCCCAGGTCGGCTGCGCGCTCGCGCATCAGGTCCTGCACGTAGCGCTTGGGGGCGCCGGGCGTGCGCGAGAACGCCAGGTGGATGTCGATGAAGTCCCTGGGCAGGCTCTGCAGCGGCCCGAAGTACGGCAACTCCTCCTTGGTGCGCGCACCGAAGAACAGCATCAGCTTGCCGCCTTCGAACTTGCCTGAAGCGCGCAGGCGGCGGCGCCACTCGGTCATCGCCCGCATCGGCGCGCTGCCGGTGCCGGTGCAGATCATCACCACGTTCGACCGCGGATGGTTGGGCATCAGGAAGCTGGTGCCGAACGGGCCGATCACCTGCACGCTGTCGCCGACCTTGAGGTCGCACAGGTAGTTGGATGCCACGCCGCGCACCGGCCGGCCTTGATGATCTTCGAGCACACGCTTCACGGTCAGCGACAGGTTGTTGTAGCCCGGCCGCTCGCCGTTGCGCGGGCTGGCGATCGAATACTGGCGCGCGTGGTGCGGCCGGCCTTGCGCGTCGGCGCCCGGCGGCACGATGCCGATCGACTGCCCTTCGAGCACCGGGAACGGCATCGCCCCGAAGTCGAGCACGATGTGGTGCGTGTCGTAGTCGCGGCCGACCTCGGTGACACGGAAGTTGCCGGCCACGCTGGCACTGGTCGGGCTCCTGGGCCCGTAGAGATTGGTGTACGCGTGCGCCGCCGACCACGGCGGCAGCGTGGCGCTGAACACCGCGCTGTTGAACAGCGTCTCGCCGGGTTCGGCCTGCACCGCCGGCGGCGCTGCCGGCGCCGGCGTCGGCGCGGCCTCGCCGCCCGCCTCGCCGCGCTGCTGCTCCAGCGTCACCTCGGATGGCAGCACGTCCCAGCCGAGCTGCTCTTCCACGCTGTAAGCGCGCACCTTGAGCACGCGGCGCCAGTTGTCGATCGAACCGGTGGGACACGGCGGGATGCAGGCCAGGCAGTGGTTGCACTTGGCCGGATCGACCACGTAGTTGCGCGAATCGTGCGTGACCGCACCCACCGGACACGTCGCCTCGCACGTGTTGCAGCGGATGCAGATCTCCGGATCGATCACGTGCTGGTTCAGCACGTCGTCGGCAACGGGCATGTCCATCTCAGCCTCCGTAGAGCCGCCTCAAGGAGGCTGACGCCCCCTCGGGGGGCAGCGAACGAAGTGAGCGTGGGGGCTTCAAGTCCACTCCGGCCACCATCATGCCGTCAGCCGAAGCGCACGTATTCGAAGTCGATCGGCTGCCGGTTGATGCCCATCACCGGCGGCGCGATCCAGTGGGCGAACTTGCCCGGCTCGACGACGCGTCCCATCAGCCCGGCGACGAAGGCGCGGTCTTCGTCGGTGGGCAGCCACTCGGCGAGCTTGGCTTTCCACTCGGCCTCGCTCACCACGCGACCATCAGGCGACATCTTGATGCCGGCCAGGGCGCCGATGTTGCGGTGGAACGCCTTGTGCGGCACCAGCAGGCGGTGCGGCAGGCCGGCCTTCTCGATCACCTTGTTCCAGCGGCCGACGCCGGCCACCGAATCGCGGATGAAGTCGTCGCGCAGCACTTCGTTGAGGGCGTTGAGCATCGGCACGTCCTTGTCGACGAGCTGGCCGCCCTGCACCTCGAGCACCTTGTAGGTCTGGTCCTTGAGCCGGTGGTCGTCGCCGCGCTTGTTCTCCTCGAAGCGGCCCTTCAGGCCCGAGCTGTAGAAGGTGGCGGCGTTGCTCGACTGATCGGCGCCGAACAGGTCGATCGTCACGCTGTAGTGGAAGTTGAGGTAACGCTGGATCGTCGGCAGGTCGATCGCGCCGGCGGCGCGCACCTTGGACGGGTCGTCGGTCTTCAGCTCGTTCATCACCTGGCAGGTCCGCTGCACGACACGCGACACGCCGCTCTCGCCGACGAACATGTGGTGCGCTTCTTCGGTGAGCATGAACTTGGTCGTGCGCGCCAGCGGATCGAAGCTCGACTCGGCCAACGCGGAAAGCTGGAACTTGCCGTCGCGGTCGGTGAAGTAGGTGAACATGAAGAACGCCAGCCAGTCGGGCGTCTTCTCGTTGAACGCGCCGAGGATGCGCGGGTTGTTATCGTCGCCCGAGCGGCGCTCGAGCAGTGCCTCGGCCTCCTCGCGGCCGTCGCGGCCGAAGTGGCGGTGCAGCAGGTACACCATCGCCCACAGGTGGCGGCCTTCCTCGACGTTGATCTGGAACAGGTTGCGCAGGTCGTACATGCTCGGCGCGGTGAGGCCGAGGTGGCGCTGCTGCTCCACCGACGCCGGCTCGGTGTCGCCCTGCGTGACGATGATGCGGCGCAGGTTGGCGCGGTGTTCGCCGGGCACGTCGTTCCACGCCTTCTCGCCCTTGTGGTCGCCGAACTGGATCTGGCGGTTCGCATCGCCCGGGTTCAGGAAGATGCCCCAGCGGTAGTCGCGCATCTTCACGTGGCCGAATTGCGCCCAGCCCTGGGGGTCGACGCTGACCGCGGTGCGCAGGTACACCTCGTGATCGGTGCTGCCCTCGGGCCCGACGTCGTCCCACCAGCCGATGAAGTTGGGCTGCCATTGCTCGAGCGCACGCTTGAGCGTGCGGTCCTCGGCCAGGTTGACGTTGTTGGGGATCTTCTCGCTGTAGTCGATGCTCGTGGTGCTCATCAGGTGGTCCCGTTCAGATTCGGAAGTTCAAACACGATTCCAGTCGAACTGCGCCTTGTCGCCCTTGCCGTAGACCTTGAGCGCGCCCTTCTCGCCCACGGCATTGGGGCGGATGAAGATCCAGTTCTGCCATGCCGTCAGGCGGCCGAAGATGCGGGTGGCCATGTTCTCGTGGCCCGCAAAGCGCAGGTTGGCCTCCAGGCCGGTCAGCGCGTCGGGCGACATCGCCACACGCTCCTCGATCGCGATGCGCGTCTCATCGGACCAGTCGATGTCGTCAGGCGCCGCGGTGACCAGCCCGAGCGCCAACGCGGCGTCGGCGTCGAGCGGCTGGCCGATCACGTCCTTGGCGGCGCGCAGCGGCTCGGCCTCGCCGTAGAAGCGGCGCACCAGGCGCGGCTGGTCGTTGGCCATCGGCAAGGCGCCGAAGTTGGTGTCCGACAGCGTGAGCCTGGGTGCGCGCGCGGCATCGTCGGGCAACGCCAGCATGTAGGCGCGGTCGGCGGCGAATGCCAGCTCCGCCAGCGTGCCGCTGAAACACGAACCCGGCTCGATCAGCGCGAACAACGTGCGCGCCGACACGTCGAGCCGTGCCAGCGTGCGGCGCAGCATGCCCTGCGTCTCGCGCACGAACCAGTGGCCGGCGTGGCGTGCCAGCGCCTGGTCGCAGGCGAGCACGCCGGCGCCATCCCCTGCGGTCTTCAGCAGCCACAGGCCGATGTCGAGCTCGTTGGTGCGCAGGTGCAGGATCGCATCGTCGAGCTGGCGCGCCATCGCCAGCGGCCACCAGCTTGCACCGGCCGCCTCGATGGCTGCGATCTCGGTGGCTGGAGGTGCCGCTGGTGCCTTGACGGTCAACGTGGCGCAGCGGCGTGCACGATCGATCTGCACCGTCACGTGCTCGTAGGTGAGCGAGTCGTCGCTCAGCGTGCGTACGATCGGCGGCAACGCCACGCCCTTTGCCACTGCGGGCCGGTCGCTGCCTTCGGCCAGCTTGCGCGCACGCTCCTGCACGGCGGCGCCGAACTGGGCCGGCTTGACCACGGCGTCGACCAGCCGCCACTGCACGGCGCGCTGGCCGCGCACGCCCTCGGTGGTGGTGCAGAAGATGTCGGCCAGGTCATGGCGCACGTGGCGCTTGTCGGTCACCCGCGTGAGGCCGCCGGTGCCGGGCAGCACGCCGAGCAGCGGCACCTCGGGCAACGACACCGATGACGAGCGGTCGTCGACCAGCACGATGTCGTCGCACGCCAGCGCCAGCTCGTAGCCGCCGCCGGCACACGAGCCGTTCAGCGCGGCGACGAACTTCAGGCCCGAGTGCCTGGAGGTGTCTTCGATGCCGTTGCGCGTCTCGTTGGTGAACTTGCAGAAGTTCACCTTCCATGCGTGGCTCGACAAGCCCAGCATGAAGATGTTGGCGCCCGAGCAGAACACGCGGTCCTTCAGGCTGGTGACGATCACCGAGCGCACTTCGGGGTGCTCGAAGCGGATGCGCTGCAGCGCATCGTGCAGCTCGATGTCGACGCCGAGGTCGTAGCTGTTGAGCTTGAGCTTGTAGCCCGGCTTGATGCCGGCGTCTTCGGCGACGTCCATCGCCAGCGTCGCCACCGCGCCGTCGAAGCCAAGCTTCCAGTGGCGGTACTTCGAGGGCTCGGTGCGGTAGTCGACCAGCGGGTCGGATGGATTCATGGGCAGTCTCCGATAGGCACTATAGTGCTTGTTCCGAGGGATCGTTCGATCCGATGCATGCAGTATCGTGCATGTCGTTGAGGGCGTCAAGCCGTTTGGGCGCCTGGCGCACGCAACGATTGGCTTGGCCCTCGATGCGTGCAAGCGTGCGCGCCAAGGCGGCGCCGCGCAAGCCCGCTCTCAGCCCGCCAGCTCGAGCGCCGCGCGCACCTGTGCGCGCAGGGCCAGGAACGCCTGCTCCAGCGGCCG
>DATDJF010000100.1:0-5842 GCA_036520715.1 Burkholderiaceae bacterium | reverse complement strand
GCACACGCTCGAGCGTGTCGCCACGCACCTTGGCGTTCAAGCTCTCGACGTAGACGTTGACATCGGGCAGCTCAGGCACTGGCGCAGTGTGCCAGCGCCTCCGTCGCGCGCGCTCAGCCCGGGGTCTTCGCGCTGTCGGTGGGCACCAGCGCGGCCAACGCCAGGCCTTGCGCATCGCCGCGTTGCTGCAAGCCGGCCACCGTGCCGAGCCGGTCGGGCGCGGAGCGGTTCTGGCTGACCTTCCACTTGCCGACCCAGCGCTCGATCAGGATCTCGATGCCGACGATCGCCTTGAGCATCTGCTCGATGTAGTCCGCCGGCGCGTCGCTCACCTCCCACGGCACGGCGTTGCCGGCCTCGTGCGTCTGCGTCAATCGCGTGACGATGGCGAGTACCTCGTCGCGCGACTCGATCGCGCGCGGCGTGCCGTGCGCATGCACGACCGCGTAGTTCCAGGTCGGCACCACCTTGCCGTGCGCGCGCTTGCTCGGATACCACGACGGCGAGATGTAGGCCTGCGCACCTTGGAACACCGCGACGCTCGGCCCGAGCGAACGCCACACCGGATTGGCGCGCGCCACGTGACCGACCAGCGTGCCGTGCGGGCCGCGCTCAGGGTCGAGCAGGAACGGGATGTGGTTGACCAGCAGCCCGGCGTCGCTTTGCACCACCCAGGTCGCCAGCGGGCGCTCACGCAGCAGCGTGTGCAAGACCTCGGGACGCGTCTCTTCGAAGTGGTTGGGCATGTACATCGGTCGATCCCGCGCGGTGGTATGTCGACAAGGATAGCGGTGCGCACCGAACGCCACGAAAGTGCCGACAGCACCGCGATTGGGCATGCGCCTTGCATGCCGGCAATCACATGAGCGAGATGTTGGCCCTGTCCGCCCACTTGCCACGGCACACCTTCGAGGCAGGTGCCGTGGTGGTGCGCGAAGGCGACGCGGCCGGCGCCATTTGGGTGCTGGTGTCGGGCGCTTTGCTGGTGCGCAAGGCCGGTGTCGAGGTGAACACGATCACGCGGCCGGGCGCCATCGTCGGCGAGGTGTCGACGTTGCTCGGCAGCGCCTACAGCGCCACGGTGGAGGCCAGCGAGCGCAGCGTGCTGCACCACGCCGCCGACGGACAGGCGCTGCTCGACAGCCACCCGGCCATCACCCGCCTGGTGGCAGTGGGCTTGGCCGAGCGGCTCAACTTCGTCACCACCTATCTCGCGGACCTGAAGATGCAGTACGCCGACGTGCCGGGGCTCAACATGGTGTCGGCGGTGTTGCGCGAACTGTCGGAACGTCAGGGTGAGCGGGCACGGCCCGGCTCTGCGCGAGACCCGAATCCGGACTATTGACAACGCCGCGCGTCGTCAGAACACGACGCGCGCCGGCGCCGCTGCGTCGGACAGACGCAGGGCCTCGACGCCCAACATCGACCGCCAGGTCGCAGCGTCGCCGTCGAGGTCGATCTCGATGTGCGCCGGCACCGGGCCGATCTGGCGGCCGGCGTTGAAGACCCACGTGCGGCCGAGGCGATCGGCCCAACCACCGCTGGGTTTGAACGGCGGCTCGTGCACGTGGCCGGTGAGCACGATATCAGGCGCGAAGCGGGTGATCCAGCCGCCGAGCTCGACGTCGCCATAGTGGCGTTTGCCGGTCCAGCACGTCGGCGAGCCGAGCGGCGGCCAGTGATAGACCCATAGCCACCGTGCTGGCCGGCGCGCGGCATCGGTCTCGAGCTGGGCCTGCAGCGCGTCGCGGCCGAGCGGCCCGTCCCACCATGGACACACGGTGACCAGCGTGTCGCCGTGCGCCCACGAGTCGCCATCGGTAGGCACCCCGGCCGCTCGCGCCGCGGCGAGCCACAACGCACACTGCTCGCCGCGTTCGTCGGGGCCGGTGAGATCGTGGTTGCCCGACGCGACCACCACTGGCGCCGCCGCCTGCAGCAACGACAGATAACGCAGGATCACCGCGGACTGCGCCTCCAACGGCACGATCGACGAGATGTCGAGGCTGTCACCGGCCAGCACCACGAGATCGAAGCGGGGCGCCGCCTTCACGACCCAGTCGAGCTGCGGCAACGTGTAGTGCAAGTCGGAGACGAGAAGGATGCGCATCTGCAGGGGCAACCCGGCACCGCATGGTAGGGCAGGTGCGAAGGCCACTGCAGCGCGGGCCGGATAATCGCGGGTTCACCGACTGTTCGACATGTCCATTGCCACCATCCCCACCGAAGTGCGGCGCCGCCGCACCTTCGCGATCATTTCGCACCCCGACGCGGGCAAGACCACGCTGACGGAGAAGCTGCTGCTGTTCTCGGGCGCGATCCAGATCGCCGGTTCGGTGAAGGCGCGCAAGGCGAGCCGCCACGCCACCTCCGACTGGATGGAGATCGAAAAGCAGCGCGGCATCTCGGTGGCCAGTTCTGTGATGCAGATGGAATACCGCGATTGCGTGATCAACCTGCTCGACACGCCCGGCCACCAGGACTTCAGCGAAGACACCTACCGCGTGCTGACCGCGGTCGACGCCGCGCTGATGGTGATCGATGCCGCCAACGGCGTGGAGCCGCAGACGCGGCGCCTGCTGCAGGTCTGCCGGGCGCGCAACACGCCGATCCTCACCTTCGTCAACAAGATGGACCGCGAGGTGCAGGAGCCGCTGGCGCTGATGGACGAGATCGAGCGCGAGCTCGGCATGAGCGTGGTGCCGTTCACCTGGCCGGTGGGCATGGGCAAGGTGTTCCACGGCGTGATGGACTTGAAGCGCGAGCAGATGCGCGTGTTCGTGCCGGGCGAAGACCGCAATCGGGACGACGACGAGATCCTGCAAGGCCTTCACAACCCGGCGTACGCCGAGCGCTTCGGCGCACAGTACGAGCACGCGAGGCACGACATCGAGCTGGTGCGCGAGGCGGCACCGGAGTTCGACGAAGAAGATTTTCTCGCCGGCCACCAGACGCCGATGTTCTTCGGCTCTGCGATCAACAACTTCGGCGTGCGCGAGGTGCTCGATGCGCTGGTCGACCTGGCGCCGCCGCCGGGCCCGAAGGCGGCGATGCAGCGCGCGGTGCAACCCGACGAGACCAAGTTCGCCGGCGTGGTGTTCAAGATCCAGGCCAACATGGACCCGGCGCACCGCGACCGCATCGCGTTCGTGCGCGTCGCCGCGGGCCACTTCGAGCGCGGCATGAAGCTGAAGGTCACGCGCTCGGGCAAGGAGCTGAAGCCCAACACCGTGGTGAGCTTCCTGTCGCAGCGCCGCGAGCTGCTCGACGAGGCATTCGCCGGCGACGTCATCGGCATCCCCAACCACGGCGTGCTGCAGCTCGGCGACACGCTCACCGAAGGCGAGGCGCTGCAGTTCACCGGGCTGCCGTTCTTCGCGCCCGAGATGTTCCGCAGCGTCGAGGTGGCCGACCCGCTGAAGACCAAGCAGCTCAAGGCCGGCCTCACGCAGCTCGGCGAGGAAGGCGCGATCCAGGTCTTCAAGCCGGTGGCGGGCACCGTGCTGCTGCTGGGCGCGGTCGGGCAGTTGCAGTTCGAGGTGGTCGCGCACCGGCTCGAGCACGAATACGGTTGCAAGGCGCGCATCCAGCCGGCGCGTTACTCGATCGCGCGCTGGGTCACTTGCGACGATGCCGACGGCGGCGATCGCGAGCTGCAACGCTTCATCGACGGCAACGCGCACCGCATGGCCTACGACGCGGTGGGCGCGCCGACGATCCTGGTGGAGTACGCGCCTGAACTGCGCGCGATCGAGAGCAACTGGCCGAAGATCAAGTTCCACGCGCTGCGCGAGCACGCGGGCCTGGTGTTCCAGAAGCAGCTCGACGGCTGACGCTTGGAGTCAGCTCACGGCGCCGCGCGCCTGCGGATGCATCAGCGCGCAGCCAGCTCAGTTGCGGCGCGCGACCCAGTACGTGGCGCCTTCGGGCCCGTAACGTTCGGCGTGCGGCACCTCGCGCTCGAGGCGGAAGGTGTCGCCGGGCAGCAGGTGCTGCGTGTGCTCGCCGCAGCGCAGCCACATCTCGCCTTGCACCACCAGCGCCTTGACCGCGAACGCATGCGTGTGCGTGTCGATCACGGTGCCGGGCTTCCACTGGCGCTCGAGCACCTCGTCGAAACCCTGCGAGCGCGCGCTCGCGCTGAAGCTGTCGAAGGTGAATGCGCTCATCGCCGGCTCCCGCTGACCCTGGCCTCGGCATCCTAGCGCGGCACCGCCTCAGGCCTCGTCCGGCGCGAAGCGGCGCACCGGGAACTGCATCTCGACCACCGATTCGTGCATGCGCTGCGGATCGGGCGGCTGCAGAAACACCTCGCGGCTCGGACCGTCGAGCGTGTCGCCGTTGGCGGCGACGAAACGGCCGATCTTGGCGGTGACGAGGTGCGCGTCCTCCGGCAGGCCGACACGCACGCACACCACCAACCGCGGCACCGCCGGCAGCTCGCGCAGCGACAACGGCGACGACTTCGGCAGTGCCGGTGGCGACAGCGCCTCGACTGCGTAACCGAACTCGACGTCGAGCTCGTCGGCCTCGAACTGCGGCGCGTGCGCGATCACCACCAGCGGGCAGCCGTGCGCCTTGGGCAGCAGCGGCTTGGCCTGCTCGCGCAGGATCGGGATCAGCGAGCGTGCATCGGCGAACGACTTCACCTGCCGGCGCAGCGACAGCAGCCGCCGCGCGGGCTCGGCGCGCTCGACCACGTCGTCGACCGACAGCGCGCCTTCCGACTCGATCTGCGCGATGCGCGTCTCGATGTGGCGCAGGCGCTGCGCTTCCTGCGCCAGCCTGTGCTCGGCGTCGTTGCGGCGCATCAGCAGCATGCGCCGCAGGTCAGCCGCGTCGGGTGGCGAGGTCAGCAGCTCGCCGATCTGCTCGAGGCTGAAGCCGAGCTCCTTCAGCACCGTGATGCGGTTGAGCCGGGCGAGCTGCGCCACCGTGTAGTAGCGATAGCCGGTCTGCGCGTCGGCATGCGCCGGCGCGAGCAGACCGAGCTCGTCGTAGAAACGCAGCAGCCGCGCCGACACACGCGCGATGCGCGAAAAGTCACCGATCCGGAACATGCCGCGCTCCCACGTCGCCTCTCAGTTCAGCACCGCGTTGAGGAACTCGCTCTTCAGGCCCATCTGGCTAACCGCCGGCTGCTCGGCCCGCAGCACGTCGGCCACCTCGGGCATACGGATCACACGGTCGAACAGATTCGCCAGCCGCGGGAAGCGCGTGCGCTCGAGCGCGAAGCCGATGTAGTGCATCGTCACCAGGTTCGACACCACCGCGAGATCGGCCACCGACAGCGCGGGCCCGGCCAGAAACTGCGCGCCGGCGATCTTGTCGAGGTAGCCGAGCGCGTCGGGCAGCGCGCCGGTCAGCACGCGGTCGACGCGCGCCGCATCGGTGGCGATGCCCCTCACCTTCGGGTGCACGAACACCTCGTGGAACAACGGGTGCACGACGTCGTGGAACAGCGTACCGCCGGCGTATTGCTCGAGCCACAAGGCCTGGCCGTAGGGCTTGGCCTGGCTCGGGTACAGCGACGGCTGCGGTTGCTTGCGCTCCAGGTACGCACAAATGGCCGCCGAGTCGGCCAGCGTGAAGTCACCGTCCTGCAGCACCGGGATCTTGCCGGTGGGGCTCAGTTCGCGCCAGTTTGCCGGCGGGTTGTCCGGAATCACCGGCACCACCGGCTGCAGCTCGAAGGACAGCTGCTTCAAGCGCGCGGCGACGATCACCTTGCGGGTGTGCACCGAGATCGGCACGCCATAGATCTTCAACATGGTTCGCTCCTTTGCAAAGCGGTTGCGGGGGAGCGCAGGTTCCGGTTTGACGCCACGTCAGAGTCAAGGGG
>DATDJF010000099.1:0-20893 GCA_036520715.1 Burkholderiaceae bacterium | reverse complement strand
CGCTGGCGAACGCCTCACAAGGGGCGAGCGCATGCAGGCGCGAGCGCAGCCTGCAAGGCGAGTGATGCGCTGACACGCGCTTCGCGGCGCTCACCAAGGCCGGCACATCAGCCGGCCTTTTTCATTGGCCGCCCGATGCGTGGTTCTCAACCGCTTGTGCAGCGTTTTTCCACAGACCTGCCCACAGGGGCGGCCCGCCACACGAACTATCATCGATCACATGTCCGCGGTGTTCCAGCAATCCCCCAGCCAGGCCGATGACGAGGTGGCGCGGCTGCGCGTGCCGCCGCATTCGATCGAGGCCGAGCAAAGCGTGCTCGGGGGCCTGCTGCTCGACAACCTGGCCTGGGATCGTGCGGCCGACCTGCTGAGCGAGAGCGACTTCTACCGCTACGAGCACCGGCAGATCTACTCGGCGATCGCCGCACTGGTGGGCGGCAACAAGCCGGCCGACGTGGTGACCGTGCACGAGCACCTGCAAAGCCTCGGTCATGCGGCCGACTGCGGCGGCCTGGTCTACCTCAACGCGCTGGCGCAAAGCGTGCCGAGTGCGGCCAACATGCGGCGCTACGCCGAGATCGTGCGCGAGCGCGCGGTGCTGCGCAAGCTGATCGGTGCCAGCGACGAGATCGCCACGCAGGCGTTCAACCCGCAGGGCAAGCCGGTCTCGCAGATCCTCGACGAAGCCGAGACGCGCATCTTCCAGATCGGCGAGGAGGGCGCCCGCAGCCGGCAGGGCTTCATCGGCATGGACAAGCTGGTGGTCGAGCTGATCGACCGCGTGACCGAGCTGCATGAAAACGGCGCCGAAGAAGTGACCGGCGTGCGCACCGGCTTCTACGAGCTCGACCGCTACACCGCCGGCCTGCAGAAGGGCGACCTCATCGTGCTGGCGGCGCGGCCATCGATGGGCAAGACCGCATTTGCGCTCAACATCGCCGAGCAAGTGGCCGTGCGCGAAGAGCTGCCGGTGCTGGTGTTCTCGATGGAAATGGGCGCCTCGCAGCTTGCCGTGCGCATGGTCGGCTCGCTCGGCCGCATCGACCAGCAGCACCTGCGCACCGGCGCACTCAAGGACGACGAGTGGACGCGCCTCACCGAAGCGGTCGACCAGCTCGGCAAGGTGAGCCTGTTCATCGACGAGACGCCGGCGCTCAACCCAGCCGAGTTGCGCGCGCGCGCGCGCCGCATGGCGCGGCAGTTCGGCGGCACGCTCGGCCTGATCGTGGTGGACTACCTGCAACTGATGAGCGGCTCCAGCGGCAGCGACGAGAACCGTGCCACCGAACTCGGCGAGATCTCGCGCGGCCTGAAGGCGCTGGCCAAGGAGCTGAAGTGTCCGGTGATGGCGCTGTCGCAGCTCAACCGCAGCGTCGAGTCGCGCAACGACAAGCGCCCGCTGATGAGCGACCTGCGCGAATCGGGCGCGATCGAGCAGGACGCCGACGTCATCATGTTCATCTACCGCGACGACTACTACAACAAGGACTCCAAGGAGCCTGGGGTCGCCGAGATCATCATCGGCAAGCAGCGCAACGGCCCGGTGGGCACGCTCAGGCTCACGTTCCTGAAGCCGCTGACGCGCTTCGACAACCTGGCGCACGGCAGCAGCGGTCCGGACTACTGAACGCGAACGATCCGCTTGACGGCGAGGCGAATACTGTATAAATTTACAGTATGCCTTCCGCCAACCATGGGCACAGGGCACCCGCGGATGCGCAGGGGGTGTCCGCGCCGCTGCGCTTCGTGCCCACCAAGGGGCGCGGCACCGCGTGGGCGATCCAGCACCGCTTCAGCACCGAGCAGCGCGAGTCGTTCGACGATGGTTGGGGCACGCTCGATCAGGCGGTGCTCGAGGAGCAGGTCAAGCCCGAGACGCAGGTGATCGAGGAGCGCGTCAAGTCGATCCTCACCGGCAACGACTCGCCCGACATCGGCTTCGACCTCTCGATCAACCCGTACCGGGGCTGCGAGCACGGCTGCGTGTATTGCTATGCGCGGCCGACGCACAGCTATCTGAACCTGTCGCCCGGTCTCGACTTCGAGACCCGCATCGTCGCCAAGGTCAACGCGGCCGAGCGGTTGCGCGAGACGCTGGCCAAGCCGAGCTACGTGCCGCTGTTGCTCAACCTGGGTTCAGCCACCGATTGTTATCAACCGGTGGAGCGCAAGCTGAAGATCACACGGTCGATCATCGAGGTGTTGAGCGAGTGCGACCACGCGTTCTCGATGTTCACCAAGTCGGCGGGCATCGAACGCGACCTCGACCTGATCGCACCGATGGCCGCCAAGGGCCTGGTCGCGATCTACGTCTCGCTGACCACGCTCGACCCGCAACTCGCGCGCACGATGGAGCCGCGCGCCGCGGCGCCGCACCGGCGCTTGAAGACGATCGAAACGCTGGTCAAGGCCGGTGTGCCGGTCGGTGTCAGCGTCTCGCCGATGATCCCGTTTCTCAACCTGCACGAGATGGAGCGCATTCTCGAGGCCGCGCGCGATGCCGGTGCGAGCGCTGCCTCGAGCATCGTGCTGCGCCTGCCGTGGGAGGTGAGTCCGCTGTTCCAGCAGTGGCTTAAGCAGCATGTGCCCGGGCGCGCCGAGCGCGTGATGGCGCGCGTGCGCGAGATGCGCGGCGGCAAGGACAATGATCCCAACTTCGGCACCCGCATGACAGGCACGGGCGTGTGGGCGCAGATGATTCGCCAGCGCTTCGACAAGGCCAGTGTGCGCCTGGGCTTCAACCGCACGCGGGTCGAGCTCGACCTCACCCAGTTCCGGCGGCCATCGGCGCAGGTGGGCCAGGCCTCACTGTTCTAACCAGCGGGAGACACCCGCCAGCGGGTGGCGCCGTCAATCGCTGTGGTCGGGCTCGAAGAAGCACCACCGAACCTGCGGAAACGCCTCGCGCAGTGATCGCTCCACGCGGTTGATGGCGTCCACCAAGCCCTGCTCGCTGCCCTGCGGAGCCATCACCGCCTTGACGGCGACCATCACGTCGGGCCCGAGTTGCTGCGTGATGAGGTTGAGCACGCGCTGCACCTCGGGCCGGGCCGCCAGGTGCTGCCGGAGCATTTGCTCGACCAGCGGATCGGCGCTCTGGCCAACCAGCAGCGACGCCACCTCACGGCCCACCAGCACGGCGACCAGCACCAGCAGGACCCCGATGGCGACCGAGCCGAGCGCGTCCCACATCGGGTTGCCCGTCACCACCGCCACGACGATGAAGCCGAACGCGAGCGCCAGGCCACCCAGCGCCGCCAGGTCTTCACCGAAGATCACCACCAGCTCGCTGGTGCGCGAGGTACGAAACCAGGTCCAGTAGCCGCGCTGGCCGCGTTCCTTGTCGATCTCCCGCAGGGCGCCCCACAACGACACCGCCTCCGCCACGATGCCGAAGGCCAGGATCGACAGCGCCACCCAGGCATTGCTCATCGGCTCCGGGCTGCCGAGCTTGTGCACACCCTCATAGATCGAGAACAAGCCGCCCATCGAAAAGAGCATCAGCGCAACGATGAAGCTCCAGAAATAGACCGCCTTGCCGTGCCCCAGAGGATGGTCGGCAGTGGCCGCCAGGCGCGTGCGCCGCATGCCCCACAGCAGCAGCCCCTGATTGCCGCAGTCGGCGAACGAGTGAATCGCCTCGGCGAGCATCGAAGACGAGCCGGTGTAGGCAGCCCCTGCGCTCTTGGCCAGCGCGATCGCGAAATTGGCGGCCAGCGCGTAGAGCACCGAACGCAGTGAATCGGCCTTGCCTGCCATGCGCGTGTCACCCCGTGGCGGCGCCGGCCGGTGCGCAAGCGGCACGCCGGCTGCGGCGACCGGCGAGCGTAACCACTGTGTGCCCGCGGCTCAACCGCCGCGGCACGGGATCACGGGTAACACCTGATCGCAGATGCACGAAACGTCAAGCGCGGGGGCATGCGCAGTCAAGCGGCCAGGGGCGGGGATTCGCACAATGTCGTGACCGAGGAGAGGACCATGACCAACCGCAGACAGTTCACCGCCGCCGTGGCCGGCGGCAGCGCGATGCTCGCCGCGCCGGCGCTGGTGCGCGCGCAGGCCGCGACGCTGAAGATCGGCTACTCGGCATCGAAGACAGGCCCCAATGCCGGCGGCGTGGCGACGCAGATCACGCCGGTCTACGGCATGTGGGTCAAGGAGGTCAATGCCGCCGGCGGCATCAATGTCAAGGGCAAGAAGATGCCCGTCGAGATCGTCGAATACGACGACCGCTCCAGCTCTGAAGAGGCCGTGCGCGCCTACGAGCGGCTGGCCACGCAGGACAAGGTCGACTTCGTGCTCGCGCCGTGGTCCACCGGCATCAACCTGGCGGTGGCGCCGACGCTCAACAAGTACAACTTCCCGCACCTGGCGGTGGCCTCGATCACCGACATGGCGCCGCAGCTCGTGAAGCGCTGGTCCAACGTCTTCTTCTGCCTGGGCGGCGGCTCGATGTACGGCGAGGCGCTGATCGACATCCTCGAGGTGCAGCGCAAGGCCGGCCTGATCGGCAGCAACATCGCGATGATCAACATCGCCGACGCGTTCGGCGTCGACCTGTCGGGCGGCGCGCGCAAGGCAGCCGCCAAGCACGGCTTCAAGCTGGTGTACGACAAGAGCTACCCGATCGGCACACAAGACATGTCGCCGCTGATCAGCGAAGCCAAGGCGACCGACGCCGATGCCTTCGTCGCCTTTTCGTATCCGCCCGATTCGATCGCCATCACCGAGCAGGCGCGCGTGTCGGCCTACAACCCGAAGGTGTTCGCGGTCGGCGTCGGCACCGCGTTCCCGATCTACAAGAAGCGCTTCGGCGCCAACGTCGAGGGCGTGATGGGCTGCGGCGGCGTGGCCGCCGACAGCCCGTCGTTCCAGGCCTTCTACAAGAAGCATGTCGAGATGACCGGCCAGGAGCCCGACCGCTGGGCCAACGTGGTGATGTACTCGACGCTGCAGATCCTGCAGCAGGCGATCGAGCGCGCCGGCACGAGCGACCGCGCCGCGGTGATCGACGAAATCAAGAAGAACAGCTTCGACACCGCCAACGGCACGATGAAGTTCACCGACCAGCAGTGGACTGACCTGTGGTTCATCGGCCAATGGCAGAACGGCGAGTTCTACGGCGTGGCCCCGGCCGCCAAGGCCGGAGCGAAGAAGGTGTTGTTGCCCAAGCCGGCGTGGAAAGCGGCCTGAGCACGTTGGGGGGCGCCCGTCAAACGGGCGCAGCGGGAGGAGACAGCGGCGCCGCTCGTGCGGCGCCGCTGTCATGATCGTCGCATGCAACTGCTGTTCGAACTGCTGCTCTTCGGCCTCACGCTGGGCGGCCTGTACGCGATGGTGGCGATGGGGCTGACGCTGCAGTACGGCGTGGCGCGCATCATGAACCTCGCCTATGGCGAGTTGCTGATCGGCGCCGCCTTTGCCACCTACGCTGCGTTCACGGCGCTGCAGCTGAGCCCGCTGTTCGCGCTGGTGCTGGCCTTCCCGCTCGGCTTCGCGCTCAACTGGCTGGTCTACCGGCTGCTGCTGTCGCCGCTGGTGCGGCGCACACAGGCCGGCCCTGCGCTCGAGGTGGACAGCCTGCTTGCCACCTTCGGGCTGCTGTTCGTGGTGCAGGGCGTGATGCTGGTGATGTTCGGCGGCGGCTACCACAGCTATTCGTACGCAGCCGAGGCGGTGGTGCTGTTCGGCGCGCGAATCGCCGAGAACCGGCTGATCATGTTCGCCTTCACGGTGGTGGTCGGCGCCGTGCTTTACCTGTTTCTCACTCGCACGCGCGTCGGCTCGGCGGTGCGTGCGGTGGCCACCGCGCCCAACCACGCGGCGCTGGTGGGCATCGACGTCGCCATGGTCTCGGCCTTCATCTTCGCGGCGGGTGGCGCGCTGGTGGCCGCTGGCGGCGTGCTGGCCAGCATGTTCCTGACCTTCAGCGCATCGATGGGCGTGATCTTCACGATGAAGGCGCTGATCGTCGTCATCATGGGCGGCGTCGGCAACGTCGTCGGCTGCGTCATCGCCGGCCTGCTGCTCGGGCTGTCGGAGACCGTGGTCGCGCGGCTGGTCGACCCCGGCCTCACGCTGGCGGTCAACTACCTGCTGTTCCTGGCGGTGCTGCTGTGGCGGCCGGCTGGCCTGTTCGGGCGGCCGGCGCGATGACGCTGCCGCGAGCGCGCTCGCTGATCGTGACCTGGGTGGCGCTGGCGCTGGCGGCCGCGTTGCCGCTGGTCAGCCGCAACGACTACCTGCTCGGCCTGTCGATCAACCTCGTGCAGTATTCGTTGATGGCCACCGCCTGGGCGATGTTCTCGGGGCCCACACGCTACGTGTCGCTGGCCAGCGTGGCGTTCTACGGCATCGGCGCCTATGCGGTGGCGGTGCTCGGCGACAAGCTGCCGCTGCCGCTGGTGTTCGCCGTCGCGCTCGTCGCCGGCGCGCTGCTGTCGCTGCTGGTCGGGCTGGCGACGCTACGCCTGTCGGGCATCTACTTCGTGATCTTCACCTTCGGCCTGGCCGAGCTGGTGCGCCAGCTCGTCACCTGGTACGAGGTGAACATCACCAAGACGCTCGGCCGCTACGTGTTCCTCGACATCACGCCGCGTCAGATCTACTGGGAGCTGCTGGCGTTGCTGGCAGGGCTGTTCGCCTTTGCGTGGTGGGTCAAGCGCTCGCGCCTCGGGCTGGCGCTGCAGGTGATCGGCGACGACGAGACGGTGGCTCGCCACGTCGGCATCGACGTCACGCGCGCCAAGCTGGTGTTGTTCGTCGCCAGCTCGGCCTTCATCACGCTCACCGGCGCGATCATGGCGCCGCGCTGGACCTACATCGATCCGGCGATCTCGTTCAATTCGGTGGTCTCGTTCCAGGTCGTGATCATGGCGTTGCTCGGCGGCGCGGGCAGCCTGTTCGGCCCGGTGGCCGGCGCCGTGCCGATGGCGCTCCTGTTCGAGTTCCTGTCGGCGCGTTTTCCGAACCACTTCTCGATCCTGCTCGGCGTCGCGTTCATGGTCATCGTCTACTTCGTGCCTGATGGCGTGGCGAGTTGGATTCACAAACGATGGCGCGGCGCGAAGGGTGCCGCCTCATGAGCGCACTGCTGCACATCGCCGGCTTGACGCGCAGTTTCGGCGGCTTGCGTGCCGTCGACGGGCTCGACCTCGAGGTGACGCAAGGCGAGATCGTCGGCCTGCTCGGGCCCAACGGCTCGGGCAAGACGACTGCGCTCAACCTGATCTCGGGCGCGCTGGTGCCCGATGCCGGCGTCATTCAGTTCGACGGCGAGGCCGTGCAGGGCATGCCGGCGCACAGGATCGCGCGCAAAGGCATTGCACGATCGTTCCAGCTCGTGCGCGTGCCGCCATCGCTGACTTGCCTGGAGAACGTGATCACCGGCCTGGCGTTCCACCCGCGTGGCGCGTGGGGCGAGGCGGCGCGGCAACGGGCGCGTGAGCTGCTGCGCCGCGTGCATCTGGCCGACAAGGAAGGCGTGGCCGCCGGCGCGCTGACCTACATCGAACAAAAGCGCCTCGAGCTGGCGCGTGCGCTCGCGCTCGAGCCCCGGCTGCTGCTGCTCGACGAATGGCTGGCCGGGCTCAACCCGACCGAGTTGCACGAAGGCATCGCGCTGGTGCGCGAGATCCGCGGCAGCGGCATGACCATTGTGCTGGTCGAGCACGTGATGGAGGCGATCCGCGCGCTGTGCGACCGCTGCATTGTGATGAGCACCGGCCGCAAGATCGCCGAGGGGCCCACCGCCGTTGCGCTGGCGCATCCGGCGGTGCTCGACGCCTATCTCGGCAGCGAGGCGGCATGAGCCGCCCGGCCGCTCCGAAGGCGAATTCCGGCGCGCGTAGCGCGAAGGATGCCCAATGAGCGCCGCACAGCCGTTCCGAAGGCGCTCGTTCCCCCTTGGGGGGGCGGGCCGCAGGCCCAACGGGGCGACGTGATGCTCGAGATCACCAGCCTGTCGGTCAGCTACGGCCGTCACCGCGCCGTCAGCGATGCGGCGCTGCGGGTGCGGGCCGGCGAGATCGTGGTGCTGCTCGGCGCCAACGGCGCCGGCAAGTCGACGCTGTTGAAGGCCACAGCCGGCCTGGTGGCGGCGCACGCGGGTGCACGCGTGATGCTCGACGGCACGCCGCTGACCGGCCTGCCAGCTCACCAGATCGTCAATCTCGGCCTGGCGCTGGTGCCCGAAGGACGCGGCGTCTTCGTCGAGCTCTCGGTGCGCGAAAACCTCGCGCTGGGCGCATTTCCGCGGCGCGCACGGGCCGGCGAGAACCAAGCGCTGTCGCGTGTGCTCGCGCTGTTTCCGCGACTGGGCGAGCGCATGAACCAGAGCGTGCGCACGATGAGCGGCGGCGAGCAGCAGATGGTGGCGATCGGCCGCGCGCTGATGTCGGCGCCGACGATGCTGCTGCTCGACGAGCCGTCGCTGGGCCTCTCGCCGCTGCTGTGCAAGGAGCTGTTCGGTTCGCTCGCGCGCGTGCGCGACAGCGGCCTGGGCGTGCTGCTGGTCGAGCAGAACGCGCGCCAGAGCCTGGCCGTGGCCGACCGCGCCTACGTGATGGCCACCGGTCGCGTCTCCGGCGGCGGCGCGGCGGCCGACGCGCTCAATGACGATGCGGTGCGCCACGCATACCTCGGCGTGAAAGAGGCAGGCAGCCGATGAACGAGATGACCGACAAGATCTGCGTGATCACCGGCGGCGCCGGCAGCGTGGGCCTGGCATCGGCCCGTGCGCTGCTCGCCGAAGGCGCGCGCGTGCACCTGGTCGACCGCGACGCGCGGTCGCTGCAGGCCGCCGCGAAGGCGCTGGCCGCGCATCCGGGCCGCGTGTCGCGCTCGGTGGCCGACGTCGCCGATGCCGAGCAGACGCGCGGCTACGTGGCGTCGGCGTGCGAGCGCTGGGGCGGGCCGATCGATTTCCTGTTCTGCAACGCCGGCATCAACGGCGCGATCGCGCCACTCACCGAGTATCCCGACGACGTGTTCGACCAGGTGATGGCCGTCAACGTGCGCGGCAGCTTTCTGGCACTCAAGCACGGCCTGCCGCTGATGGCCGACGGCGGCAGCGTGCTGATCAACGCCAGTGTGGTGGCGGTGACCGCCGATCCCGGCATCTGCGGCTACGCCACCTCCAAGCACGCGCTGGTCGGCCTGATGCGGGTGGCGGCCAAGGAGGCGGCGCGCCGCGGCATCCGCGTCAACGTGCTTGCACCGGGGCCGATCGGCAACGCCTTCCAGGGTGACATCGAGCGCCGCATCGGCACGATGATCGGCCGCGACGCGACCCAGTTGCTCGACTCGATGATCCCGCTCGGCCGCCACGCCCAGCCCGAGGAGATTGCGGAGATGGTGCTGTTCCTGGCGTCGTCGCGCAGCAGCTTTGCCACCGGCGGGGTCTTCATGGCCGACGGCGGCATGAGCATCTGACCCCACAGGAGCCGCCATGCCCGAAGCCGCACTCAACGAATTCTGGAAGGACCTGAAGCCGATCGACCCGGTGTTCAAGCCGCACGCGCTGCGCGACCTCTACGTCGCGGCCGCGGCGGGCGACGACGAGCGGCTCTACGTGCCGTTCACCGACACGGTGTCGTCGCGGCCGCTGTGGATCTCGCCGGCGCGCAACATGTGGTGCGACATCCTGTGCGCCAGGGGCGTCGGCCTGGTCAACCGGCACTACCACCCGCATCAGGTGTTTGCCTACACCATCTCGGGCAAGTGGGGCTACCTCGAGCACGAGTGGACAGCGACCGCCGGCGACTTCGTCTACGAGTCGCCGGGCGAAGGGCACACGCTGGTCGCCTACGAGCACGAGCAGCCGATGAAGGTGTTCTTCATCGTGCAGGGCCCGCTGATCTGGCTCGACGAGCAGGGCGCCTCGAGCGGCCACTTCGACGTGCACGACTACATCGCACTGTGCGAAGCGCACTACGAGAAGGTGGGCATCGGCGCGACGGCGGTGGCGCGGTTGTTCCGCTAGCGCCGCGCGAGCGGGCTGGCCCAGGGCCCGGTGCTCACTTGAAGATGTCCTTGACGCGGTCGGTCCAGCTCTTGGCGTTGGGCGAGTGGCGCTCGCCGCCTTTCTTGAGCGACTCGTCGAGTTCCTTCATCAGCTTGCGCTGGTGTTCGGTCAGGCGCACCGGCGTCTCGACCGTGATGTGGCAATACAAGTCGCCGGGGTAGCTCGAGCGGATGCCCTTGATGCCCTTGCCGCGCAGGCGGAACGTCTTGCCGTGCTGCGTGCCGTCGGGCAACTCGATCTCGGCGTTGCCGGCCAGCGTGGGCACGGTGATGCTGCCGCCCAGCGCCGCCAGGGTCAGCGGCACCGGCACCGTGCAATGCAGGTCGTCGCCGTCGCGCTCGAAGATCTCGTGCTGCTTGATGCGGATCTCGATGTACAGGTCGCCGGCCGGGCCGCCGTTGGTGCCGGGCTCGCCGTTGCCGACCGAGCGGATGCGCATGCCTTCGTTGATGCCCGCCGGGATCTTGACCTCCAGCGTCTTCTGCTTCTTCAGCTTGCCGGCGCCGTTGCAGGTGAGGCAGGGGTCCGGAATGATGCGGCCGCTGCCGTGGCAGTGCGGGCAGGTCTGCTGGATGCTGAAGAAGCCCTGGCGCAGGTGCACCGTGCCCGAGCCGCCGCAGGTGCTGCAGGGCTTGGCGCTGGTACCGGGCTTGGCGCCGCTGCCGTGGCAGGTTTCGCAGCCTTCCCAACTCGGGATGCGGATCTGCGTGTCCTTGCCGTTCGCCGCTTCTTCGAGCGAAATCTCCATCGAGTACGACAGGTCGGCGCCGCGGTAAACCTGCTGGCCGCCACCTCCGGGCCGCCGGCCGGGCCCACCTGCGCCGAAGATGTCGCCGAAGATGTCGCCGAAGGCCTCGGCGAAGCCGCCGAAGCCCTCCTGCCCTGGCCCGCCGCGAAAGCCCCCAGCCGCCATGTTGGGGTCGACGCCAGCGTGGCCGTACTGGTCGTACGCCGCACGCTTTTGCGGCTCCGAGAGCATCTCGTAGGCCTCTTTGGCCTCCTTGAACTTGTCCTCGGACTTCTTGGCATCGTCACCCTGGTTGCGGTCGGGGTGATGCTTCATGGCCAGCTTGCGGTAGGCCTTCTTGATGTCTTCGTCGGACGCGTTCTTCGCCACGCCGAGGACTTCGTAGTAGTCGCGCTTTGCCATGAACGATCTCAAGAGTACTCAAACGAAACCGCCGCGTTGAGCCGCAGGCGCAGCCTGCGAGCTCCAACGCGGCGAGATATTGCGGCGCACAGTCGCCGCAATATCACTTCTTCACTTCCTTGAACTCCGCATCGACCACGTTGTCGTCGGCCGGCTTGGCCTGGGCTTTCGCCTCGGCATGCGCGCCCTCGGCAGCGCCGCCGCCCGCACCGGCCGCCGACGCCGCCGCCTGCGCATCGGCATACATCTTCTCGCCCAGCTTCTGGCTGGCCTGCATCAGCGCCTCGGTCTTGGCCTCGATCGTGTCCTTGTCGTCGCCCTTGAGCGCTTCTTCAACGTCCTTCAGAGCGGCCTCGATCTTCTCCTTCTCGCCGGCGTCGAGCTTGTCGCCGTGTTCGCCGAGGCTCTTGCGCACCGAGTGCACCATCGCGTCGGCCGAGTTGCGCGCCTGCACCAGTTCGAGCTTCTTCTTGTCTTCGGCGGCGTTGAGCTCGGCGTCCTTGACCATCTTCTCGATCTCGGCCTCGGACAGGCCCGAGTTCGCCTTGATGGTGATCTTGTTTTCCTTGCCGGTGCCCTTGTCCTTGGCGTTGACGTGCAGGATGCCGTTGGCGTCGATGTCGAACGTGACCTCGATCTGCGGCAGGCCGCGCGGCGACGGCGGGATGCCCTCGAGGTTGAACTCGCCCAGGCTCTTGTTGCCGGCAGCCATCTCGCGTTCGCCCTGGAACACCTTGATCGTCACCGCCGGCTGGTTGTCGTCGGCGGTGGAGAACACCTGCGCGAACTTGGTCGGGATGGTGGTGTTCTTCTTGATCATCTTGGTCATCACGCCGCCCAGCGTCTCGATGCCCAGGCTCAGCGGCGTCACGTCGAGCAGCAGCACGTCCTTGCGCTCGCCACCCAGCACCTGGCCCTGAATGGCGGCGCCCACCGCCACCGCCTCGTCGGGGTTGACGTCACGCCGCGGGTCCTTGCCGAAGAACTCCTTGACCTTGTCCATCACCTTGGGCATGCGCGTCATGCCGCCGACCAGGATGACGTCGTTGATGTCGCCGATCTTGACGCCGGCATCCTTGATCGCGATGCGGCAGGGCTCGATGGTGCGCTCGATCAGGTCGTCGACCAGCGCCTCGAGCTTGGCGCGCGTGAGCTTGATGTTCAGGTGCTTCGGACCCGACGCGTCGGCCGTCACGTACGGCAGGTTGATGTCGGTCTGCGTGCTGTTGGACAGCTCGATCTTCGCCTTCTCGGCGGCTTCCTTCAGCCGCTGCAGCGCGAGCACGTCTTTCGTCAGGTCGACGCCTTGTTCCTTCTTGAACTCGGCGACGATGTAGTCGATCACGCGCTGGTCGAAATCCTCGCCGCCGAGGAAGGTGTCGCCGTTGGTCGACAGCACCTCGAACTGCTTTTCGCCGTCGACGTCGGCGATCTCGATGATCGAGATGTCGAAGGTGCCGCCGCCCAAGTCGTAGACCGCGATCTTGCGGTCGCCCTTGCCGTGCTTGTCGAGGCCGAACGCGAGCGCGGCCGCGGTGGGCTCGTTGATGATGCGCTTGACATCCAGGCCGGCGATGCGGCCGGCATCCTTGGTGGCCTGGCGCTGGCTGTCGTTGAAGTACGCCGGCACCGTGATCACCGCCTCGGTGACTTCTTCGCCGAGGTAGTCTTCGGCGGTCTTCTTCATCTTGCGCAGCACCTCGGCGCTCACTTGCGGCGGCGCCAGCTTCTTGCCGCGCACCTCGACCCAGGCGTCGCCGTTGTCGGCGGCCTTGATGGCATAGGGCATCAGGTCGATGTCCTTCTGCACTTCCTTCTCGGTGAACTTGCGGCCGATCAGGCGCTTCACCGCATACAGCGTGTTGCGCGGGTTGGTCACCGCCTGGCGCTTGGCCGACGCACCGACCAGGACTTCGCCGTCCTCCTGGTACGCGATGATCGACGGCGTGGTGCGGGCACCCTCGCTGTTTTCGATCACCTTGGTGGTGTTGCCTTCCATGATCGCCACGCACGAGTTGGTCGTGCCGAGGTCGATGCCGATGATCTTGCCCATGTGGTGGCTCCTAAGCTCGGTGTGAATTGAGTTGTGTACGAGTTGTGGATAAGTCGGCCCGTTTCAAGACGGCCTCGGCTCAGAGACCGGTCATTTGGGCGCAGCCACGGTGACCAGGGCCGGGCGCAACACACGCTCGGCGATGAGATAACCTTTTTGCAGCACGGCCACGATGGTGTTGGCCTCCTGGTCGGCCGGCACCACCGAGATCGCCTGGTGCTGATGTGGATCGAAGCGGGTGCCGGTGGGCGGGTTGATCTCGACGATGCGGTTGCGCTCGAGCGCCTGCGTCAATAGCTTCAGTGTCGCGTGCACGCCTTGCAACAGTTGCTCGTTGCTCGCGTCGGCGATGGCGGTGGTGGCTTCCAGGCTGTCGCGCACCGGCAGCAGGCTGTCGGCGAACGACTCGAGCGCGAACTTGCGAGCCTTCGCGATCTCTTCCTCGGCGCGGCGGCGGGTGTTTTCGGCCTCGGCCTTGGCACGTAGGAAGGCGTCCGACACCTCGGCGTGCTTGGCCTGCAACTCGGCCAGCCGGAGCTCTGGTTGCCCGTCGGGCGCGCTGCCGGTGGAGGGGGCAGCCGGCGCGATCGGATCGAGCGCCGGCTCCTGGCGGTCCTGTGGATCGATGGGGGCCATGGTTGTGTGGGCAAAGCTCTTGTCCAGACTTTGGGGACGGCCGGCCCGCTTTCAAGGGCCGCTGGAGGCGACGCCGGAATCAGGGCTCGACGCTGGCGCTCCAACGCTGCCACGAGGCCAGCGCACGGCGCTCACGTTTGGTCGGACGGCCCTGGGCCAGCGAGGCGGCCGGCTCGGGCGCCAGCCGCCGCTGCTGCAGCACTTTCTCGCGCGCCGCCAGGCTCTCGGGCGACTCGGCGTACAGCGTGCGGGCGACCGTGGCGCTGCCCCGATGCAGGCTCAGCTGCAGCACGGCCAGGTCTTGGCGAAAGCCGGGATGTTGCAGGCTGACCTGGTCGCCGACATGCAGCACGCGCCCGGGCTTGGCCGGCTGGGCATTGACCGTGACGCGCCCACGCGCCACGTCTTGCGCAGCCAGCGTTCGTGTCTTGTACAGCCGCGCGGCCCACAGCCACTTGTCCAGGCGCACCGAGTCGGTCATCGCGAACATTGTCCGCCGGCGCGACCGGCGCTGCCGTGCCGACCTAGCATTTGCCCTAGTGCCGGCGGCCGCGCAAGGGCGGACGGCGGCGCGATCATCGCAGCAACCCTGTCGCACCTCTAGGAGTCCCCATGCGTCGCGATCAATTTCTTCGAAGCCTGACGGCACTCGGCCTCGGCGCAGGGCTGGCGCCTGGGGTCCGCGCGGCAGCCAACCTGAAGATGATGATTCCCGCCAATCCCGGCGGCGGCTGGGACTCCACCGGCCGCGCGCTCGGCAAGGCCATCCAGGATGCCGGCGCGGCAGGCAGCGTGAGTTACGACAACAAAGGCGGGGCCGCCGGCGCGCTGGGCCTGGCGCAATTCGTCAACGCAAGCAAGGGCGACCCGAACGCGATGATGGTGATGGGCGCCGTGATGCTGGGCGGCCAGATCACCACCAAGCCGGCGGTGAACCTGTCGCAAGCGACGCCGTTGGCTCGCCTGACCAGCGAGTACAACGTGTTCGTGCTGCCCGAGTCGTCACCTTTCAAGACGATGAAGGACGTGGTCGAGCAACTGAAGAAGGACCCGGGTAGCGTGAAGTGGGGCGGCGGTTCGCGCGGCAGCACCGAGCACATCGCCGCGGCGATGCTGGCGCGCGAGGTCGGCGTCGATCCGGCGAAGATCAACTACGTGGCGTTCCGCGGCGGCGGCGAGGCCGTGGCGGCCATTCTCGGCGGCAACGTGACGGTGGGCGGCAGCGGCTACAGCGAGTTCCAGCAGTACATCGAGAGCGGCAAGATGAAGCCGATCGCCATCACATCGGCCGCGCGCCTGAAGGGCCTGAACATCGCCACGATGAAGGAGCAGGGCTACAACGTCGAGATCGGCAACTGGCGCGGCGTGTACGGCGCGCCGGGCATCACGCCCGAGCAGCGCAAGGCACTGATCGACGTGGTGGTCAAGGCCACCAAGACCAAGGCCTGGGCCGAAGCGCTCGAGAAGAACAATTGGACGCCGGCGCTGATAACGGGCAAGGAGTTCGAGGAATTCGTCGATCGCGAATTCGCGTCGCTGCGTGCCACGATGGTCAAGGCTGGAATGGTCTGAGTGGCTGACAAGACGCCGGCAGTCCTGCACCAGACCCTGATCGGTGCCGGCGCGCTGCTGATCGGTGTGGCGATGGCGTGGGGCGCGAGCCAGATCCCGTCGCAGGCAGGTTATGCCGGCGTCGGCCCCAACTTCTTGCCGTGGCTCGTGTCAGTGGCGCTGATGTTGTGCGGCGGCTGGCTGGTCTACGAGGCACGCAGTGGGGGCTGGCGCACGATGGAGCCTTCGCCGGGCGCCGTGCGCGGCGACTGGACGTCGCTGGCCTGGGTGGTGGCCGGTGTCGTCGCCAACGCACTGCTCATCACGACGATCGGCTTCATCCTCGCGTGCACGCTGTGCTTCATGCTCGCGGTGCGCGGCCTACGCGCGGCCGAGGGCAAGGGCCATGGCGGCGCAAAGGGCCTGGTGATCGACTTCGTCACCGGCTTTCTCATTGCCGCGCCGGCGTTCTGGCTGTTCACGCTGGTGCTGGGGATCAACCTACCCAACATCACCGGCACCGGCTGGCTGTAGGCGGACCGCAGCATGGACATCGCCAGCCAACTGCTCGCCGGCATCGCCACGGCGGCCACGCCGGTGAACCTGTTGTGGGCCTTCATTGGCTGCGCGGTGGGCACGGCCATCGGCGTCTTGCCCGGGCTGGGCCCGGCGGTCACGGTGGCGATGCTGCTGCCGATCACCTCGCAGGTCGAACCCACCGCATCGATGATCTTCTTCGCCGGCATCTACTACGGTGCGATGTACGGTGGCTCGACCACCTCGATCCTGCTCAACACGCCGGGCGAAACCGGCACCATGGTCACTGCGCTCGAAGGCTTCAAGATGGCCAAGAGCGGTCGCGCCGGCGCGGCCCTGGCCACCGCCGCCATCGGCAGCTTCGTGGCCGGCACGATCGCCACCGTGCTGGTGACGCTGTTCGCGCCGTTCGTTGCGTACCACGCCGTCAAGCTCGGGCCGCCCGAGTACTTCATGCTGATGCTGCTGGCCTTCACCACCGTGAGCGCGGTGTTGGGCAAGAGCACGCTGCGCGGCCTGACCGCGCTGTTCATCGGCCTGGCGGTGGGTTGTGTCGGACTCGACCAAATCACCGGCCAGGTGCGCTACACCGGCGGCGTGCCCGAGTTCCTCGACGGCATCGAGGTCGTGCTGGTGGCGGTCGGGTTGTTCGCGGTGGGCGAATGCCTGTACATCGCGTTGTACGAGGGGCGCACCGAGGCCACGCTCCACCGCATGAACAAGGTGCACATGACGCGCGAGCAATGGCGCCGTTCGTGGCCGGCGTGGCTGCGCGGCACCGCGATCGGCTTTCCGTTCGGCACGGTGCCGGCCGGCGGCTCGGAGATCCCCACGTTCCTGAGTTATGCGGTCGAGCGCAAGCTGAGCAAGAACCCGGAGGAGTTCGGCACCAGTGGCGCCATCGAGGGAGTGGCCGGCCCCGAAGCCGCCAACAACTCGGCGGTCACCGCCACCTTGGTGCCGCTGCTGACCCTGGGCATCCCGACCAGCGTGACGGCGGCCATTCTGCTGTCGGCGTTTCAGAACTACGGACTCAACCCGGGGCCGCAACTGTTCCAGAGCAACGGCGCGCTGGTGTGGGCCCTGATCGCCTCGCTGTACATCGGCAACGTGATGCTGCTGGTGCTCAACCTGCCGCTGGTGGGCTTGTGGGTCAAGCTGCTGAAGATCCCGCGCCCGCAGCTGTATGCGGGCATCCTGATCTTCGCGACGATCGGCGTGTACGGCATGCGCCAGAGCGCGTTCGATCTGTTCCTGATGCTGGGCATCGGTTTGTTGGGTGTGCTGATGCGGCGCTTCGACTTTCCCACCGCGCCGGTGATCGTCGGCATGATCCTGGGGCCGCTGGCCGAGGCGCAGATGCGCAATGCGCTGTCGATCGGCGAGGGCCACTGGAGCGTCTTCGTGCAGCGCCCGGCGTCGGCCGTGCTGCTGGCGCTGGTCGTCGCAGTGCTGTTGTTGCCGAGGGCGCTGCGCTGGTGGCGCATCCGCACGGCGCGCTGAGCCGGCGCGGACTCGGTCAGCCTCAGCGTGGCGCACCGGCCGCGACGGCGCGTTCGCGGCTGCGCTGCAGTTCGGCGCTCGAGGGCGCCGTGACCGGCCACCCTTGCAAATGGCGAATCGCCAGCTTGGCCAGCGCATCGATCCCGGCCGGATGGTCGTTGAGACAGGGTATGGCGTGAAAGTCCTTGCCGCCTGCGGCCAAGAACGTGTTGCGGCCTTCGATCGCGATCTCCTCCAGCGTCTCGAGGCAGTCCGCCACGAAGCCCGGGCAGATCACGTCGACCCGCGAGTGGCCGGCGCGGGCCAGCTTGCGCAGTGTGCCGTCCGTGTAGGGCTCGAGCCAGCGGGCACGTCCGAAGCGGCTCTGGAAAGTGATCTGGTATTCGTCGGGCCGCAGTCCCAGACGCTCGGCCAGCAGCCGGGCCGTCTTCTGGCACTGGCAGTGGTAGGGGTCGCCCAACGCGAGCGTGCGGGCCGGCAAGCCGTGGAAGCTCATCACCAGCATGCGGCCGCGCCCCTCGCGCATCCAGTGCTCCGTCACGCGCGAGGACAGCGCGGCGATGTAGGCCTCGTCGTCGTGGAACTGGTTGACCACGCGCAGTTCGGGCACGCGACGCACGTGAGACGACCAGGCGGCGACGGCATCGAGCGTGCTGGCGGTGGTGGCGGCCGAATACTGCGGATACAACGGCAGCACCAGGATGCGCGTCGCGCCCTGTGCCTTGAGTGCATCGAGGCCGCTGGCGATCGACGGCTGTCCGTAGCGCATGGCCGGCTGCACCAGCACGGCATGGCCCCGCTCGCCCAGCGACCCCTTCAGGCGATCGGCCTGCATGCGCGTCCACGTCGCGAGCGGCGAGCCCTCGGGCGTCCAGATGGCCGCGTACTTGGCCGCCGACTTGGAGGGGCGCGTGCGCAAGACCACGCCGTGCAGCAGCGGCCACCACAGCACGCGCGGAATCTCCACCACCCGCGGGTCGCTCAGGAACTGGGCCAGATACCTGCGCACCGCGCTCGGCGTGGGTGCATCGGGCGTGCCGAGGTTGGTGAGCAGCACCGCGGTGCGCTCGGGCTGGTCGTGCGCGTGCGCGGGCTCCGCTGCGAAGCGCATGCGCTGACGAAGCGTCAAACCAGGTGCGGCACGGTATCGACGATCGACAGCACGTCGAAGCGGATGCTCGGCGAGGTGGCGTCGGTCGGCGCACCGCCCAGCCCGATGACACCGTAGCCATGCAAGGTGCAGCTGCCGCGGCGCAGCGTGATCAACTCCTCCGACCCGCCGAAGCGCACGTAGGTGCCGTTGTAGCTCATGTCGGTGATCTGAAAGGTGCCACCGGTCCAGTCGATGCGCGCATGCGATCGCGAGACTTTGGAGTCGTCGAGACGGAAGGTGGCCTGCGGGCTGCGCCCCAGCACCACCGGCAGATGCTCGGCGGCATAGACACGCACCTGGTCGTGCCACGCCAGGCGGATGCCTTCGGGGTCGGGCGTGGGCTCCACGGGGCCGAACTGCGTGGCGGGCGCCGCGTCGTGATGGCGCCGCAGGCCGAGCACGTGCACCTGCACCGGCTCGGCGCGTCCGCGCAAGTGCATCCAGTCGAGGCTGCGAAAGCGCTCGCGCTGACTGACCGGCAGATCGGCCAACACACCGGCGGTGACCAGCGTTTCGTTGTCGCCGGCGTGGTCGAGCAGGCGAGCCGCCACGTTGACGGCATCGCCGAAACAATCGCCGGCCATCTCGACCACTTCACCGCGGGCCAGCGCCACCTGCAGGCGCAAGCCGCGCAAGCCGGCTGATGCACCATGCTCGCGGCCGCGCGAGACCAGGGTCTCGAGCTCGTCGTGCATCTGGCCGGCCGATTTCAGCCCGGCTTCCGAGCTGTCGAACACCGCCATCAGGCCGTCGCCCAGCGTCTTGATCAGCTGACCACCGCACGATGGCACGGTGCGCCCCATCATCGTCACGGTGTGCGTGACGACCGAGGTGGCCTCGGCATTGCCCAGGGTCTCGTACAACGACGTGCTGCCGCGCAAGTCGGCAAACAGGACGGTGCGCTCGGAGATCCGCGTCATGTCTGGCGCAGTGTAACGCCGGGCGCTGGCCGTCTTACAGGTTGTCCAGGTACGTCCTGAGCTTGTCCGAGCGGCTCGGGTGCTTGAGTTTGCGGATCGCCTTGGCCTCGATCTGGCGGATGCGCTCGCGGGTGACGTCGAACTGCTTGCCGACCTCCTCGAGCGTGTGGTCGGTCGACATCTCGATGCCGAAGCGCATGCGCAGCACCTTGGCTTCGCGCGGCGTCAGCGAGTCGAGGATGTCCTTCACCACGTCGCGCAGGCCGGCCTGCATCGCGGCATCGACCGGCGCCACGTTGTTGGTGTCCTCGATGAAGTCGCCCAGGTGCGAATCGTCGTCGTCGCCGATCGGCGTTTCCATGGAGATCGGCTCCTTGGCGATCTTCATGATCTTGCGGATCTTGTCTTCGGGGATCTCCATCTTCTCGGCCAGGGTCGGCGCGTCGGGCTCGAAGCCGAACTCCTGCAGGTGCTGGCGCGAGATGCGGTTCATCTTGTTGATCGTCTCGATCATGTGCACCGGGATGCGGATGGTGCGCGCCTGGTCGGCAATGCTCCTGGTGATGGCCTGGCGGATCCACCACGTGGCATAGGTCGAGAACTTGTAGCCGCGGCGGTATTCGAACTTGTCCACCGCCTTCATCAGGCCGATGTTGCCCTCTTGAATGAGGTCGAGGAACTGCAGGCCGCGGTTGGTGTACTTCTTGGCGATCGAGATCACAAGGCGCAGGTTGGCCTCGATCATCTCCTTCTTGGCGTCGCGCGAGGCGCGCTCGCCCTCGTTCATGCGCTTGTTGATCTGTTTGAGGTCTTCCAGCGGCACCACCGCGCGGCCCTGCAGGTCGATCAGCTTTTGCTGCAGCTCCTGGATCGCCGGCAGATTGCGCGTCAGCACGATGCTGTAGTTCTTGCCGGCGGCGATCTCGCGCTCGGCCCACTTCAGGTTCAGCACGTTGGGCGGGAAGGTGCGGATGAAGTGGTCCTGCGGCATGCCGCACTTGTCGACCACGATCTTGCGGATCTCGCGCTCGTAGCGGCGCACGTCGTCGACCTGCGAGCGCAGGATGTCGCACAGCCGCTCGATCGTCTTGACCGTGAAGCGGATCGTCATCAGGTCGTCGCTGATCGCGCGCTGAGCCTTGTCGTAGGCCGGCGAGCGGTAGCCTTCCTTCTGGAAGGCCTTGCTCATCTTGTCGAAGTGCAGCGCCAGCGTGGCGAACTTCACCAGTGCCTGCGACTTCAGCTCTTCGAGCTTCTTGGTCAGCGCCTTGCTGCCGCCCTGGCCGTCGTCGTCGTCTTCCTCGTCGAACTCGTCGAAGTCTTCCTCGGCCACGTAGTCGTCGGCCTCGTCGTCCGAGACGAAGCC
>DATDJF010000098.1:0-6919 GCA_036520715.1 Burkholderiaceae bacterium | reverse complement strand
CGTGGCGCCGGGCCCTTTCAGCGGCCTGGCGAGGATGAACGCCAGCTCGACCTCGATGCGCGGCGCGATGAAGCGGCTGATCGGGATGTCGGTGCCGGCGCTGAACACCATGTCGCTCATCAGCGGCGCGAAGTCGGGCTCATCGATCTGGCTCGACTGCTGCATCGCGCGCGACGTCAGGCCGATCTTGCGGCCGACGATGTGGTGGCCGTCGGCCAGCTCGAGCTTCACCCACGCGCGCTGGATCGCATAGCCGTCGTCGATCGTCATCGACGGGTGCTGCTTCGAGAAGTGGCGCAGTTGCGTGCGCGACTTGCGCGCGTCGTAGAGCTGCCGCGCCAGCGCCTGGATCGTGCGCTCGTCGAGGGTGGTGGCCATCGCTGCGTCAGCCCTTGTCGAACAGCGGATGCAGGTTGCCGAACTTGCCGTCGAACGCTTCCTGGCCCTCGTCGACCTGCAGCGTCAGACCCACCGGCCTGCGCGCGAGCAGCGGCGCCAGGTGCTCACGCGCCACGGCGACCAGCGCTTCGCCGGCGGCGCGCTTGACTGCTTCGCTGCGGCCGCGGCCCATGCGCAGGTTGAAGTACGCGAACGCGCAGTCGTCGCCCTTGCCCTGTGCGCGTGCCGCCGCGCCGCCGTCGGCCACCGCGTGGTGCGCGGCAGGGTAGGCCAGCACGCGGGTGCCGCCGAGCGGAAACACCGCCTGTCCGCGCTCGTCCTTCAACCCGATCATGGTGTCGGCGAGGGTGCGGCACAGCCTCGCCATGTCGGTCTCGCGATCGAGCTGCGGCGTGTAGAGGATCACGAGGTGGGGCATGGCGGCAAGGCTCCGGAGCGGCGCAGCAGGCGGCGCCAGGCGCGATTGTTCATCATCGGCATGGCAGCCCTAGCCGGCACGCACCGGCCAGCCGCGGCGCTGCAGATCGGCGTCGTGCTGGCCGAGCCGCGGCGCGGCAAACACGATCGCGCCCGGTGTGGCGCTCAGCTTGGGCACGATGCCCGGCACCTTGAGCGGCTGCCCATCGGCGGCGGTGATCTGCACGAGCATGTCACGCGCCTGGTACTGCGGATCGCTCGCGATGTCGGCCACCGAGTAGATCTTGCCCACAGGCACCTGCGCGGCGTCGAGCGCGGCCAGCACCTCGTCGGGCGTGCGCTGCGCAGTCCAGGCGCCGATCGCGGCGTCGAGCTCGTCGCTGGCCGCGGCGCGGCCGTCGTTGTGCCGGAATCGCGGGTCGTTGGCCAGGTCGTCACGGCCGATCGCCTGCATCAGCCGGCGGAAGATGCTGTCGCCGTTGCCGGCCACCAGCACGTACGAGCCATCGCTGCACGGGTAGGCATTGGTCGGCGCGATGCCGGGCAACGCGCTGCCGGCGCGCTCGCGCACCACGCCGAACGCAGCGTACTCGGGCAGCAGGCTCTCCATCACGTTGAACACCGACTCGTACAGCGCCACGTCGACCACCTGGCCCACGCCGCCGTGCGCATCGCGGTGGCGCAGTGCCATCAGCACGCCGATCACGCCGTGCAACGACGCGAGCGTGTCGCCGATCGACACGCCGACGCGCACCGGCACACGCCCCGGCTCGCCGGTGAGATGGCGCATGCCGCCCATCGCCTCGGCGATGACGCCGAAGCCGGGCTTGTCGTGGTACGGACCGGTCTGTCCGTAGCCCGAGATGCGCAGCATGATCAGCCGCGGGTTCAACGCACGCAGCGCGTCCCAGCCGAGGCCCCAGCCCTCGAGCGTGCCGGGCTTGAAGTTCTCGATCAGCACGTCGGCCTCGGCGGCGAGCGCGCGCACGGCGCCTTGGCCTTCCGGCGTGCGCAGGTCGAGGCAGACCGAACGTTTGTTGCGCGACTGCACCTCCCACCACACCGACGTGCCGTCGCGCAGCAGGCGCCACTTGCGCAGCGGGTCGCCGAGCCCCGGCGGCTCGACCTTGATCACGTCGGCGCCGAAATCGGCCAGCGTCTTGCCGGCGAACGGTCCGGCGATCAGTTGCCCGAGCTCGAGCACCTTCAGGCCTTGCAGTGCTTGCATCGACGAATCCCCACAGGTCTGCTGCCGATCGGCAGCATGCCATGATGCAGCGCCGCCCTCCGCGGCGACGACCCGTCACACCGATGTCCTCTTCTGCCAGCGCCGCCACCGTGGCGCCACCCGTGTCCGAACACCGCCCGGCCGCCCTGCGCGTGCTCGGCGCAGTCAGTGCATCGCACCTCATCAACGACATGATGCAGTCGCTGATCCTGGCGATTTATCCGATCCTGCAAGGCCGCTTCAGCCTGACCTTCGCGCAGATCGGCCTCATCACGCTGACCTTCCAGCTCACTGCGTCGCTGTTCCAGCCGGTGGTGGGCCTGGTCACCGACCGCAAGCCCCGCCCGTATCTGCTGCCGCTGGGCATGACCTCGACGCTGTGCGGCTTGCTGCTGCTGGCCTACGCGCCGAGTTATGGCGCGGTGTTGCTCGCCGCGGCGCTGGTGGGCCTGGGGTCGGCGGTGTTCCACCCGGAGTCGTCGCGCGTCGCGCGGTTGGCCTCGGGCGGGCGCCACGGCTTTGCGCAATCGATCTTCCAGGTCGGCGGCAACACCGGCAGCGCGATCGGCCCGCTGGTCGCGGCGGCGGTGATCGTGCCGTACGGCCAGCACAGCGTGGCGTGGTTCGGCCTGCCGGCGCTGTTGGGCATCGTGCTGCTGCTGCAGGTCAGCCGCTGGCACGCGCAGCACCACGTCGCGGCGGTGCGGCGCGGGCCCATCGCTGCCGTGCCCTCGCCGTACCCCCAGCGCGTGGTGCTGGGCGCGATCGCCGTGCTGCTGTTGCTGATCTTCTCGAAGTACTTCTACGTCGCCGGCATCAGCACCTTCTACACCTTCTACCTGATCGACCGCTTCGGCCTGTCGGTGCAGAGCGCGCAGCTGCACCTGTTCGTCTTTCTGTTCGCGTCGGCGCTCGGCACGCTGGTGGGCGGACCGCTGGGCGACCGCATCGGCCGCAAGCCGGTGATCTGGTTCTCGATCCTCGGCGTCGCGCCGTTCGCGCTGCTGCTGCCGCACGCCGACCTGTTCTGGACCACTGCGCTGACCATCGTGATCGGCCTGGTGCTGTCGTCGGCGTTCTCGGCGATCGTGGTCTACGCGCAGGAGCTGGTGCCCGGCAAGGTGGGCATGGTGTCGGGCTTGTTCTTCGGTTTCGCGTTCGGCATGGGCGGGCTCGGCGCCGCGGTGCTCGGCGTGCTGGCCGACCACACCAGCATTCACTTCGTCTACCAGGCCATCGCCTACCTGCCGCTGCTCGGCGTGGTGGCGGTCCTGCTGCCGCGGCACGGTCGCTCGATGCCGCAGGCGCACGCGGCGGCTTGAAACAGCGGCCGGCATGCCGCTCGGCCCGATCAGCGCACGACGATGAAGCTGCAAGTGATGTCGGACCTGCACCTGAGCATGGCCGGCATGGAGGTCGCCGCCACCGATGCCGACATGGTGATCCTGGCCGGCGACATCGCGCGCCCGAAGGAGGCTGGCGCGTGGGTGCGCGCAATCGCCAAGCCGGTGCTCTACGTGGCCGGCAACCACGAGTACTACAACGGCGACCTGCAGGGCACGCTGGCCGAGTTGCGGCTGCACTGCGCAGGCAGCGACGTGCGCGTGCTGGAGTGCGACGCCTGGGTGTTCGGCGGCGTGCGCTTTCTCGGCGCGACGCTGTGGAGCGACTTCCGGATCTTTGCCGACGACGTGACGCGCACGCTGGCGATGGCCGACGCCGCCAGCCGCATCCGCGATTTCCAGCGCATCGCGATCGACGGCGATCGCCGCCAGCCGTTCACGCCTTCGCACAGCCAGGTGCTGTTCGACCGCACGGCGCAGTGGCTCGATGCGCAACTGCGGCAGGCCTTCGACGGGCCCACGGTGGTCATCACGCATCACGCGCCGTCGACGCGCAGCATCCACCCACGCTTCGCCGGCTCGCCGCTCAACGGCTGCTTCGTCTCCGATCTCGAGCGCCTGATGGACGCTGACCGCGTGCGGCTGTGGATCCACGGCCACACGCACGACAGCTTCGACTACACCGTGCGCGGCACACGCGTGCTGTGCAATCCGCGCGGCTACGTGATGCGCGGCGTCGGCGAGAACGCCGTGTTCGACCCCGCCCTCGTGGTCGAGGTGTGAGGGCTCGGCATCAGACCTTGCCCTTCACTGGAATCAACGCGCCGGTGATTGGCGCCGCGTCGTCGGACAACAGGAACAGCACCACGCGCGCCAGCGCCTGCGGGTTCACCCAGCGGCTCGGGTCGGCATTGGGCATGTCGGCGCGGTTGGCCGGCGTGTCGAGGATGCTCGGCAGCACCGCGTTCACGGTGATGCCGCGCTCCTTGAACTCTTCGGCCATCGCCTCGGTGAGCCGCGCGACGCCGGACTTTGCGGCCGCGTAGGCGCCCATGCCGAGCGCGGCGTGGCCGGCCGCCGCGGCACCGACGTTGACGATGCGCCCGGCGCCGCGCGCCAGCAGATGCGGCAATGCGGCCTGCGAGGCCAGCACCGCGGTGCGCACGTTGAGGGCGAACAAACGGTCCCAGGTATCGATGCTGCCGCCTTCGAGCTTCTCCCACTGAAAGCCGCCGGCGACGTTGACCAGGTCGTCGAGCCGGCCGAAGTGCTCGGCCGCCTGATCCATGGCCGCGCGCGCGGCGGCCGCGTCACCGAGGTCGAAGTCGCCGAGCGCCCAGGCGCCGGCGGGCAAGACCGCCGGCACAGGCGCCCGGTCGATCAGCGCCACCCGCGCGCCGGCTTGGGCGAGCACCTCGCCCAGCGCGCTGCCGAGGATGCCGAAGCCGCCGGTGACGGCGATGGCGCGGTCGGTGAGGGAGGCACTCATCTAGCTCAGCGGCGTCACCGGGAACACCGCGTTGATCTGCCCGGTGCCCGAGCTGCCGAAGTACGGCGTAATGACCTCGACGCCGGCGTCGTAGCGATCCCAGCCGAGCGCGCCGAGCAGCATCGCGGTGTCGTGCATGCCGCCTTCGCCGAAGCAGGTGTCGTTGTACATGGGCAGCATGTCGACGAAGGTCTTCCACTCACCCTTCTTCCACAGCTCGACCACGGTGCGGTCGGTCTGCTCGAGGAAAGGATCCCATACCTTGTGCATGAACTCCGGCGCGGTGCCGTTTTGCGCGAAGCGGTGGCTCAGGCTGCCGCTGGCGAACACCGCCACCGTGCCGTCGTAGCGCTCTTCGATCGCGCGCCGCACGGCCAGGCCGAAGCGGCCACTTTCGTGCAGGTCGTGCCACATGCACCAGCCGGACACCGAGATGACCTTGAAATGCTGGTCGCTGTTCATGTAGCGCATCGGCACCAGCGTGCCGTACTCGATCTCGAGCGTGGTGTCGCTGTGCGCGCGACTCTTGATGCCCATCGCGTTGGCGCTGTCGGCGATCAGATGGCCGAGCGCCGGGTTGCCCGGATACTCGTAGGCCATGTTGCTGATGAAGTGCGGCAGCTCGTTGCTGGTGTACACGCCCTTGAAGCGCGGCGCGCAGTTGATGTGGTACTCGCTGTTGACCAGCCAGTGCACGTCGAACACCACGATGGTGTCGACGCCGAGCTCGCGGCAACGGCGGCCGATCTCCTTGTGGCCGTCGATCGCGGCCTGGCGGCAGCCTTTGTGCGGGCCGTCGAGCTCGCTCAGGTAGAGCGACGGCACGTGGGTGATCTTGGCGGCGAGTGCGAGCTTGCCCATGTTCAGACTCCCCAGTGCGGAAGGTGGTGCGTGCCGAGGCTCACGCACACATTCTTCGGTTCCAGAAACACCTCGTAGCTCCAGGTGCCACCTTCGCGCCCGGTGCCGCTGGCCTTGGTGCCGCCGAACGGCTGGCGCAGGTCGCGCACGTTCTGGCTGTTGACGAAACACATGCCCGCCTCGATCGCCGCCGCCACGCGGTGCGCGCGGCCGAGGTTCTCGCTCCACACGTAGCTGCTCAGGCCGTAGGGGATGTCGTTGGCGATGCGGATCGCATCGGCCTCGTCGGTGAACGGGATCAGGCAGGCCACCGGGCCGAAGATCTCGTCCTGCGCGATCTTCATGCGGTTGTCGACGTCGGCAAAGACCGTCGGCATCACGTAGTTGCCCTTGCGCAAGTGCACCGGCAGCGGCGGCGCATCGAGCCCGCCGCACAGCAACGTCGCGCCCTCACTGGGGCCGAGTTCGATGTAGCGCCTGACTTTCTCGAGGTGCGCCGGGCTGATCATCGGGCCGACGATGGTCTTCTCGTCGAGCGGATCGCCCACGGTGATGCGCCTGGCACGCTCGGCGAACTTCTGCGCGAAGTCCGCATAGATCGGCTTGTGCACCAGGATGCGGCTGCCGGCCGTGCAGCGTTCGCCGTTGTTGGAGAAGATCATGAACAGCGCGGCGTCGAGGGCGCGGGCCAGATCGGCATCGTCGAACACCACGAACGGGCTCTTGCCGCCCAGCTCCATGCTGAACTTCTTCAAGCCCGCGGTCTGCACGATGCGGTTGCCGGTCGTCGTGCTGCCGGTGAACGAGATCGCGCGCACGTCGGGGTGCGCACACAGCGGCTCGCCGGCGCTCTTTCCCGTGCCGTGCACGACGTTGAGCACCCCTTTGGGCACGCCGGCTTCGAGCACCAGCTCGCCCAGCCGCGCCGCGGTCATCGGCGACAGCTCGCTCATCTTCAGCACCGCGGTGTTGCCGAACGCCAGGCACGGCGCGGTCTTCCACGTTGCGGTCATGAACGGCACGTTCCACGGACTGATCAGCGCGCACACGCCCACCGGGTGGTACAGCGTGTAGTTCAAGTGCGTCGGCGTCGGATAGGTGTGGCCGTCGACCCGCGTGCACATCTCGGCGAAGTAGGTGAAGTTGTCGGCCGCGCGCGGCACCAGCTGCTTGCCGGTCTGC
>DATDJF010000097.1:0-32979 GCA_036520715.1 Burkholderiaceae bacterium | reverse complement strand
CTCCAGCGTCATGCCGTTGCTGGTCAGGCGCAGCGTGCCGCCGAGCTGCAGGGTGTTGAACGGGGTGCCGAGGCCGGCCAACCAGGCGGCCGGCCAGTGGCCGAGTGCCTGTGGCCGGGCGGGCAGCACCACCTGGTAGCGGCCGAGGCCGACCTTGAACTGAATGACCCATTCGCGGTCGAGGCAACACGCCTGGTTCAGCGCCAGATCGAAGCCGTTGAGGCGCGGCCGGATCTGCCAGCGCAGCCGGCCCGGCAGGGCCGCCGCGTCGCGGCTGCCGGCACCGCCGGTCAACACCAGTTGGGCGTCGCCGTTCCAGATGCTGCCCTTGGCGCTGGCCAGCAGCAGCCGCTGGCCGGTGGCGTGCGCCACCGCGGTGGCCAGCCAACTCGCCGGCGCGAACACGACGACGCCCACCAGCGTGCCGAGCACCGCCCCCCACACGCCCCAGCGCGTGGAGGCATTGCGGGCACGCTGCCACGCCAATTCGGCAAGCGTGGAGTTCTGAAAGGCGCTCGCACCTAGGCGCGACACGCGCACTGGCGCTCCCCGCCGGGTCAGCCACTGCGGCCAGCGCAGCGCCATCACGATGCGCTCCCGAGGTTGAACACCAGAGTGCCGCTGTAGCCCGCGGGCACCCGGTTGAGCTGCGCTTCGACCGGGCGCGCGCGTGCCGCGGTGCGCACCTCGACCAGCAGCGCGCGCAACTGCTCGGGGCTGGCATTGAGCAGCGTGACCATGGCCCGATCGGCCTGCAGCGTCAGGCGCACCTTGTCGCCGTGCCGCTCGGCCGCGGCCTTGATGGCCAGGCCGGCCTGCGCGGCAGGCACCGGCGTGGCGTTGCGCAGGTCGCGCACCTCGGCGGCCATCGCCCGCATCTGCTGCAATTGCGCATCGAGCGACTCGAGCTGCCGCGGTGCGCTGCGCAGTGTGGCCAGCGCCGGTGCCACCAGCGCCAGCCAGACGATCGCCGCCAGCAGCAGCGTGACCACCAGCGCCAGTGCGACGCGTTCACGCGGCGCGCGCGCGCGCCAGGCCACGGCCGCCTGGCCGCGCAACGCCTGCCAGCGTTGGCTCCACTCGTTCATACGCTGCCTCGCCCGCCGTCCGCCGCACGCGTGAGGACCAGCCGGCCCTCCGCCGACTCGACCTGCCAGCCGGAAGACCGCAGGCTGGCGCGAAAACGCTCCACCTGGTCGGCGCTCCACACGCCGGCGGTGAGGGTGAGCTTGCCGGTGCCGAACTGCAACGCCTGCAGCGGCGGCTGGCCTTCGGGCCAGGCCAGCGCCGCGGCCGCCAACGCGGCCTCGAGGTCGGCGTCGCCGATGCGGCCGGCGGCTGCGCGCAGCCGGTCGGTTTCGCGGCGCATCTGCAGCGGGGCATCGACGACGGCGCCGATCTGCGGATGGCTGGACTTGACCAGCGCCATCATTGCGTCCTTGCGGCCATTGACCTCGGCGCGCTGGCGCAGGGCCCACAGGTTGATGGCGGCCAGGTTGAGCAGCAGCAGCGTCAGCAGGCCGATGCGAGCCGGCCGCCAGCCCGGGCTGAGGGTGCGGCGCCAGGCATCGCGCAGCCAGCGCGAGCCACGTGCGCGCGCGGCGAGGTCGAACTGCCGCAGGTTCCACAGCGAGCGCACTGCCTGCAGCGCGTGGTCGGCGTCGGAGCGCACCGCCACCGGCACGCCCAACCAACGCTCGGCCTGGGCGGCCACCGCCGGCGACGCGCTCCAGCGCGTGCCATCGCGGCCCCAGCCCGGAAGCTGTTCGCGCACCCAGGTGCCGGCCATGCGCGCGCAACGCACGCCGTCGGCGTCGCTGTAGGCGAGCCAGGTCTGCGCGCTGCTGCCGTCGGCGGCGTCGGACGAGGCGAAGAAGTGCCCGCTGCCGGGCTCCTCGGGCCACAGCGCAGGCACCGCGCGATCGACGAAGGAGCCGGCCTTTTCGAGGTGTTCGAGGTGCTGCGCCAGCCAGCGCTTGTGCACCGCCGCCACCCAGGTCGGGCTGCCCGCTGCGGGCTGCGGCGCCAGGGCCAGGTGCACGGCCTGTTCGTCGTCGAGCAACTGCTCTTCGACCATGCCCACCAGCGCCGCGCGCAGCTTGGCCGCCGGCGCGCGCGGCATCGTGATGCGATGCCAGCTGACGTCGGTGGGACCCACCCAGGCCACCACCGTGTCGGCCTTGGGCAGCAGCGCCGCGGTTGTGCGGCCCTGGCGCGCCACGCTCAGGCCGTCGGCGCTGAGCAGGTAGGCGTACTCCGCGGCGGCATCGCCGGATGCGGGGGCCGCGCGATCACGCGCGGGCAACAGGACGACCAGGATCGACATAGGGGACGGGAAGGCTAATCGCTTTGAACAGGGCTCACAAGTTCAAGTGCCATCAAATCAAGCACTTGGACGGCAAAGTTGTCGCGAAGGGTTGCATGCACGGGCCGCCATTGCGTCAACGGTCCGGCACCACGCTGGCGACTCGCTCGCGCAGGATCGTCACGACCTCCATGCCGCGCCGCTCGACGATCGAGCGCTCTTCCAGCGCACGCTCGTCCAGGCGCAGCCTGCCGCGCACCTCGAAGAAATTGGAGTTCACGCCGACGTTCTTGGGGTCGAGCAAGGTGGGCGGGGAGACCCGGCCGCGCGCGATCTCGACCGACTTGTAGGCGCCACGCTGGCGGGCCTGCACCAGGGCCTGCGCGGCGCCGGCATCCAGGCCCGGGCTGACGGCGGCGATCACCTCGGCGTCGGCGGTGTTGAGGTTGACGGTGGTGCGAACCGGCAGCAGCACGATGTAGTGTTCCAGGCGCTCGAGCACCGCCGGGTCGATGCCCAGCCATTGCAGTTGCGCCACCGTGCGCGGCGCCAGCGGCGCCCCGGCGCCCTGGGCTTCGCCACCGCCCCAGGCCGCACGCAGCCCTTCGGCGATGCGCTGCGCGGTGTCGGTGGGCGCGCCGGCGGCCTGGCACAGCCGCTGCAGCGCCTCCAGCTCGGCCTCGGTGACCTTGTTGCCGTCGATCAGGTTGCGCAGGTTGTAGCGCGACTGCAGGTCGACGATCGAGCCGGAGAGAAACGCATCGGGGCCGCTGTCGACGTTGTGGTCCTTGTCGGTGGCCAGGAAGGTCGACAGGCGGGCCTCGGCCAGTGGCGTGGCCCACGGCTCGCTCAATGCGTCGGGGCCGCGGGCACGTGCGTCCTCGCGCAGGATCAGTCGGGCCCAGTCGAGGGCACCGTTGAGGATCCAGGCCGCCTGCGTGCGCGCACGCTCGGCGGCCTCGACCTGGATCGCGCGGTGCTGCTGCCACACCATGCCTGCCGCCAGCGTGGTGACCAGCACCAGCAGCGACATGGCGATCAGCAGCGCGGCGCCGCGCGAGCGGGGCGGTGGCTGGCGGCGAAGTGGCGCCCGGCGGCGGCTCATGACGATGGGCCGATCAAGACGTCGCGCGTGAGGCGGCGCTCGTCGCCGAAGCTCAGCACCAGGCGCACGCCGGTGGGCAAGGGGGATTGTGCGGGGACGCCCGGCGCCTGCGCGGGCGCAGGCGGGGATACTGGATCCGCGCCGGCACTCGACTGCGCGTTGCTCCACGCATTGCCGCGAAAGAAGTAGAGCTGCCACTGCGTGGCGCCGTCGAGCAGCCGCACCTGCTGGTCTTCAGTGCCGATGAGCTGCTGGCTCATCAGCCAGGCCTGCTGCAGCTCGAACGCGCGCCGCACGCTCGCGCTGGCCCAGCGGCGCCACACGCCCTCGCGCAGCGACCACACCACGATCTGCGCACCATCGGGCGTGGAGCGCGCCAGCCGCAAGCTGGCACCGTCGAAGGCGATGGCGGGCACGTTGGAGTTGTCGTACAGCGAGGCCAGGTCCTGCTCCCACTGCGCCATCACCGTGGTCATGCGCAGCGTGCGCTCGGCGGCGGCCTGGCTGGCGTCGCGAGCGCGCACCATGCCGTCGACGCCCTGCCAGGCCATGGTCGACAGGATCGCCATGATCAGCAGCGCGACCAGCACTTCGACCAGCGTGAAGCCGGCGGCCCGGAGTGAGCGTGGACGCATGGCGCGTGGGGTCAGAAGCGGCCGAGCACGGTGGACAAGGTCACGATCGACACGCCCGCGTCGTCGAGCACGATGGCGTCGACGCGCCGGAAGTTGGGGTTCGGCGTCGGCCGCGTGATCAGGCGGCACTTGTAGTCGCGGCCCAACTGGTTGCAGTCGAAGTCGGCGTCGCCGACGCCGGGGAACTGCCGCGTCAGGCGCAGGTTGGTCAGTGCGTTGTCGGCGCACCATTGCGCGTTGACCACTTCGCTCAGGCGCTGGGCGTTGTCGGTGAGCGCGCCGGCGGCCTTGAGGCCGGCCGCCAGCGTGATGGCCACCACGGCCACCGCCACCAGCACTTCCACCAGCGTGAAGCCGCGCTGCACGGTCGATCGGCGCGCAGTCATGGCGGCGCGGCGGCTCATTGGGCATCCTCCGTGCTGCGCACTCCGGAAATCGCCTTGGGAGCGGCCCGGCGGCTCATGGCTCGGCGACGAAGGGGCCGATGCCGTCGGTGGCCAGCGTGAGGTTGCGCTCGCCCAGGCGCAGCACGATGCGCTGCGGGCCGATCAGCGGCTCGGGCCCGAGCGTCAGCGCCTTGCCGCCGAGGATCTCGGCGCTGACGCCTTCACCCAGCCACTGGGTGGGCATCGGTTCGCCGATCATCAGGCCGACGAAGCGAAAGCCGGTTTGGTCAGGCTGCGTGGGCAGCTCGAAACGCAGCGGCACGCCGCTGCTGCGCGACTCGGCGCGGGCGGACTCGAGCAGCGCTGCCAGCCGCACGGCCTCGCGATCGAGCTGGGCCGACGCCGGATCGCGCAACGACAGCGTGACCAGACCGACGGCCACCGCGACCAGCGCCATCACCACCATCAGCTCGATCAGCGTGAAGCCGCGCCGGGCGGCCGGCCGCCGCAAGCGCCTGCCGCGCCTACTGCCAGGATCCGACGTCGGAGTTCTGCCCTTCGCCGCCGGGCTGGCCGTCGGCGCCGAAGCTGAAGACATCGATCTCACCTTTGACACCCGGATTCAGATACTGGTAGGGACGACCCCATGGGTCGTTGGGCAGCTTTTCGAGGTACGGACGCCAGTTCGACGGAATCGTTCCGCTCGTCGGCTTGCGCACCAGCGCGCTCAAGCCCTGGTCGGCCGCGGGATAACGTTGATTGTCCAGGCGATACAGCTTGAGAGCCTGCATCAAATTGTTCACGTCGCTGCGCGCGGCCGTGACGCGCGCATCGTCGGCACGGTCGAGCACGTTGGGAACGATGAATGCAGCCAGCACGCCGATGATGACCAGCACCACCATCAGTTCGATCAACGTGAAGCCGTGCACGCGGGGCGAACGGAACAGGGTGAAGCGCGGTGAACTCATCGGCGGCGACGCGGTCGGCTCGGGGTGGGCTGCATGATAATCGTGCGATGGCGACGCGGCTGTTGTCGTTTGCAATCTGGGCGGTGGTGGCGGTCAGCGCGGTCTTCTGGCTGACACGCCTGCTGGTGCGCGCCGATGCGGCGCCGGCTCATGCCGTGACGGTGAATGCCAACGCGGTGGTCGCCGCGGCCGACCTGTCGCGCCTGCTCGGGGCCACGCGCACGGCGGCGCCCGACGCCGCGCCGGAGCCGGCCGCGGACACACGCTACAAGCTGATCGGCGTGGTCGCACCCCGCAGTGCGGCCGCCACCGGGCTGGCGCTGATCGCGGTGGACAACAAGCCGCCACGGCCGGTGAGCCTGGGTGGCGTGGTCGATGGCTCGCTGGTGCTGCTGACGGTCAATCATCGGCGCGCCGAACTGGGCCCGGCCGGCGGTGCCGCCACGGTGCGGCTGGAGTTGCCTGCGGTGCCCGAGCCCAACCGGTCGGCGCGCCCGCTGGCAGCGGCGCCGCCACCCGTCGTGGGGTCACCGCCGCTGCCGCTGCCGGCCACGCCGTTGCCCGGAGCGGCGCCCGCGCCGCCGCAGGGCCGAAATGCCGCGCAGCCGGCAGCGCCGGCGCCGCCACAGAACCGAAATCCTGCGGCGATGCGCTGACGCGGTGCGCCGCGCCGTCAGTGCACGGTGCCGTCGCTCTCGGTGGAGCCGAACTCGGCGGCCTGCGTGATCACGCCGGATGGCCGCGAGGGCCCGGGATCTTCGCCTTCGGCCACCTCGGTGAGCAGCGCCGCCGCGCACTTGACCAGCGGCCAGGCCAACGCCGCGCCGGTGCCGTCGGTGCTTTCCATGCCCAGTTCGAGCAGGGCCGAGGCGCGAAACAGGTTCAGCGCCTGGTCCAGCCCGCGATGGCTGTGGCTGCGGCAGAACACGCAATAGTCGGTGGCCGGCGTGGCAATGCGCGAAGCCACCAGCAACGCCGCGCAGGCCGAGATGCCATCGACCATGATCAGATGGCGCTTGCTGGCGGCCACCAGCAGCACGCCCACCATCACCGCGACCTCGAAGCCGCCGAAGGCCGCCAGCACCTCGACCGGATCGGTCACGTCGCGGTGCTTGGCCTGCGCCGCCTGCACGATCTGCATCAGGTGGTTGAGCAACTCGGGGTTCATGCCCGGGCCGCTGACGATCAGCTCGCGCACCGGCGTGTCGGTCAGGCGCGACAACACCAGCGCCGCGCTCTCGTGCGCGCCGACACCGATGCCGGCCACCGCCACCAGATTGCCGCGCAAGGTGTCGCCGATCTCCATGCCGGCGCGGATGGCAGCGTGCGCCTGGTCGACCGACATCGCCAGGCCGACGCGCGAGTTGCGGGTGCCGTGCGCGATCTTGCGGCGGATCAGGCGGTCGTGCGGGGCCACCATCTCGGCGACGCCGCAATCGACCACCGACAGCTCCAACCCCTGGATGCGTGCGAACACCGACACCGGCAACTGGCCGGTGAGCAGTTGCGACACCTGCTCGTGGGTTTGCTTGCGCTGCGGCGCGGCGAGGCCGTCGACGGCCAGGCCATGGTCGGCGGCAAAGATCACGAGCTGCGGATCGCGAAAGCGCGGCTTCAGCGTGTTCTGCATCAGCCCCAGGCGGATCGCCAGCGGCTCGAGCTCGCCCAGGCTGCCGGTGGCTTCGGCGCGGCGCTGCAGCTTCTCCTTCAGCGCGCCTTCGAGCAGCGGCTTTGAGGTGGGGGCGATCAGCGAGCGGTCGGCCGACATGGGCCGCTAGTGTACGTACACCGACCCCCTCGCAACGAGAAGCACTCGCGGCGTCTCAGCGCAGGAACAGCTTGTAAACCGGGTTGCGACTTTCTTCCGTGTATGGATAAGCCAGCGTGGCCAGGAACTCGTCGAACGCCGCACGATCGCTGGCCGGCACCTGGATGCCGACCAGGATTCGCCCGTAGTCGGCACCCTGGTTGCGGTAGTGGAACAGGCTGATGTTCCAGCCCGGATCCATGGCCGACAGGAAGCGCATCAACGCCCCGGGCCGCTCGGGAAAGATGAAGCGCAGCAGCCGTTCGTGGCGGGCCAGCTCCGAGCGGCCGCCCACCATGTGGCGCACGTGTTCCTTCGCCAGCTCGTCGTCGGTGAGGTCCAGCGTCGGAAAGCCGTGGCGCTCGAACTGGCGCGCGATGCGGTCGGCTTCGTCGCGGCGCGAGATCGCGATGCCGACGAAGACATGGGCGAGTTGCTGGTCGGAGATGCGGTAGTTGAACTCTGTGACGGCGCGCGGGCCGATCAGCTCGCAAAACTGCTTGAACGAGCCGCGCCGCTCGGGGATCGTGACGGCGAACAGGGCCTCGCGATGCTCGCCGAACTCCGCGCGTTCGGCCACGAAGCGCAGGCGATCGAAGTTCATGTTGGCGCCGCAGGTGATGGCCGCCAGCGTCTGGCCCTTGAGCTTGTGCCGCGACACGTACTGCTTGATGCCCGCCACGCCCATGGCACCCGAGGGCTCGAGAATGCTGCGTGTGTCTTCGAAGACGTCCTTGATGGCGGCGCACACCTCGTCGGTGTCGACCACCACGAAGCTGTCGACCAGATCGCGGGCGATGCGAAAGGTCTCCTCGCCCACCAGCTTGACCGCCGTGCCGTCGGCAAACAGCCCGACGTCGGTGAGTTGCACCCGCTTGCCGGCGCGCACCGAGCGCAGCATGGCGTCGGAGTCGACCGTCTGCACGCCGATCACCTTGACCGCCGGGCGCACCGCCTTGATGTAGCTGGCGACGCCAGAGATCAGCCCGCCGCCGCCCACGGCGACGAACACGGCATCGAGCGGCCCCTGGTGCTGGCGCAGGATTTCCATGCCGACCGTGCCCTGGCCGGCGATCACGTCGGGGTCGTCGAACGGATGCACGAAGCTCAGGCGCTGCTTGCGCTGCAGCGTCAGGGCGTGCGCGTAGGCGTCGGAATAGCTGTCGCCGTGCAGCACCACGTCGCCGCCGAGCGCCTGCACGGCATCGACCTTCACGCGCGGCGTGGTCACCGGCATCACCACCACGGCGCGACAACCCAGCCGCTTGGCGGCCAGCGCGACGCCCTGCGCATGGTTGCCGGCCGATGCGCAGATCACGCCGCGCGCCAATTGCACGGCGCTCAGGTGGACCATCTTGTTGTAGGCGCCGCGCAGCTTGAAGCTGAACACGCTCTGCTGATCTTCGCGCTTGAGCAGCACGTGGTTGCCCAGGCGGCGCGACAGCGCGCGTGCGTGTTCGAGCGGAGTTTCCTGCGCCACGTCGTAGACGCGGGCGGTCAGGATGCGCTGCAGGTAGTCGGCGCGGCTGCCCGCAGGCGGCTTGCGCTGTGTGCGGGCCATGGTGTCGAGCGTCGTTTGCGGCGCCGCATCATATGCGCCGAGGCGGGCTCGACCCAAGAAAAAAGCCCGAGGCTCGGAGAGCCCCGGGCCGAATCCACCAATGGGAGAGGTGGAGGAGACAACCGTCGCAGCGTTGGCCCCAGCGGGCCTGCTGCCATGCGTGCAGTCTAACGCGGCCGATGTTGCATCGCAATATGATGCAGCGATGGCCTCGTTGGGCCGCGAGCCGGGTCACTCGCGCGACAGGCCGGCAGCAGGAGATTCGACATGGATTGCACGGTGCACTGGGTTCGCGACGGTGGCATGGCGTTCGTCGCCGAGACTGGCAGCGGCCATCTGCTAGCGATGGACGGTGCGGCCGACGGTGGCGGGCGCAACCTCGCACCGCGGCCGATGGAGACGGTGCTCGCTGGCACCGGTGGCTGCTCGGCGTACGACGTGGTGACCATCCTGCGCCGCGGTCGGCACGACGTGCGGGGTTGCACCGTGAAGCTGCAGGCTGAACGGGCGCCCAGCGATCCCAAGGTCTTCACGCGCATCCACATGCACTTCGTGGTCAGCGGGCATCAGCTCGACGACGGCGCCGTGGCGCGGGCGGTGGCGCTGTCGCATGAGAAATACTGCTCAGCCACCGCGATGGTGGCCAAGACCGCGCAGGTCACCACCAGCTACGAGCTGGTCGCGGCATGACGCGGGCGCTGCGGGCAGCGTGACGTTGTGCCGCTGCCGCCGCGCCGGCCGGCGTCAGACGTAGTGGGCTGTTTGTGTCATCACGCGCGCGGCCAAGCGCATCGCCAGCTTGACCGGCGCCGGTAGCGGCGCCGCGCCACTGAGTTCGGCGGCCGCAGCGTGCTGCGCTTCATCGACCTTCATCTGTTCGACGATGGCGCGCGACGGCGCATCGGCACTCGGCAGGCGATCGAGGTGGCCGGCCAGGTGCTGTTCCACTTGGCGCTCGGTCTCGACCACGAAGCCCAGGCTCCAGCGATCGCCTGCCCAGCCCGCGAGCAGGCCGATGCCGAATGCGCCGGCGTACCACAGCGGATTGAGCACACTGGTGCGCGCGCCCAGTTGAGCCAGGCGGCGCTCGGTCCAGGCCAGATGGTCCACTTCTTCGGCGGCGGCGCGCTGCATCTGCTGGCGCAGCTGCGGCGACCGTGCGGTGAGCCCCTGCGCCTGATACAGCGCCTGCGCGCACACCTCGCCGACGTGGTCCACGCGCAGCAGCGCGCCCGACAGCCGGCGCTCCTGCGCCGTGAGGTCGGCCGCACCGGCGGCCGGCGGCTGCGCGCGCGCGGCGTGGGAGCCGCCGCTGAGCGTGCGCAGCGCCTGGTCGGCGCTGGCGATGCATTCGTCAAGCGTCATGTGCCACAGCTTATCGGAATCCCTGGGGTGGTTTTCCCTGGGGTTGCATCGCTCGTCGCGTTGCCTCGTTCGCGTCGCCTGTTTCGCGTTGTTGCCAGACAACATCACGGGAGTGTTTGCGAGCCAAGTCTTTGCATCGGCCGTAGCGCTCTGGTGCAATAGCCGCAGCTTCCGCTGAGGAGGTTGGCCTGATTGGCTTTCGCCCACGTCGGCGCGACGGCTGTTCATGGAATCAGGACCTCTCGTTCAAACCTAGGAGATCATTGCAATGAAAAAATCTCTGCTCGCCCTCGCAGTGCTCGGCGCCTATGCCGGCGTGGCGTCGGCACAGTCGTCGGTGACGATCTTTGGCATCGTCGATCTGAGCATCAACCAGATCGAGAACGGTGACCTGAAGACGACGTCGATGCAAAGCAACCAGTTGAACAGCAACCGGTTGGGCTTCCGCGGCTTCGAAGACTTGGGCGGCGGGCTGGGCGCGGGCTTTCACCTCGAAGGTGGGATGGCCAATGAAAACGGCTCGCAGACCGCAGGCTTCAATTTCGCACGGAAGTCGACGGTCAGCCTGTTCAGCCAGCGCGGTGGCGAACTCCGCCTCGGCCGTGACTATGTGCCAACGTTCTCGAACTTGGGCGCGTTCGACACCTTCGGCGCCAATGGCCTCGGCAACGACACCAACCTGATCTCTCTGGTCAGCTCGCCGGCCAACACCTCGGGCGGCGCAGGCACCGGCGTGCGCGCCAACAACTCGATCGCCTACCACCTGCCGGGCGGCCTCGGCGGCTTCTACGGCACCGCGATGTACGCGCTGGGCCAAGGCAACGACAACAACAAGTACTGGGGTCTGCGCGGCGGCTTCGCGGCCGGTCCGTTCGACGTGGCGCTCGCTTTCGGCGAGACCGAGTTGACGATCCCGCCCAAGCTCAAGGTGTGGAACCTGGGCGGCTCGTGGAACTTCGGCTTCATGAAGCTGTACGGCCTGTACCACGAGTCGAAGGTCGACTCGCTGAAGGAAAAGTTCTGGGAACTCAGCTTGGGCGTTCCCATCGGCCAAGGCGAGTTCAAGGCTGCCTTCTCCGACGTCAGCGACAGCGGCACCCTGGGCGCCATCAACATCAACAACTCCGACGCGCAGCTGTGGGCGCTGCAGTACATCTACAACCTGTCCAAGCGCACCGCGCTGTACGGTGGCTATGCAGAGATCGACAACGACCCGGGTTCGTCGCGCTCGATCCTGAACGGCACGATCGGTTCCAATACAGCCACGGCTCAGGTCGGCAACACCACGGCCCAGCTGTCGGGCAAGAAGTCGAGTGGTTTCAACTTCGGCGTGCGCCACTCCTTCTGAGGACAGCGTCACCCGTGTTTACGAGCCGCCCTTCGGGGCGGCTTTTTCATGGGTTTGGGACCATAGTCGATGCCATGAAGCTGCAGCCGCCGCACCAGGTGCAGATCACCCGCCGACGCCTCGTGCTGTCGGGCGCGGCGCTGTGCGCAGGGTGTGCGACCCGGTCGCCGCCGCCCGGCGACGCCGTGGCCGAGTGGCGCGCGATGCCTTTGCCCGGCAAGCGCGAGACCACCTACACCCGGTGTGAGTTTCAAGGGCGGGCGGCATGGCACGCACAGTCGCAGGCTGCGGCCAGCCTGTGGCGCAGGCCCGCGGACGCGGTGGTGACACCGGCCACGCACGTGGAGTTCTCGTGGTGGGTGGCGGGCAAGATCGCAGGCGCCGACCTGAGCCGGGCCGAGGTGGCCGACTCGCCGGTTCGCGTCGGCTTCGCGTTCGACGGCGATGTCTCTCGTTTGTCGATGCGCAACCGCATGCAGTTTCAGCTCGTCGAGTCGATGACCGGCGAAGCGCCACCCTATGCGATGTTGATGTACGTGTGGGACAACCACGCTGCGGTCGACTCGGTGCTGCCCGGCCCGCGCAGCGATCGCGTGCGCAAGATCGTGCTCGAATCGGGCGACAGCCACCTGCGCCAATGGCGCAACTACCGCCGCAACCTGTTCAGCGACTTTCAGCGTGCGTTCGGCGAGGCGCCGGGCCGCCTGATCGGGATGGCGTTGATGACCGATACCGACAACACCGGCGGTGCGACCGAGGCCTGGTACGGCGATGTGCTGCTGAGGGGCTGACCGTGGCCGCGCCCGGGGTGTCCCGGCTTCCCCGGATTGCGATCGATGGTCGCTTGGCCTGATGATGGGGCCGCATGCTCGCGTTCGTCCTGCGCCGATTGATCCAAGCCGTGGTGGTGATGCTCACCGTGGCGTTCATCGCCTTCATGCTGTTCCAGTACGTGGGCGATCCGGTGACCAACCTGCTCGGGCAGGACGCCACGGCCGAGCAACGCGAGCAACTGCGGGCCGACCTCGGGCTCGATGCGCCGTTTCCGGTGCAGTTCGCGCGCTTCGTAGGCAACGCGCTGCGCGGCGAGTTCGGGCTCAGCCTGCGCCAGGGGCGCAGGGTGTCGCAACTGATCGTCGAACGTTTTCCGGCCACCATCGAGCTCTCGCTGTCGGCCGCCGTCATCGCGCTGGTGCTGGGCGTGTCGCTGGGGGTGTACACGGCACTGCGCCGCGGCAGCTTCGGCTCGCAGGTGTGGATGACGTTGTCGCTGGTCGGTGTGTCGCTGCCGACCTTCCTGATCGGCATCCTGCTGATCCTGGTGTTTGCGGTGATCTTCAAGGTGTTGCCCAGCTTCGGCCGCGGCGACGTGGTTAGCCTCGGCGGCTGGACCACCGGCCTGCTCACGCTGGACGGCTGGAAGCACCTGGTGCTGCCGGCGGTCACGTTGTCGGTGTTTCAGCTCGCACTGATCCTGCGCCTGGTGCGCGCCGAGATGCTCGAGGTGCTGCGCACCGACTACATCAAGTTCGCGCGTGCCCGTGGGCTCAGCGATCGCGCCGTCTACTTCGGCCACGCCCTGAAGAACACGCTGGTGCCGGTGATCACGATCACCGGCTTGCAACTGGGCCAGCTGATCGCCTTCGCGATCATCACCGAGACGGTCTTCCAATGGCCTGGCATGGGTCTGCTGTTCATCCAGGCCGTGCAGTTCGCCGACATTCCTGTCATGGCGGCCTACTTGTGCCTGATCGCGTTGATCTTCGTGTCGATCAACCTGGCGGTCGATCTGCTTTATTTCGTCGTCGATCCCCGCCTGCGCATCGAACGCGTCGCTGCGGCCCATTGACATGAGCACCGTGCTGGCAGCGCCCGCAAGACCCAGCCGCTGGGCGCGATTGATCGACAGCGACCTGTGGTACAGCTTCCGCCATTCGCCGACGGCGGTCGTTGCGTTTGTGATTGCTCTGTTGTGCCTGGTGTGCGCCGTGTTCGCACACTGGGTGGCACCACACAACCCCTTCGACCTGGCGACGCTGGACCTGCTCGATGCGCGGTTGCCGCCGGCGTGGATCGAAGGCGGCAGCACCAAGTACCTGCTCGGCACCGACGATCAGGGCCGCGACATCCTGTCGGCGCTGATGTACGGCTCGCGCATCTCGCTGTTCGTCGGTCTCGCGTCGGTCCTGTTGTCGGTGTTGATCGGCGTCGGCCTGGGCTTGCTGGCGGGCTTTGCCGGCGGTGCCATCGACGGCTTCATCATGCGCGTGTGCGACGTGATGCTGTCGTTCCCGTCGATCCTGGTGGCCTTGCTGATCGACGGCCTCGGGCGCGCGCTGTTCCCCAATGCGCACGAGTCGCTGGCCTTCTCGGTGCTGGTGATTGCGATCGCGCTGACCGGATGGGTGCAGTACGCGCGCACGGTGCGCGGCTCGACCATGGTGGAGCGCAACAAGGAGTATGTGCAGGCGGCGCGGGTGATCGGCGTGGCGCCACTGCGCGTGATGTTTCGCCACGTGCTGCCCAATGTGCTGGGGCCGGTGCTGGTGCTGGCCACCATTCAGATCGCCGGCGCGATCATCACCGAGGCGACGCTGAGCTTTCTCGGTGTCGGCGTGCCCCCCACCTCGCCGTCGCTGGGCACGCTGATTCGCATCGGCCAGGACTTTCTGTTCTCCGGCGAGTGGTGGATCACCGTCTTCCCGGGTGTGATGCTGGTGCTGATCGCGCTGTCGGTGAACCTGCTGGGCGATTGGCTGCGTGATGCGCTCAATCCGCGCCTGCGCTGACGCCCCGACACCGGCGCGCACGACGACATGCCAAGGCCGCTGCTCGAAGTGAGCCACCTGCGGGTGGAGTTTCCGACGCGGCGCGGCACGCTGGTGGCGCTCGACGACGTGTCGTTCACCATCGAGCCGGGCGAAATCCTCGGCGTGGTGGGCGAGTCCGGAGCCGGCAAATCGCTCACCGGTGCCGCGATCATCGGGCTGCTCGAGCCGCCCGGGCGCATCGCGGCGGGCGAGATCCGCCTCGAAGGCGAACGCATCGACAACCTGCCGCCCGAGCGCATGCGCACGGTGCGCGGGCGCCGCATCGGCGCCATCTTCCAGGATCCGCTGACCTCGCTGAACCCGCTGTACACCGTGGGCTGGCAGCTGATGGAGACCATCCAGACGCACCTGCCGGTGAACGCCGCGCAAGCCCGCGAGCGTGCCATCGGATTGCTGAAGGAAACCGGCATCCCGGCGGCCGAGCAGCGCTTCGACCACTATCCGCACCAGTTCTCCGGCGGCATGCGCCAACGCGTGGTGATCGCGCTGGCGCTGGCGGCCGAGCCTCAGTTGATCGTCGCCGACGAACCGACGACAGCGTTGGACGTGTCGATCCAGGCGCAGATCATCGCGCTGCTGAAGCGCCTGACCCGGCAACACGGCGCTGCGGTGATGCTGGTCACGCACGACATGGGCGTCATCGCCGAGGCTTGCGACCGCGTGGTCGTGATGTACGCCGGGCGCATCGTCGAGGTGGGGCCGGTGCAACAGGTGATTCACCAGCCGTCGCACCCCTACACCGCGGGCTTGATGGGGTCGATCCCGTCGATGGACATCGCGCGCGAGCGGCTGCTGCAGATCGACGGCGCCATGCCACGCCTGAATGCGATTCCCGAGGGCTGCGCGTTCCATCCGCGTTGCCCGCAAGTGTTCGACCGTTGCCGGCGTGAGCGGCCTGACCTGATGCCTGCCGGGGCCACCGAGGCCGCCTGCTGGCTGATCGCCAGCGGGCAGGGTGCGCGATGACCACATTGGTCGAAGTGATCGATCTGGCCAAGGTGTTCGACGTGTCGGCGCCCTGGCTGAATCGGGTGCTCGAGCGCAAGCCGCGGCAGGCGGTGCACGCCGTCGATGGCGTGAGTTTCAGCATCACCAAGGGCCGCACACTGGCGCTGGTCGGTGAGTCGGGCTGCGGCAAGAGCACCGTGGCGCGCATGTTGGTGGGCCTGTACGCACCCACGCGTGGGTCGATCCGCTTCGACGGCCAGGATGCGCAGGCCACCTGGCGCGGCAGCGGCGGCCGCGCACTGCGCCGACGCATCCAGATGATCTTCCAGGATCCGTATGCCAGCCTGAACCCGCGCTGGACCGTGCACGACATCGTCGCCGAGCCGTTGCGCGAGCACGCGCTGGCACGTGACGGCCCGGCCCTCGACGAGCGTGTGTCGGGCCTGTTGCGGCAGGTGGGTCTGGCGGCGGCGGACCGCGTGAAGTTTCCGCACCAGTTCTCGGGCGGACAGCGACAGCGCATCTCGATCGCGAGGGCTCTGGCCACGCAACCGGAATTCCTGGTGTGCGACGAGCCGACTTCGGCGCTCGACGTGTCGGTGCAGGCCCAGGTGCTCAACATCATGAAGGACCTGCAGCGCGAGCGCGGGCTGACCTACCTGTTCATCTCGCACAACCTGGCGGTCGTGCGGCACGTCAGCGATGAAGTCGGGGTCATGTACCTCGGACGCTTGGTCGAATGGGCGGCCAAGGACACCCTCTTCAGCACGCCCCGCCATCCCTACACGCGCATGCTGCTCGATGCCATTCCCGACATCGGCACGGCCGGCCGCGCGCGCACGCCGGTGCAGGGCGAGGTGCCGAATCCGCTGAGCCCGCCCACGGGTTGCTCATTTCACCCGCGTTGCCCGCATGCCAACGAGCGCTGCACCCGGGAGCGGCCGGCACTGCTCGATTTCAAGGGCACCCGGGTGGCCTGCCACGCGGTGGCCGAAGGACGCATCGCCAGCGGCACCTGACGCTCGAGGACGGCTCAGCCGATGGTCCGCTCGTCGGCGTGCAGCGATTCGAGTGTTTCGCGCTGGCGGATCAGGTGCGTGGCGGCGCCTTCGACCATCACTTCGGCGGCGCGCGGCCGGCTGTTGTAGTTGCTGGCCATCGCCATGGTATAGGCGCCGGCCGACGTCACGGCCAGCAGGTCGCCTTCGCCGAGCGCCAGCGAACGTTCGCGGCCGAGCCAATCGCCCGACTCGCAGATCGGCCCCACCACGTCCCACAGCTCGGGCTGGCGGTCGTGCAGCGTGCACGGCGTGATGCCCATCCAGGCGTCGTACATCGCCGGACGCACCAGGTCGTTCATCGCCGCGTCGACGATGCAGAAGTTGCGTTCGCTGCCGCGCTTGAGCACCAGCACGCGGGCCAGCAGGATGCCGGCGTTGCCGACCAGCGAACGCCCGGGCTCGACCAGGATCTCGCGATGCCCGTGCCCGCGGGCATCGATGCGCGACAGCATGGCGCCGAGCAACTCGTCGGCGGCTGGTGGCACCTCGTTGGTGTAGGTGATTCCCAGGCCGCCGCCGAGATCGATGTGCGACAGCCGCAGGCCCTCGCGCTCGACCGCCTCCACCAGATCGAGCAGCCGCTCCAGTGCTGCGAGGTACGGCGCGCTGTCGGTGACTTGCGAGCCGATGTGGCAGTCGATGCCGACGACCTCGATGCCCGGCAGCTGTGCGGCCTGCCGGTACACGGCGACCGCGCGCTCGTGGGCGATGCCGAACTTGTTACCGCGCAGCCCGGTGGAGATGTAGGGATGGGTCTTGGCGTCGACGTCGGGGTTGACGCGCAGGCTGACCGGCGCGCGTTTGCCCCCTGCCGCGGCGAGGCGGGACAGCGCCAGCAGCTCCGACTCGCTCTCCACGTTGAAGCAACGCACGCCGACGGCGAGCGCGAATCGCAGTTCGTCGGCCGTCTTGCCGACCCCCGAGAACACCACGCGTGACGGGTCACCACCGATGGCCAGCACGCGCTGCAGCTCGCCGCCCGAGACGATATCGAAGCCGCAGCCGGCCGCCGCGAAGGTCTGCAACACCGCGAGGCTGGAGTTGGCCTTCATCGCGTAGCAGATCAGATGACGGCGTCCCGACAAGGCCTTCTGGTACGGGGCCAGCGCGGCGCGCATCGCGTTGCGCGAGTACACGTACAGCGGCGTGCCGTGGGCCGCGGCGAGGTCGGCCAGGCGCACGTCCTCGAGCCACAGCTCGCTGCCGCGGCGGTGCAGGAACGGGGCGCCCGGCAGCGGCGTCATCGTGCAGGCGCGGATGCGGCCGTGGCGGCGCTCTTGGGATGCGTGAGCGGGCCCTTCTGGCCGCATGCCGTCACGGCGCTGCACGCTGCCAGCAAGGCCAGCGAGTGCAGCAGGGTGAAAGGTGTACCACGCGCAGCCTTGGCAGCCTGCGTCGCTACACTGCGGCTTCGAACCATCGAATGATTGTATCGACCATGCCTGGGTCCACCTCACGATCCGACTCATCCGCCGCGTCGAGTTCAGCCCCCCCGTTGTCCGATAGCGAGTTCGATGCACGCACGCAGGCGGTGTTGTCGGCCATCGAGGCGACGCTCGATCGCTGGCTGCAGGAAGACGAGATCGACATCGACAGTCAACGCACCGGCGGGCTGCTGGAGCTGCAGTTCCCGAGCGGCAGCAAGATCGTCGTCAACACCCAACCGCCGCTGCACGAGCTGTGGCTGGCGGCGCGTACCGGCGGCTATCACTTTCGCCTGGTCGACGGCGAGTGGATCGACACACGCAGTGGCGGCGAGTTCTTCCTGGTGCTGTCGCGCGAGATCAGCCAGCAAGCCGGGCGCCCTCTGGTGATCGAGCGCGCTGCGGCGTGAGCGCGCTCAGCGCTTGAACAGATCCAGGATGCCCTTGCGCTCGTCTTCGCTGGGCGCTTGCGGCGGCAGTTGATCTTCCATGCCCAGGCTGGTGACGCCGGCGCCTGGGCCGAATTCCTCGTACATCCAGTCGCTGCCGTGCAGCACCACGCCTTCGGGCGGCGGCAATGAGCGCGGCGGAATGATGCGCAAGACTTGGCCCATGTACTCCATCCACACCGGCAGCGCCAGGCCGCCACCGGTCTCGCGGTCGCCCAGCTTGCGCGGCGTGTCGTAGCCGATCCAGACCACTGCCACCAGGTCGGGCTGGTAACCAGCGAACCAGGCGTCCAGCGAGTCGTTGGTGGTGCCGGTCTTGCCGGCGATGTCGGGCCGCCTGAGCGCGCTGGCCTTGGCGGCCGTGCCGCTGCGGGTCACTTCGCGCAGCAATTGAGTCATCATGAACGCGTTGCGCGCGTCGAGCACGCGCATCGAGGGGTCGAGCACTTGCGGCTTCGCCTCCTGCAGCACACGCCCCTTGGAATCGGTGACACGCGCCACCAGCACGGGATTGATTCGATAGCCGCCATTGGCGATCACGCTGTAGGCGGCGGCCATTTGCAGCGGCGTGGTCGTTCCGGCGCCCAGCGCCATCGTCAGGAAGGCTGGATGCTTCTCAGCGTCGAAGCCGAAGCGGGTGATCCAGTCCTGCGCATAGGCAGGGCCGATGGCCTGCAGGATGCGGATCGACACCATGTTCTTGGACTTGGCCAAGGCCTGCCGCAACGGCATCGGCCCTTCGAACTTGCCGTCGTAGTTCTTCGGCTCCCAGGGCTGGCTGCCGGTGGCGGTGGCGTCGAAGAACAAGGGCGCGTCGTTGATCACCGTCACCGGGGTGAAGCCCTTTTCGAGCGCAGCCGAGTAGATGAACGGCTTGAAGCTCGATCCCGGCTGCCGCCACGCCTGCGTGACGTGATTGAACTTGCTCTTGTCGAAGTCGAAGCCGCCGACCATGGCGCGCAGCGAGCCGTCGGTGGGCCGCATCGACACGAAGGCCCCTTCGACTTCGGGCTGCTGGGTCAGGCTCCAGTCGCCCTTGGCGCCGCGAATGGCCCGCACGACCGCGCCGGGGCGGATGCGGGTCTTCGGCGGCCCCCGTTCGGCCAGGCCGGAGGTCACCGGGCGCAGGCCCTCGCCGGTGACGGTGATCGCCTCGCCCGATTGCAGCACCGCGACCACGCGCTTGGGCGATGACTCGGTCACCACCGCGGCGAGCAACTCGTCGTTGTCCGGGTGGTCGGCCAGCGCTTCGGCGATGCGCGAATCCACCTCCTTGGGGTCAGAGGGCAGGTCCACGTACGCCTCGGGTCCGCGGTAGACCTGCCGGCGCTCGTAGTCCATCAGGCCGCGGCGCAACGCGCGATAGGCGATCTCCTGGTCCGACGAGTCGATCGTGACGTGCACGTTCAGACCGCGCGAGTAGGTGTCTTCGCCGTACTGGGCATAGATGAGCTGGCGCACGGTCTCGGCCACGTACTGGGCGTGCACCTTGGTTTCCGTGGCCGTGCGATAACGAAGCGACTGCTGGCGCGCGGCCTCCGCCTGCTCGCTGGAGATGAAGCCGTTGTCGACCATGCGATCGATGATGTGCAGCTGTCGCGACTTGGCCCGCCGCGGGTTGGCAATCGGGTTGTAGGCCGAAGGCGCCTTGGGCAGGCCGGCCAGCATCGCCGCCTCGGCCACCGTGACGTCGGGCAGCGACTTGCCGAAGTAGACCTCGCTGGCTGCAGCAAACCCGTAGGCTCGCTGGCCGAGGTAGATCTGGTTCATGTAGACCTCGAGAATCTGCTCCTTCGACAGCTGGTTCTCGATCTTCAGAGCCAGCAGGATCTCGTAGATCTTGCGGGTGAAGGTCTTCTCGGTCGACAGATAGAAGTTGCGCGCCAGCTGCATCGTGATGGTCGACGCGCCCTGGCTCTTGAACTCACTCAGGCTGGCCAGGCCGGCACGCAGCACACCCTTGTAGTCGACGCCACCGTGCTCGTAGAAGTGGGCGTCCTCGATCGCCAGGACGGCGTCTTTCAGCACCTTGGGGATCTGTGCGATCGGGGTGAACTGGCGACGCTCCTCGCCGAACTCACCCAGCAGCACGCCATCGGCAGACAGCACACGCAGCGGCAGCTTGGGCCGGTAGTCGCTCAGGCCTGCGATGTCGGGCAAGTTGGGGTAGGCCACTGACAACGCCAGGATCACCAGCGTCAACGCAGCGGCCAGTGCGGCCAGTGAAAGCCCCATGGCCCAGAAAAACACACGCGATAACACTCGCGCCCAGGGGGGCCAATTTTTCGTCGGATCCCAGCGGGCGTTGGCTGGTGGCGCCGCATCGGCGCGCGCGGTGTCGGTCATACGGTGCGCTCGATTATAGGAACGCGCTCCCCACGAACCCGAGTGAAGTGTGAACTGCTTCTCGCTCGTCACAAACCGGGCTCATGCGCAGCCATGGCCTACTGCGGTTTTCGGTCGTGAAAGAGGCTGACAGCGCGTCGGTCATTCACAACGAACGAGCCGACGGTAGCGGGAATTTGTCGTTGGTGCACAAGGGCTTTACTGCTAGCATTGAAGTGACTTATTAAGAGCGTGTGCGGCCTTCTGCCGTGCGCGTTGGGAGACTCAATCCGTGAGTTTTTTGGACCTGTTGCTGGGTCGCAAGCACCCACCCGTCATCGGCCTCGACATCAGTTCGTCGAGTGCGAAGCTGGTTGAACTGGGGCAGACCACCGGTGGCGAATTCGTCCTCGAACGCTTCGCGTCGGAGCCGTTCGAGAAGGGCTGGATTACCGACGGCCAGATCGAGAAGTTCGACGAGGTCGCCGATGCCGTGCGGCGCGTGGTGCAAAAGAGCGGATCCAAGACCAAGCAGGTCGTGATGGCGATGCCGCAGTCGGCGGTCATCACCAAGAAGATCATGCTGCCGGCGGGTTTGCGCGAAGAGGAGCTCGAGCTGCAGGTCGAGTCCGAGGCCAACCAGTACATCCCGTTCTCGCTGGACGAGGTGAGCCTGGACTTCTGCGTGATCGGCCCGAGTCCCACCTCCGTCGGTGACGTCGAGGTGCTGATCGCTGCGTCGCGCAAGGATCGTGTGCAAGACCGCCAGGGCCTTGCCGAAGCCGCCGGGCTCAAGCCCGTGGTGCTCGACATCGAATCGCATGCGTCGCGTCTGGCCATGAGCCGCGTGATCTCCGCGCTGCCCAACGAAGGCAAGGACGCGCTGGTGGCGTTGTTCGAGATCGGCGCCGACACCACCGGCCTCAAAGTGCTGCGCGACGAGGAAATGCTGTACGACCGCGACCAGGCCTTCGGCGGTTCGCAGTTGACGCAGCTGATCTCGCGCCAGTACGGCTTCTCTTTCGAAGAGGCCGAGGGCAAGAAGCTGGCGGGTGACCTGCCCGAAGACTACGAGGCGTCGATCCTGGTGCCTTTCGTCGACAGCCTGTCGCAGGAAATCGGGCGTGCGCTGCAGTACTTCTTCACCAGCACGCCGCACCACAAGGTGCACTACGTGATGCTGTCCGGCGGCACGGCAACCCTGCCCGGGCTGAAGGATCGCGTCACCGAGTTGACGGGCTTCGCATCGATGGTCGTCAATCCGTTCGACAACATGCGCTTGGGCTCTGGGATTCGCGAGGCGAAGATGCGTCGTGAGGCGGCGTCGTACCTGACGGCGTGCGGCCTGGCGATGCGGAGGTTCGTGCAGTGATTCTGATCAACCTACTTCCGCACCGCGAGGAAAAGCGGGTTGCACGCAAACGTGCCTTCTTCGTGGCTCTGGGCATTGCCGCCGTGGTCGGCGCGGTGGTGGTCGGGATCTGGTATTCGCTGCTTCAGCAGCTGACGTCGGCACAACAGGCCCGCAACAGCTTCCTGAAGGGCGAGATTGTCAAGCTGGAAACGCAGATCAAGGACATTGCCAACCTGCGCAACGAGATCGAGGCGCTGAAGGCGCGCCAGCGGGCGGTGGAGGATCTGCAGACCAACCGCAACATCCCGGTCTACCTGCTCGACGAGCTGGTCAAGCAGACACCCGAGGGCATCTATCTCACCGCGATCCGCCAGAACGGCGGGGTCGTCACCGTGGCTGGCGTGGCGCAGACCAACGAACGCGTGTCGGAGTTTCTGCGCAACACCCAATACAACTCCAAGTGGCTGGAGCGCCCCGAGCTGGTGGAGATCAAGGCAGTCAACATGACCACGGCCAACAAGGAGCAGCGTCGCTTGTTCGACTTTTCGATGCGCATCACGATGAAGCGGCCGGCACCGCCGGCGCCTGCTGGCTCGGCGCCGGCGCCGGCCGCCGCGGCTGCGGGCAAGTCAGCGTGAAGAGGTGACACATGGCTACCCGTTCACGCCAATTCGACGTAACGACCTTCCTTGACCACGCGGCGTCGCAGTTCCGCGGCCTCAACGCGCGCGAACCCGGCCAGTGGCCCGCACTACCCAAGCTAGCGGCCTGGCTCGGCGCCGCGCTGGCGGTCGTGGTGATCGGTTGGTTCCTGGTGTTGCAGGGCGCCGCCGATGAATTGCAGACCGAGCGCGACCGCGAGCCGACGCTGAAAGCCGACTACCGGGGCAAGCTCGCGCAGGCGGTCAACCTGACCGAGTTGCGCAAGCAGAAGCTGCAGGTGCAGGAGTACGTCACCCAGCTCGAGAAGCAGTTGCCCGGCAAGGCGGAGATGGACGCACTGCTGTCGGACATCAACCAGGCGGGCCTCGGCCGCGGGCTGCAGTTCGAACTGTTCAGGCCCGGCCAGGTGGAAGTCAAGGAGTACTACGCCGAGCTGCCGATCGCGATCCGGATCAGCGGGCGCTATCACGATCTCGGCTCTTTCGCGGCTGACGTGGCCAACCTGTCGCGCATCGTGACACTGCACAACCTGAACATCGCGCCCGTGCAGAAAGATACCAGCGGCAACCTGGCGATGGATGCCACGGCGCGCACCTATCGCTACCTCGACACCAGCGAGGTCGACGCGCAACGCAGGGCCGCTGCCAAGGCCGCGGGAGCCAAGAAATGATCACAGGCCGCATCAAGTGGATCGCACTGGCGACATTGGGCGCGTCGCTGGTCGGCTGCGGCGCCGACACCGATGAGCTGCAAGGCTGGATGGACCAGCAACGGCGCGAGGTCAAGCCCAGCATCACACCGCTGACGCCGCCCAAGAAGTTCGACCCCGCACCGTACGCGAGCTTGCAGTCGGTCGAACCGTTCAGTAACCAAAAACTTTCCGTCGCGCTCAAGCAAGAGGCCAAGCAGCCGAATTCGCTGGTGGCCGCTGAACTGAATCGGCGCAAGGAGCCGTTGGAGTTCTACACGCTCGACGGCATGAACATGGTGGGCAGCGTGACCAAGCAGGGGCGGCCCTTTGCCCTGCTGAAGGTCGACAACCTGCTCTACCAGGTGAAGGTGGGCGACTACCTGGGCCAGAACTACGGAAAGATCTTGAAGATCACCGAGACCGAGATCGCGCTGCGCGAGATCGTTCAGGATGCAGCCGGCGAATGGATCGAGCGGCCCGGCACGCTGCAGCTGCAGGAGAAGGCGCGATGAATCAGAAGTGGGAGAACCTCAATATGTCGAAGTGGCGCCTTCAGGCGGCTGCCTTCGTGGTGGCGCTCGCCGCACCGCTGGTGGGCTGGGCCCAGAACACCATTCAGGCCATCACCAGCACCCAGCAAGGCGGCAGCGAAGTGGTCCGCATCGAGTTGGCCGAACCGCTGGGTGCGTTGCCCGCCGGCTTCACCGTGCAAGCGCCGCCGCGCGTCGCGCTCGACCTGCCGGGCATCGGCAACGGGCTGGGACGCTCCACCGTCGACATCAACCAGGGCAACCTGCGCTCGGTCAGCGTGGCCCAGGCCGGCGACCGCACGCGCTTGGTGTTCAACCTGAAGGCGGCCTCCAACTACAGGGCTGAGTTGCAGGGCAAGGTTTTGGTTGTTGTGCTCGAAGGCAGCGGGGGGACCGCCACCGCGGGCGCCACCAGCCCGACCGGCGAGCCGGTGCACTTCGCCGCTAGCCAGAACCGCGATCAGTTGCCCTTGAAGGACATCGATTTCCGCCGTGGCCCCGATGGCGCCGGGCGTGTGGTGGTCGGTCTCGCCAATACCCAGGTCGGAGTGGATATTCGCCAGCAGGGTCAGAGCCTGGTGGTCGAGTTCCTGCGCTCGACGCTTCCGGACGCGCTGCGACGCCGTCTCGACGTGACGGACTTCGGCACGCCGGTGCAAACGGTGTCTGCCACCCAAGCCGGCGACCGCGTGCGACTGGTCGTCGATCCGCGCGGCTCGTGGGAACACAGCGCCTACCAGACCGACAACCAGTTCGTGCTCGAGGTCCGGCAGTTGAAGGTCGATCCGAACAAGCTGACGCAAGGACCCGGCTATGCCGGCGAGAAGCTGTCGCTGAACTTCCAGAACATCGAAGTTCGGGCACTGCTGCAGGTGATCGCCGACTTCACCAACTTCAACGTCGTCACCAGCGACACCGTCACCGGCAGCGTGACGCTGCGCCTGAAGGACGTGCCGTGGGATCAGGCGCTGGACATCATTCTGCAAAGCAAGGGCCTGGGCGTTCGCAAGTCGGGCAACGTCTTGTGGATCGCGCCGAAGGATGAGCTCGCGGCTAAGGAGAAGCTCGATCTGGAGTCGCGCAAGCAGATCACCGATCTGGAGCCGGTGCGCACGCAGTCGTTCCAGCTCAACTACACCAAGGCCGACGATGTGGCGAAGGGCATCACCGGCCAGAGCGGAGCGCCGGGTACCCAATCCGGCCGCATCCTGAGCCCGCGCGGCAGCGTGATTTCCGAATCCCGCACCAACCAGCTATTCATCACCGACATCCCGTCGAAGCTGGAGGAAGTGCAGGCGTTGATCGCCAAGATCGACATTCCGGTGCGGCAGGTCATGATCGAGGCGCGCATCGTCGAGGCCGACGACAAGTTTGGCCGTGCCCTGGGCGCCAAGCTCGGTGCGCTCGACCTCAATGCGGCCAATCCCGGCTATGGCGTCGGTGGTGGCAACACCCGCGTGTCGCTGCCAACCGGCAACTATCTGGGCGTCGGTGAACAAACGGGCCAGGCCGTGATCACCTCCGGCAGCTACATCCCGAACACCCAGTTCGTCAGCCTGCCCGCCAACACCAGCGCGATGGGGGGTGCCACTGCCGCGTCGTTCGCGCTGTCGCTGTTCAGCGCCTCGGCGAACAAGTTCCTCAACCTCGAGTTGTCGGCGCTGGAAGCCGACGGCAAGGGCAAGATCATCTCCAGCCCGCGCGTGATCACCGCCGACCAGATCAAGGCGCTGATCGAACAAGGTGAGGAGTTGCCGTATCAAGTGGCCACTTCCAGCGGTGCGACGTCGATCCAGTTCCGCAAGGCCAACCTGAAGCTGGAAGTCACGCCTCAGATCACGCCCGAAGGCAACGTGATCCTCGACGTCGATGTCAACAAGGACAGCGTCGGTCGCAACACCGCAGCCGGCTTTGCCATCGACACCAAGCACGTCAAGACGCAAGTGCTGGTCGAGAACGGCGGCACGGTCGTCATCGGGGGCATCTTCACGCAGACCGAGCGCGACGAAACCAACAAGGTTCCGCTGCTGGGCGATGTGCCGGTGCTCGGCTACCTGTTCAAGAACACCCAACGCACGTCCAACAAGACGGAGTTGCTGGTGTTCCTGACGCCCAAGATCGTCACCGACCGGACGGCGGCACGCTGATCGCATGCAGTCCAAGCGCCGGCCGCGGGCCGGCGCTTTTCTTTGAGGAGCCGCAGACCCGATGACCGTTGTCGCGTTGGTCGGCATGCCCGGCAGCGGCAAATCCAGCGTCGGGCGGCAGCTTGCGCGCCGGCTGAACTGGGGGTTTGCCGACGCCGACGCGGAGATCGAGCGCCAGATCGGCTGCGGCATCCGCGCCTACTTCGAGCAACGCGGCGAGGCGGCGTTTCGCGACGTCGAGCAAACGGTGCTCGCGAGCTTGTTGCATCGCGACCAGATGGTGCTGGCCACCGGTGGCGGTACGGTCGTTCGCGAGGCCAATCGTCGGGAGTTGGCGTCGCGCGCAGTGGTCGTGTACCTGCGCTCGACCCCCGAGGAGTTGATGCGAAGACTGCGCCACGACACGCACCGGCCGCTGCTCCAGGTCGGCGATCCGATGCGCAAGTTGCGCGACCTGTTCGAGGAGCGCGATCCCTGGTATCGCGAGTGCGCTCGATTCGTCATCGAGACCGGCAGGCCATCGGTCAAGATCCTCTCGGGCATGATCCTGATGCAGTTGGAGTTGGCTGGCGTGGTCGACCCTTCGCAGGTGCCGTCACCGCTGGCGCCCGAGCGCCGAGACAGCTGAGCGAGCGACCGTTCCGGGGCGGCCCCTACACTAGAGGCATGTCCGGCGTTCACCTCCAAGCCTCCGGCGCCGCGGTGCAGCGCGTGGCGGTCGAGTTGGGCGAGCGCAGCTATGACGTCCTCATTGGGCACGGCTTGCTCGACGACGCCTCGGCGTGGCGCTCACCCCCCGTGGGCACCGGCGCGATGGTCGTCACCAATGCAACGGTGGCGCCGTTGTACCTGGATCGCCTGCTGGGCGCGCTGCGCGAGCGCCACCGCCGGGTGCACAGCGTCGAGTTGCCCGACGGCGAGCAGCACAAGGACTGGTCCACGTTGAACCGGGTGTTCGACGCGCTGCTGCAGTCGCGTTGCGATCGCCACACCACGGTCTATGCGCTCGGCGGCGGCGTGGTGGGCGACATGGCTGGGTTCGCAGCGGCTTGTTTCATGCGCGGCGTGCCGCACGTGCAATTGCCGACCACGCTGCTGGCGCAAGTCGACTCGTCGGTGGGCGGCAAGACCGCGATCAACCACCCGCTGGGCAAGAACATGATCGGTGCGTTCCACCAGCCGCGGGTGGTGGTGTGCGATCTCGATACCTTGAGCACGCTTCCCGAGCGGGAGCTGCGCGCGGGCCTCGCCGAGGTCATCAAATACGGGCCGATCGCCGATTGGGCGTTCTTCGAGTGGCTCGAACGTCACGCGGACGACTTGCTGGCGCGCGAGCCGCAAGCACTGCTGCATGCAGTGAAGCGATCGTGTGAAATCAAGGCCGACATCGTGGCGCGCGACGAACGCGAGGGCGACCTGCGCGCCGTGCTCAACTTCGGCCACACCTTCGGGCACGCGATCGAAGCCGGCCTCGGATTCGGCACCTGGTTGCACGGCGAAGCGGTCGCCGCCGGCATGGTGCTGGCGGCGCAGCTGTCGGCTCGCCTGGGCCTGACCGACCAACAGATCAGCGCGCGGCTGGTGGCTCTGCTGTCACGCTGCGGGCTGCCGATCTGCGCGCCGTCGCTCACCGCGGACCGTTACCTCGAATTGATGCGCCTGGACAAGAAGGCGCGCGATGGCGATATCCGGTTCACGCTGCTCGCCGGGCGAGGCCGCGCCGTGGTGCAAGGTGCCAGCGACGACCTGGTGCGTGAGGTCGTCGAGTGCGTCCGCCACGGCGCATGAGCTGACTCGAGGCATTCGTTCGTGGCTCGGCTGGCTCGCCTGGCTGTCGCCGATCACGCCCACCTCGTGCTGCTGCGCGGGCACAGCGGCCATCCCGTTTTCGGTGACGACGTCGATCGCTCGGCGTTCCTGACGGCCTTGCAGCACGCATGCGAGGCCGAGCGGGTGGCGTTGCATGCCTATGCACTGCTGGACGACCACGTCTGGCTGCTCTGCACACCGGCAAGCGCACAGGCCGTGGGCCGCGCGTTGCAAGCCTTGGGTCGGCGCTTTTCCGCTGGACTCAACAGGCGCCACGGTCGCAGCGGTGGCGTGTGGGACGGTCGCTATCGGGCCACGGTGGTCGAAGGCGGTGCAGCGCTGCTCGAGGCGATGGTCTTCGTCGACCAGGCCCCGACGCGAGAAGGCTCTTTGCCCGACGCCCTGTCGACGGCCTGGTCGAGCGCTCGTCAGCATGCTGGGCTGGGTGCAGAGTTGCCGCTCACTGACGCACCGGGGTACTGGGCGCTGGGAAATACACCGTTCGATCGCTGCGCGGCCTATCGAGCCCTGCTGGAAGAGCCGCTGGGCAACGAGCGCGCGGCACGCCTGACCGCTGCCGTGCATCGCGGCTGGCCAGTGGGGTCGCCGGCCTTCCTCGATGTGCTGCATCGCATGTCGCCACGCCGGGTCGAGCCGCGTCCGCGAGGCCGGCCTCGCAAGGTTGCCACCTGACCGCGCATGGGCGTGCTTCTTGCAAGCGCACAAACAGGCAATGCATGTCATCTGTCCCCAATTAATAGATTCAGTTCGAGCCGCAGCGAATTTAATGGGATCTGACCCCGTTTAAATTCGTTGTGCCGATTGCTGCGGTGCATTAGATTTCGGCAGGAGCCGTCAGGGAGTAGCCAATGAGCCATCAGCCGATCGCAAAGACCCAGGACGACCTGTTGGCCGATGCCGCGCGCGAGGGGCTGTACAGCGCCGCCCACGAACACGATGCCTGCGGCGTCGGCTTCGTCGCGCACATCAAGGGCCAGCGCTCGCACCAGATCATCGAGCAGGGCCTGCAGATCCTGGCCAACCTCGACCATCGTGGCGCGGTGGGGGCCGACAAGCTGATGGGCGACGGCGCCGGCATCCTGATCCAGATTCCCGACGAGTACTACCGCAGCGAGATGGCCGCGCTCGGCATTCACCTGCCGCCGCCCGGCGAGTACGGCGTCGGCATGATCTTCCTGCCCAAAGAGCACGCCTCCAGGCTGGCCTGCGAGCAGGAGCTCGCGCGCGCGGTCAAGGCCGAGGGGCAGACGCTGATCGGCTGGCGCGACGTGCCCGTCGACCGCGCGATGCCGATGTCGCCGGCGGTGCGCTCCAAGGAGCCGGTGATCCGCCAGATCTTCATCGGCCGCGGGCCCGACGTCATCGTGCCGGACGCGCTCGAGCGCAAGCTCTACGTGATCCGCAAGACCGCATCGGCGGCGATCCAGGCACTCAAGCTCACGCACAGCCGCGAGTACTACGTGCCGAGCATGAGCTGCCGCACGGTGATCTACAAGGGCCTGCTGCTGGCCGACCAGGTCGGCCAGTACTACCAGGACCTGCAGGATCCACGCGTGGTGTCGGCCCTCGCGCTGGTGCACCAGCGCTTCTCGACCAACACGTTCCCCGAGTGGCCGCTCGCGCACCCCTACCGCATGGTCGCCCACAACGGCGAGATCAACACCGTCAAGGGCAACTTCAACTGGATGCGCGCGCGCGAGGGCGTGATGAAGTCGCCGGTGCTCGGCGACGACCTGAAGAAGCTCTATCCGATCAGCTTCGAAGGCCAGAGCGACACCGCGATCTTCGACAACGCGCTCGAGTTGCTGGTGATGGCGGGCTACCCCCTGGCACACGCCGCGATGATGATGATCCCGGAGGCGTGGGAGCAGCACGAGCTGATGGACCCGCGCCGGCGCGCGTTCTACGAATACCACGCCGCGATGCTCGAGCCGTGGGACGGCCCTGCCGCGATGGTGTTCACCGACGGCAAGCAGATCGGCGCCACGCTCGACCGCAATGGCCTGCGTCCGGCGCGTTACCTCGTCACCGACGACGACATCGTCGTCATGGCCTCCGAATCGGGCGTGCTGCCGATTCCCGAAGCCAAGGTGGTCAAGAAGTGGCGTCTTCAGCCGGGCAAGATGTTCCTGATCGACCTCGAGCAGGGCCGCATCGTCGACGACGACGAATTGAAGCACCAGCTCGCCTTCGCCAAGCCGTACCGCCAGTGGATCGAAACCGTGCGGGTGCGCCTGGACTCGATCGATGCCCGCGGCGGCCCGGCGCCGTCGAGCGACACGCTGCTCGATCGCCAGCAAGCCTTCGGCTACACCCAGGAGGACATGAAGTTCCTGCTGGCGCCGATGGCGGCCAACGGCGAAGAAGCCGTCGGTTCGATGGGCAACGACTCGCCGCTGGCAGTGCTGTCGGACAAGAACAAGTCGCTCTACAACTACTTCAAGCAGTTGTTCGCGCAGGTGACCAACCCGCCGATCGACCCGATCCGCGAAGCGATCGTGATGTCGCTCAACAGCTTCATCGGTCCCAAGCCGAACCCGCTGGACATCAACGCGATCAACCCGCCGATGCGTCTGGAGGTGCACCAGCCGGTGCTCGACTTCGACGACATGGCGCGGCTGCGCGACATCGAGCGCCACACCTCGGGCAAGTTCAAGAGCCACGAGCTCGACATCACCTACCCGTTGGCCTGGGGCCGCGAAGGCATCGAGGCCAAGCTGGCGTCGCTGTGCGCCGAATCGGTGGATGCCATCCGCGGCGGCAACAACATCCTGATCATCACCGACCGTCGAGTCGGCCGCGAGCAGGTAGCGGTCCCCGCGCTGCTGGCGCTGTCGGCGGTGCACCATCACCTGGTGCGCGAAGGGTTGCGCACCACCGCCGGCCTGGTGGTCGAGACGGGCTCGGCACGCGAAGTGCACCACTTCGCCGTGCTGGCGGGCTACGGCGCCGAAGCCGTGCACCCCTACCTGGCGCTCGAGTCGCTGATCGAATGGCACCGCGAGCTGCCGGGCGAGCTGTCGCCCGACAAGGCGATCACCAACTACATCAAGGCGATCGGCAAGGGCCTGTCCAAGGTGATGTCCAAGATGGGCATCAGCACCTACATGTCGTACTGCGGCGCACAGATCTTCGAGGCCATCGGCCTGTCCAAGGCCTTCGTCGACAAGTACTTCCGTGGCACGGCGTCGCAGGTGGAAGGCATCGGCGTGTTCGAGGTCGCCGAAGAGGCCTTGCGCATGCACCGCGCCGCCTTCGGCGCCGACCCGGTGCTCGCGCAGATGCTCGACGCCGGCGGCGAGTACGCCTGGCGCACGCGCGGCGAAGAGCACATGTGGACGCCCGACGCGATCGCCAAGCTGCAGCACAGCGTGCGCGCGAACCGCTTCGACACCTATCGCGAGTATGCGCAGCTCATCAACGACCAGTCGCGCCGCCACATGACGCTGCGCGGCTTGTTCGAGTTCAAGGTCGATCCGGCCAAGGCGATACCGATCGACGAGGTCGAGCCGGCAGCCCAGATCGTCAAGCGCTTCGCCACCGGTGCGATGTCGCTCGGCTCGATCTCCACCGAAGCGCACACCACACTGGCGGTGGCGATGAACCGCATCGGCGGCAAGAGCAACACCGGCGAAGGCGGTGAGGATCCGGCGCGTTATCGCAACGAGATGAAGGGCATCAAGATCACCGACGGCACCAGGTTGTCCGACGTGATCGGCGGCAAGGTGGTCCAGTCCGACTACGCGCTGAAGGACGGCGACAGCCTGCGCTCGCGCATCAAGCAGGTGGCATCGGGCCGTTTCGGCGTGACCACCGAGTACCTGGTGTCGGCCGACCAGTTGCAGATCAAGATGGCGCAGGGCGCCAAGCCCGGCGAGGGCGGCCAGTTGCCGGGCGGCAAGGTCAGCGAGTACATCGGCTACTTGCGCCACTCCGTACCCGGCGTCGGCCTGATCAGCCCGCCGCCGCACCACGACATCTATTCGATCGAAGACCTGGCGCAACTGATCCACGACCTGAAGAACGCCAACCCGCGTGCCGGGGTGAGCGTGAAGCTGGTGTCCGAGGTGGGTGTCGGCACGGTCGCGGCAGGCGTGGCCAAGTGCAAGGCCGACCACGTGGTGATCGCCGGCCACGATGGCGGCACCGGCGCCTCGCCGTGGTCGAGCATCAAGCATGCCGGCACGCCGTGGGAGCTCGGCCTGGCCGAAACCCAGCAGACCCTGGTGCTCAACCGCCTGCGCGGGCGCATCCGCGTGCAGGCCGACGGCCAGATGAAGACCGGGCGCGATGTCGTCATCGGTGCGCTGCTCGGCGCCGACGAGTTCGGCTTCGCCACCGCGCCGCTGGTGGCCGAGGGCTGCATCATGATGCGCAAGTGCCACTTGAACACCTGCCCGGTTGGCGTCGCGACGCAGAACCCGGTGCTGCGCGCCAAGTTCAAGGGCCGACCCGAGCACGTGGTGAACTACTTCTTCTTCGTCGCCGAAGAGGCGCGTCGCATCATGGCCCAACTCGGCCTGCGCACGTTCGACGAGATGATCGGCCGCAGCGATCTGCTCGACACGAAGAAGGGCATCGAGCACTGGAAGGCGCGCGGGCTCGACTTCGCCCGCATCTTCCACCAGCCGGCCGCGCCTGCCGACGTGCCGCGCTACCAGGTCGAGGCGCAGGATCACGGACTGGAGCGCGCGCTCGACGTGCGCCTGATCCAGAAGTGCCTGCCTGCTCTCGAGCGCGGCGAGAAGGTGCAATTCATGGAGGAGACGAGAAACGGCAACCGCACCGTCGGTGCGATGCTGTCGGGCGAGCTCGTGCGCCGCCACCCCGAGGGCTTGCCCGACCAGACCATCTTCATGCAGATGGAAGGCGTCGGCGGGCAGAGCTTCGGCGCCTTCCTCGCCAAGGGCATCACGCTATACCTGATCGGCGATGCGAACGACTACACCGGCAAAGGCCTCTCGGGCGGGCGCCTGGCGATCCGGCCGAGCATCGATTTCCGCGGCGAGGCGACGAGCAACATCATCGTCGGCAACACCGTGCTCTACGGCGCGACCAGCGGCGAGGCATTCTTCCGCGGCGTCGCCGGCGAGCGGTTCGCGGTGCGTTTCTCGGGCGCAACCGCGGTCGTCGAAGGCACGGGCGACCACGGCTGCGAGTACATGACGGGCGGCACGGCCGTCGTGCTCGGCAAGACCGGCCGCAACTTCGCCGCCGGCATGTCGGGTGGCGTGGCCTACGTCTAC